>NZ_JBEZJI010000002.1:0-369391 GCF_040649435.1 Actinomadura sp. NPDC048955
CGCGATCGCGGCGTGTTTATTGCAGTGCTCTCCTCCTTCGGGCCCGGGGGGCCCTCCATCGTCGAGTACTGCGGGCGATCGCTGGCATCGCTCCGTCTCGCCTGGCGGCTCGCTGCGCGATCAGGTTCTCGCTTCGCTTGAACCTGCCTTCGGACGCGATCGCAACCATTGAGGTTGTTGCGTGGTTGCTGCGGTGGCTGGGCGTCGTGCGTCAGACGGCGGGGGTTCGTGCTTGGAGGGTCTGGAGGACGTCGGGGTAGTCGGTGACTATCGCGTCCACGCCCTGGGTCATGAAGCGGGTCATGTCCTGGGGGGTGTTGACCGTCCAGACGATGACTGGGAGGGCCAGGGAGTGGGCCTGGTCTATCAGGGTGGGGGTGGTGATCTCGTGTTCGGGGGAGACGGCCGTGGCGCCCAGGGCGAGGGCCGCGGCCACCGGGTCGGTCGGGGAGTGGCCCGCGAGCCAGGCGGTCTCCGGGGTCAGGGTCTTGCGTTCCATCAGGGCGACGCGGCCCAGGTCCGGGTAGTGGCGGCGGGCCTCGGTCAGGACGCGCCAGTCGAAGGCCAGGAGCTGGGAGCGCCCGGTGCAGCCGAAGGCCTTCAGGACGGCCGCCACGGAAGCCGTCAGGAGCTCCACCTCTTCGTCGGTCCAGGACGGGTCCGTCTTGAGTTCGACGGAGAGCCTGACGCCGGTGGGGGCCAGTAGGGCGCACGCCTCCGCGAGCGTGGGGATGCGGGTGCCGGGCATCGGGGCGGCCTCGCAGCTGAGGCCCGCGTCGAGCGTCCGCAACTGGGCGAGTGACAGTTCGCGGACGGGCCTGCCGAGATAGGGGTAGGCGGGGTCGCCCGGCCAGGCGGGGCCCGTGTCGGCGAGGACGGCCGGGGAGAGCACCTGGTCGTGCCCGAGGACGACCACGCCGTCCGAGGACAGGCCCACGTCCAACTCGATCACGTCGACGCCGAGGTCGAGTGCGTGGGCGAAGCCGGGCAGGGTGTTCTCCGGACGGAGGCCGCGCGCCCCCCGATGCCCGTGCACCTCGATATTCACGGCATTCTTCTCCTCCTTCGGGCCTGGCGGCCCTCCATCGTCGAAGAACGCGGCGATCGCTGGCATCGCTCCGTCTCGCCTTGCGGCTCGCTGCGCGATCAGATTCTTGCTTCGCTCGAATCTGCCTTCGGACGCGATCGCAACCCTAAGGTCGTCGCGGGGTTGCGGCGTGCCGGAGGCTGTGGCTCAAACGAGGGGGCGGATGGAAAGGGTCTGGTCGCGGCCGGGGCCTACGCCGATCGCGGAGATCTGGGCGCCGGACATCTTCTCCAGGGCCCGGACGTACGCCTGCGCGTTGGCGGGCAGGTCCTCGAACTTCTTGGCGGCGGTGATGTCCTCCTGCCAGCCGTCAAGGTATTCGAGGACGGGCTTGGCGTGGTGGAACTCGGTCTGCGTCGTGGGCAGCTCGTCCACCCGGACGCCGTCGACCTCGTAGGCGACGCACACCGGGACCCGCTCCAGGCCGGACAGGACGTCCAGCTTCGTCAGGAAGTAGTCGGTGATGCCGTTGACGCGGGTGGCGTAGCGGGCGATCACGGCGTCGAACCAGCCGCAGCGGCGGTCGCGGCCCGTGGTCACGCCGTACTCGCCGCCGGTCGTGCGCAGGTACTCGCCCTGCTCGTCCAGCAGCTCGGTGGGGAACGGCCCGGACCCTACACGGGTCGTGTAGGCCTTGAGGATGCCGATCACACGGGTGATCTTGGTGGGGCCGACGCCGGAGCCCGCGCAGGCGCCGCCGGCCGTGGGACTGGACGAGGTCACGAACGGGTACGTGCCGTGGTCGATGTCGAGCAGCGTGCCCTGCGCGCCCTCCAGGAGGACGACCTTGCCGTCGTCCAGCGCCTTGTTGAGGACGAGCGTGGTGTCGGCGACGAACGGCCTGAGGCGCTCGCCGTAGGCCAGGTACTCCTGGACGATCGGCCCGGTCTCGATGCGGCGCCGGTTGTAGACCTTCGTCAGGACCTGGTTCTTCTCGCGCAGGGCCAGGTCGAGCTTCTGCGTGAGGATGTTCGGGTCGAACAGGTCCTGGACGCGGATGCCCATCCGGTTGATCTTGTCGGCGTAGGTGGGGCCGATGCCGCGGCCGGTGGTGCCGATCCGGGCCTTGCCGAGGTAGCGCTCGGTGACCTTGTCGAGGGCGCGGTGGTGCGGCATGATCAGGTGCGCGTTCGCCGAGATCAGCAGCCGCTCGCAGCCGATGCCGCGGTCCCGCAGGCCGTCGATCTCCTGCAGCAGCACGGCCGGGTCGATCACCACGCCGTTGCCGATGACGGGGACGACGTCGGGCGACAGCACTCCGGACGGCAGCAGGTGCAGCGCGTAGCTCTTGTCGCCGATGACCACCGTGTGGCCCGCGTTGTTGCCGCCCTGGTATCGGACGACATAGTCGACGTCCCCACCGAGCAGGTCTGTCGCCTTGCCCTTGCCCTCATCTCCCCACTGGGCACCGACAAGAACGATGGCAGGCATGCCGTTCTTCCTTCCCACGACGAAGGCCCCGGTCGCCGCAAGCGCGAAGGGGCCTCTTGCGATCAAAGCGTACCCGCAGGCGGGCGACAAAGAAACCGGAGGCCGGTTCCCGGCCGTCACCTGCCCCGGCGCGGCCAGTAGTTCTCGGCGAACAGCTTCGCGACCAGCTCGCCGCGGCTCGACACGCGCGTCTTGGCGAACACGGCCTTGACGTGGTCGCGGACGGTGTGCGGGGAGATGACCAGCTCGGCGGCGATGCCGCCGGTGGTCAGCCCGCGCGCGATCAGCTGGGTGATCTCCAGTTCGCGCGCGGACAGGCCGTACGCCTCCGCGATGACCGGCGCCATGTCGGAGCCGGCGGCCGGCTGGACGACCACGGCGGTGGGGCCGGGCGCGCCGGGGACCCCGTCCATGCTGGAGGCGTGGACGACGAGCCACTGGCCGTCGCGGGTGCGGATCCGGATGCGGGCCGCTCCGCGGTCGCGGCCGGCGGCGACGGCGCGGGCCTGCGCGGCGGTCCCGGCGAGCCAGACCGGCAGGGGCGGGCCCAGCGGCGACGGGACGGACGGGCCGTCCGGGAGGCGAGAGAGGAGGTCGCGGGCCTCGTCGTTGATCGAGAAGGGCGTGCCGGCCGGGTCGAACAGGATGAGCCCCGGGTCCTGGCCCGCGGCCGGGCCCGGCGGCCGGACGGGCCGGGCCAGCTCGCGGAGACGGTCGGCGAGCGGCGCGGAGAGGCCCGCTACGAGGGCGACCTCCGAGGGGCCGAACGGCTCCCGGCCCTTCTCGCGGAACAGGCTGACGACGCCCCAGGGCCGGCCACCGGTCCGCAGGACGGCGCGGAGCTCGTCCCCGATCCCCTGGCGGCCGAGCAGCCTGCGGTACTGCGCGCTGCGGGCGGGCAGTCCGTCGGTGCTCGCCACGAGCCCGGCGGCCGGGACGGCGGCGCGGGCCAGGTCGCGGTAGGGCAGCACGGTCTCCTCCAGGAGCGCGCACTCCCAGTAGGCGAAGCACTGCTCGCCGCGCCCGAGGTTCTCGACCAGCATCGGGGCGGTGATCAACCCGGTCTCCGGGTCGGTGGCCGACCACGCGGCGGCCTGGAAGCCGAGCAGCCGTCCGAGCCGCGACGAGGCGCCCGCGAACAGGCCGGACGCGTCCCGTGCGCGTGCGGCGCCGTCGAGGAGGGCCCGCCGTTCCCGCTGGTCGATCACCGTTCCAGTCTGCCCGCCGTGCGCGGCGGGCGTACCCCCTCAGATGGGGGATCGCGGCCCGGGACGATCCCTCGCCCGCGGGGGATGGGGCGGGCGCGGCCGGGCGGCGAGGCTCGGCGGCATGGACATCGCGATCATCGGGGCGGGTGCGGCGGCCGTCGCGCTGCTGGACGCCCTCGACCCCTCGGACATCCGGTCCGTCACCGTCTTCGACCCTTCGACGCCGCCGTGGCGCGGCCGCCCCTACCGGCCGGACCTGGACTCCGTGCTCGTCAACGCCCCGCCGGAGATCATGTCGATCCGGTCCGGGGACCGGGAGCATTACGCGCGCTGGCTGGACGGGGACGCGCCCGCCGGAACCCACCTCGACGAGCGGCTCGGCCGCCCGATACCGCCGCGCGCCGTGTACGGGCGGTACCTGGTGGACACGGCT
Source organism: Actinomadura sp. NPDC048955 (assembly GCF_040649435.1). NCBI lineage: Bacteria > Bacillati > Actinomycetota > Actinomycetes > Streptosporangiales > Thermomonosporaceae > Actinomadura > Actinomadura sp. NPDC048955. The sequence continues at coordinate 4,160 of NZ_JBEZJI010000002.1, forward strand.
GAGGCCGCGCTCGCCCGGTTCGCCCGGACGGAGGTCGTCGACGCGGCCGTGACAGGAGTGTCCCTCGCAGACCGCCCAACCGTGCGAACGGCAGACGGACGCCGGTACACCGCCGACCACGTCGTCCTGTGCGTCGGCGGGGGCGCTCCCCGCGACGGTTACGGGCTGGCAGGCGCGCCCGGCTTCGTCGCCGACCCGTATCCACTGCGGCAGACCCTCGCGGACGTCCCGCCCCGAAGTGATGTGGCGGTCATCGGGACGGGCCTGACCGCGGTCGACATCGTGGCGTCACTGGCCGCGCGCGGGCACACCGGCAGGATCGGCATGGTGTCGCGGAGCGGGACGCTCCCGTTCGTCTGGCAGCGTCCCGCTCCGACGGGCCTCCGGTATCTGGCGCCCGACCGCCTGCGGTCCCTGGAGGGGCCGATCGGGCTGGCGGAGTTCACCGACCTGATCCGCAGGGAGCTGGCGGATCACGGCGAGAGCTGGGACGCCCTCGCGGCCTGGATCGCCGCGGCATGGGAACGGGGCCCTGAGGCGAGCCTGCGCGAGCAGCTCGCCCTGGTGGACGCGCCGCAGCTCGGCCGCCGGATCGTGCAGGAGGCCGCGCACACCGCCGGTCCGATCGCGTGGCGGCTGCTGCGGGCGCGTGACCGGGAGCGGCTCCGCGGCCGCCACTTCCGGACGATCACGAGCGTGGCCTCGCCGATGGTGCCCCGCAACGCCGCGCTGCTGCTGGAGCTGTTCGAGGCGGGGGCGCTGGAGGTGCTGCCCGGGATCGAGAAGATCGAGGCGGGGTCCGGATTCGAGATCACGCACGCGGCGGGCGTCCGCACCGCCGACATCGTGATCAACGCGGTCAACCCGCCGCCGCACGCGATTCCCCGGGCGGCCGAGCCGCTCGTCTCGTCCCTGCTGGCCCAGGGCGCGGTGCTGGACCCGGACGGCGGCCTCGCCGTCGACCCCGGCACGGGACGGGTCCTCGTCGCAGGCCGTTCCGATCGTCGCCTGCACGTGGCCGGCGACCTCGCCGGCGGAGGCCCGTTCCTGGTGTCGGGCATCCCCGGCGTCGCCGCCCAGGCGTCCCGGGCGGCGCGCTCGATCGGTGGCGTCAGGAGCCGTTGAGGGCGTCGGCGGCCTCGGCGCTGCTGTCGCGGAGGAACGTCTTGCAGCGCTCGGCCTCGGACTCCTCGCCGATGGCGGCGGCGGCCCGGGCGAGGGCGTGCAGGGCGCGCAGGAAGCCGCGGTTCGGCTCGTGCTCCCAGGGGATGGGGCCGTGGCCCTTCCAGCCCGCCCGGCGCAGCTGGTCCAGCCCGCGGTGGTAGCCGGTGCGGGCGAACGCGTAGGAGTCGATGACGCTGCCCTTGGCGAAGGAGCGGTCGGCCAGCTCGGCCCACGCGCCCGGGTGGTCCGGGTGGCGCGCGGCGACCTCGAACGGGTCGACGCCCTCCTCCAGGGCCGTCCGGGCCTCGACGTTGTCCGGAAGTTCGGTGGGAGCGGGGCCGCCGAGCAGGTTCTGGGTCATGCCGGTCATGGTAAGCGGGCGCCCCCGTCCGGATTCAACCGGCCGGGGTCAGGCGGGCACGGGGAGCGGCAGACGGAAGTGGGCGGACCCGCCGTCCCTCGTGGAGCGGGCCGCCGGCCAGCCGCTATGGACGAACAGGAGCGCCTGCCGGTTGGTGAGGATGACGTCCGCGTCGAACTCGGTGATGCCGCGCCGCCCGGCGAGTTCGGACAGGCAGCCGACGAGGGCGCTGCCGAGGCCCTGGCGCTGCCAGGGGTCGGCGACCAGGACGGCGAGGTCGGCCCGCCAGGGCCGTGCCGCGTCGCGGGCGTACTCGGCGATGCCGAGGATCTCGTCCCGGTCCAGCGCGACGAGGGCCTCGCGGTGCCAGTGGTCGAGGCCCTCCAGAAGGCGGACGTAGTGGTCGGGGATGCGGGGCGTGCCGGAGAAGAAGCGGGTGTAGAGGCTGGCGGCCGACAGCCGGTCCGACATCCGGCGGAGGCGGTCGCGGTCGGTGACGCCGTACGGGCGGATCCGGACGTCGTCGAGCACGGCGTGGATGCGGGCGACGGTGCGCACATCGAGTTGCTTCACACAACTCATTGGAGCGCACAAAGTTGTGTGAAGCAACCTGAGCGAGATCGCCTCAGGGCGCCGGACGGCGGCCGAGGAAGGCGACGAGACGGTCGCCGGGCGACGCGTGCGGGCCGGGATCCAGCGGCTCGCCGAACAGCGGCAGGCGCCCGCACGGCGGCGCCAGCGTCCTCGACACGTCCAGGAGATCGGCGGCCAGGTCCGGTGGAATGGGCTGCCCCGCTCCCGTCGCCTGCGCGACGTCCCAGCCGTGCACGGCCGCTTCCAGGGCGCCCGCGCCGGCCACCAGCTCGCCGGGCAGGCAGAGGTCGCCGATCGCCGCCGTCCCCGCGTCGCGGTCGGCACAGCCGGGGAAGGCCATGGCGTGGCGGAGCACGCGGGCGGCGCGGACGCGCAGCGCCGACACCGGGTCGTCGGCCGGGTCGACCGCGACCGGGCGGAGGCCGACCCGGCCTCCCGCCAGGCCCTCGTGCACCGCCGCGAGGGAGTCGCCGACGTGCAGGAGCAGCATGGTGAGATCCCAGGCCGCGCAGGGTGTCGGACGGGTGAGCATCGGCCGCGTGACGGGCTGGACGGCGGTCAGGAGAAAGCCGATCGAGCGCTCCAGGATGCGCGCGTTCGATCGGAGGGGCGCCGATGCGCCGGTCGCCTCACGCATTCGGCTCCTCACCTCGCTGGGATGATCACCTGTATAGACCTTCGCCGCGGCGAGAAGTCATCGGTGTCCGCCCTTCGAGGGGGCCGGTGAAAGGGAGGCGCCGCCGTTCACGAGGGAAGACGCACGATCCGGAGGAATGCGGGAAGCACCCAGGGCCGCCGCCCCCGAATGACAATCTTCCTGCTCAGCACGGCCCGCGCCCTGCCGATCCGTCCGAACAGCATCAGGTTGAGCACCGTCGGGTCGAAGAACAGCCGCACGTCGGGACGGTCGCCGGGCTCCTCCACGGTGACGAACCCATCGGTCATCGCCATCACCACTGGGGCGGTGTGGTCGGAGCGGAACTCGACGGTGATCCGTCCGGCGGGCGCGGGGCCGTGACCCTCCAGCAGCCGCCCGTACCCGTACTCGGTCACCCCGACGAGGAACATCTCGAAGAACGGGGCCGCCTCCTGAGGCGGGACGTCCCAGCGCCTGCGCAGGGGCCGGGCGATGTCGCGGCCGTGGATCTGGAGCTCGTTGAGCAGGTGCGCCAGGAGCCCGCCGAGCGGGACGTGCGAGCCGCCCAGCCAGGGCAGCGCCATCGCGGGATCGGCGTCCCGCGTCGCCGTCAGAAGGCGGTCGACATCGCGGAGCAGGACGTCCGCGAGGACCTCTGGATCGCGCTCGGGGAAAAGGCGCAGCAATTCCTCGTTCGCGGTGTCGACCGTATCGACGATCGTGCTCCGGACGAGGTCGTCGGTCACGGCCAGCGGATCGTCGCAACCGGCGGGATCGACCATCTGGTGATACATCCGCGCGAGGGTGGCGACATGCGCCGCCATATCGGTCACCGTCCAGGTCGCGGTGGCCTTCGTCCCGGATCCGGCCGAGGTCAGTAACTCGGCGAACCGGTCACCGGTCCCGCGCAGATACTTCCGGGTCGCCGCCCAGTTCTCTTCCGTGAGCCGAACCACCATGGCCCGATCGTCGCAATTTACAAAAGGCCGGGCAAGCGTCCGGTCAGGCCGCCGCCGCCCGTGCGGTGGTGAACGCGGCCCACGCGAGGCATTCCAGCAGGCGGGCGTCCGCGCCGTCGTCGCGGCGGAACTCCGCGACGACCGCCGGGCCGACCCGGTGCGAGGCGAGCGCGGTCAGCAGCACGAGCCGCCCGGCGGGACGGTCCGGCGCGGGCAGACGGGCCACGGCCTCGTCGATCCGCGCGGGCTCGGCCGCGTGCCCGTCCCACGCGGCGAGCTCTGCGGCCAGCAGCTCCCGGACCGGCGCCGGCACCGCCCGCTCGCCCGCCCGGTCGATGACCGCCGACGTGCGCGCGAACGCGGCGGCGATCACCTCGTTGCCCTCCGTCCAGGGCAGGTCGCCGGACGGCGCGGGCGGCAGCAGGTCGAGGGAGCCGCCAGGGGCGTGCCGGGCGCGCGTGCCCGCGGCCATCAGGCGGCCCATCACCCGGCTGATCGCGCCGTGCGCCCTCGCCGGGGCGCTCGGGGGGAACGGCGACTCGCCCAGGAAGATGTTGACCATCCGGTTGTAGTAGTGGAAGGCGAAGGCGGTGCCGACGATCTCGGGCGCCTGCTCGGGTGGGAACGGGCGCTCGGGAACCTCCGGCGTGCCGAACCGCACGCCCCACTCGGCGATCGCGCGGATGCGCGGGTCGCCGACTTCGTCGAGCCTGCCCGCGGCGATCGCGGTGGCGTCGCGCCCGCGCACGAGGCCGTGCAGCGTGGTGCTGTGCGCCGCCACGCAGTAGGGGCAGGAGTTGCCGAGCGACACCGCCGCGGCGGCGGCCTCCTTGACCGCGCGCTCGGCCTTCCCCGTCGCGACCAGGGTCTCGCGCAGCATCGTCCACACGGCGGCGAGCAGCTCCGGGACGGGGGAGTGCAGGATCACCGGCGGCGCGAGGATGCCGAAGTCCCGTTCGAGCTGGTCGTAGACCCGCGCGACCAGCCCCTGGGCGGCCGCGTGCCGGACGAGCGAGACGTGCGCGATCTGCGCCTCCGCACCGCGCCGCGCCGCCCGGACCAGATGGCTGTTCATCGCCGAACCACGCCGTGTTGATTCAGTCCCGGCCCACTTCGCTCGCCTGGCGGCTCGCTACGCGACCTGGCCTGGGCGAACGCGGCATCGCTTCGCGATCCGCCCGGCTCCGCTCGCCTCCGGCGTCGCTCCACCGGGCAGGTCACGCGTTCGCGCGGCATTGCCGAGGCGACTTCGAGGAAGGGTCCCTAAGCACTGGGGCCCGGCCGGGGGTCGACGTCGGCGGGGCCGAGGTGCGCGCCGCAGGAGCCGCACGTGAACGAAGGGGTCAGCGTGCCGTCGCAGCCCCGGTGGCCGATGACCAGGGGAGGGCCGGCAGGCGCGTAGTGGCGGTCGCCCCACATCATCAGGGTCATGACCGCGGGCCACAGCTCCACGCCCTTGCGGGTCAGCCGGTACTCGTGGCGCTCCGGCCGCTGCTGGTACGGGACGCGGCGCATGATGCCCTCGTCGCAGAGCCGGTTGAGCCGGTCGGTGAGGACGTTGCGGGCCACGCCCAGGGTGTCCTGGAAGTCGTCGAAGCGCCGCACGCCCTGGAACGCGCTGCGGATCACCAGCATCGTCCAGCGGTCGCCCACGACCTCCAGCGAGCGGGCGACCGAGCAGTTCTGCGAGTCGTAGGTGCGGGGCAGTGCCACGCCTGCGAGCCTACCCGCGTTTCGTCAGGCAACGGGCGTGGCCGGGGGCCGCGCGGCCCCCGGCCCGCTCCGCTACTTCAGCTTCTTGCCGGCGGACTGCAGGTTCTCGGCGGCCTCGACGATGCGGGCGGCCATCGCGGTCTCCGCCGCCTTGCCCCACGAGCGCGGGTCGTACTGCTTCTTGTTGCCGACCTCGCCGTCGACCTTCAGCACGCCGTCGTAGTTGCGGAACATGTGCTCGGCGACCGGGCGGGTGAAGGCGTACTGGGTGTCGGTGTCGATGTTCATCTTGACGACGCCGTACGACACCGCCTCCCGGATCTCCTCCAGCGTGGAGCCCGAGCCGCCGTGGAACACCAGGTCGAACGGCTTGTCCTTGCCGTACTTGGCGCCGACCGCGTCCTGGATCTCCTTGAGCACCTCGGGACGCAGCTTGACCGAGCCCGGCTTGTAGACGCCGTGCACGTTCCCGAACGTCGCCGCCAGGATGTAGCGGCCCTTCTCGCCCACGCCGACGGCCTCGGCGGTCGCGAGCGCGTCGCCCGGCGTGGTGTACAGCTTCTCGTTGATCTCGTTGGCGACGCCGTCCTCCTCGCCGCCGACGACCCCGATCTCCATCTCCATGATGATCCGGGCCTTGGCGCACTCCTCCAGCAGTTCGGCGGCGATCCGCAGGTTCTCGTGCAGCTCGACGGCGGATCCGTCCCACATGTGCGACTGGAACAGCGGCTCCTCGCCGCGCGCCACCCGCTCCTGCGAGATCTTCACCAGCGGCCGCATGAAGCCGTCCAGCTTGTCCTTCGGGCAGTGGTCGGTGTGCAGCGCGATGTTCACCGGGTACTTGGCTGCCACGACCCGGGCGTACTCGGCCAGCGCGGTCGCGCCCGTGACCATGTCCTTCACCGTGGAGCCGGACAGGTAGTCGGCTCCGCCGGTGGACACCTGCACGATGCCGTCGCTCTCCGCCTCCGCGAACCCGCGCAGCGCGGCGTTCAGCGTCTGGCTGGACGTCACGTTGATCGCGGGGAAGGCGAAGCCGTCGCGCTTCGCACGGTCGAGCATCTCCGCGTAGACCTCGGGCGTTGCGATGGGCATTGTCAGCGTCCTTTCATACGCAGGGTGCCGCCGGGCATCCGGCCGGGCGGTAGCTCCCGGACGTCCGCGTACCCAGGGAGTGCCCAGGTCACGCGGTTTCCGGGTCGGGCATGCCGTCCGCGCTCAGTATCCCGCCTAATCGGAGCGTGGGGAAAGGTACGCTCGCGGTGTGGATCTCACTGCCCTTCCCCTTGACATCACCGAGTGGTTGCACCCCACCGCGTGGCTGCAGCTTTTCGGCACGTTCGCGACGATCGGCGTGCTCGCCATCATCTTCGCGGAGACCGGTCTTCTGATCGGCTGCATCCTTCCGGGCGACTCGCTGCTGTTCACGGCGGGGATCCTCACGGCGGTCTCGACCGTCAACGGCCAGGACTTCCAGCCGCTGTCGCTGCCCTGGCTGCTGATCGGCGGCCCGGTGGCGGCGATCGCCGGCGCCCAGCTCGGCCACTTCCTCGGCGCCCGCTACGGCCGCAAGCTCTTCGACAGACCCGACTCGCGGATCTTCAAGCAGGAGTGGGTGGAGAAGGCCGAGTACTACTTCAACCGGTTCGGCCCCGCGAAGGCGGTGGTGCTTGCCCGGTTCATCCCGATTGTCCGGACGTTCCTGAACCCGCTCGCCGGGATGCTCGGCATGGATGCGAAGAAGTTCTTCGTCTGGAACGCGATCGGCGGCATCGTCTGGACGGACGCCCTCTTCCTCCTCGGCCACTTCCTCGGGTCCGAAGTGCCCGACGTTGAGAAATACATCCTCCCGGGCGTTGCGGTCATCCTGATTCTTTCGGTCATTCCGATCATTCGGGAGGTCCTGAAGGGCCGCAAAGCGGACCACGGTCCGAATAAGAATGGTCCGGAAGAGTCCCGTCCGTCGCTCAGCGGTGACAGTTATCGCTAACCTCCCCATGTGGGACGTCACCGGTCGGACCCTAGGGGTCTCGCGCGCATACTGATCGCGGCCTTGGCCGTGATGGCCGCCTTGGCCCTGCTCATCGTCGGGGGCATGGCCCTGGTCAACGCGATCATGAGCGAACCCGACAAGAAGGGCCCTTCGGGGGCCTCGCCGTCGGGCGATGCCGGGCGCACCACGCCGAGCAGCAACGAGACCACGACGTCGCCCACGGCGCCGCTCCCCCTGGTCATCCGCGTGACCGGCCAGCCCACGACGGTGGTGGTCCGCGTCGCCGACGCCGGCGGCAAGGTGCTCGCCAACAGCACGCTCAACACCGGCGACACCCTCCAGTTCAAGGAGGCGCCCCTGCAGGTCGTCGCCCAGAACGGCGGCTCCCTGCAGGTCGCGATCTACGGCAGGCTCCAGCCGCGCCAGCCGAACGGCCAGCGCGCCCAGTGGCTCGTGAAGGCCCGCTAATCGAGACCGAGGTCGGCGACCTCGTAGGGGTGCCGGTACTCCAGGCCCTCCTCGGCGATCCGGCCTGCGGCGCCGCGCTCCAGGATCGTCGCGACCGCCACCACCTCCGCCCCCGCCTCGCGGAGCGCCTCCACCGCCGTGAGCACGGAGCCGCCCGTGGTCGAGGTGTCCTCCACCGCGAGGACGCGGCGGCCCGCCACGTCCGGCCCCTCGATCCGGCGCTGCAGCCCGTGGGCCTTGCCCGCCTTGCGGACGACGAACGCGTCCAGCGCCCGGCCCCGCGCCGCCGCCGCGTGCAGCATCGCGGCGGCCACCGGGTCCGCCCCGAGCGTCAGCCCGCCCACGGCCTCGTAGTCGAGGTCGGCGGTCTCGTCCAGCATGACCCGTCCGACCAGCGGGGCCGCGGACCCGTCCAGCGTCACCCGGCGGAGGTCCACGTACCAGGACGCCCGCTTGCCCGACGACAGCACGAAGTCGCCGTGCACCACGGCCCTGTCCTTGATCTTCTGCAGCAGTTCATCGCGATCGCTCACGTGCAGAACCCTATTCACCCTGCGTACGCGCTCCGCCGCCGCCGTGTACGGTTCGCGGGGTGACACCCGGAACCCTCGTCCTGCTGCACGCTCCCGGCGCCACCGCGGCCTCCTGGGGCGACCTGCCCGAGATGCTCCGCTCGTACGGGCTGGACGTGGTGGCACCGGACGTCCCGGACGACGCGGGCCCCCGCTACATCGCCCGCGTCTCGCTCACCATCACCGCGACCGACCCGGTCCCACCGCTCGTCCTCGTGGCGCACGGCGCCGCCGGCCCCCTGCTGCCCGGCGTCGGCCTGGCCCAGCGCGCCGCCCACCGCCCCGTGGGCGGCTACGTCTTCGTCGACGCCGATCTCCCCCGCCCGGCCCGGCACGACCACGACGCCCCGCAGGAAGACCTCCCCACGGCCCCAGATTGGCCCGAGGCGCCCTGCGGCTACCTCCGCACCCATTCGGACCGCTCCGCCTCCCCCAAGCACGATGAGGCCATCAGAGAGGCCCACCTACGCGGCTGGCCCACGACCGAACACGAACCCCCCACCGCCGCCGCCCAATCCCTGAGCGAACTAATAGCCCGCCTGTAGCTGTGTCTTCCCAGGGGGGCGACGCCTCTACCCAGGGGGCGACCCCCTGGAACCCCCGTTGCGAGCCGGACGATCCTCACGCCACGGTGCGGGTCGCTGTGTCCGTGCGGGTCGGTGTCGTGTCGCTGCGGTCGCCCGGCTCGGCGGGCATGCGCGTTGCGCTCGCTGCGCTCGCTCCACGCGCCTGCCCGCGCCTCGGTTGGACTACGAGCCCAAGAGGGTGTGAATCGTTCACGTCCAGTGCTCTTGGACGTGCCACGCTGTGACGCTCTTGGAGCTGGCCTGTGCCGAGGCGCGGGTCGGGCGGCCGGAAGGCGCTCTAAGCGCCTGGAGGTCGCACGACCCGCCGAGCCGGGCGACCGCAGCGACACGACGAATACCCGCACGGGCACGGAAACCCGCACCGTGGCGTGAGGATCGCCCGGCTCGCGACGGGGGGTTCCAGGGGGGGCGCTACCCCTGGGCTAGCACCGCCCGGCTCGTGACGGGGGTTCCAGGGGGTCGCCCCCCTGGGGAATCACGAGTTCTTCAAAAGGTCGTCTAGGAGGGCGTCGTAGTCGTCTTCGCTTCGGCCCAGGTCTATGCGGGCGCGGTAGCGGAGGCGGAGGAGGGCTTCGAGGCTGTCTTCGGCGAGGGCGACGTCGTCCAGGCCCGGGGTGAGGGTGTCGGCGTCAGGGGCGGGGGCCTCGTCGGGGCCGCCGCCCATGCCGGTTCCCACGGCGCGGTCGCGGAGTTCCAGGACGACGTCGGCTCCGCTGGTGGCCCATTCGTGGGCGCCGGTCGCGTCGCCCTGGGCGTAGAGCACCTCGGCCACGGCGCGGTACACCTCGGGGTCGCGCGGCTTGTCGGCGCGGATCTGGTCGACGAGGGCGCGGGCCTCGTCGCCGCGGCCCAGTTCGAAGAGCGCGTCGGCGAGGTAGGCGCGCGGGTCGCCGTAGGTCTCGCCGCCGTCCTCCATGGCCCTGCGGTACAGCTCGGCGGCCCTGGCGTGGTCGCCGGCGTGCTGCCACTGCTCGCCGGCGCGCAGCAGGACGTTGGCGCGTGACACTCCACCGGACACCGACTCGGCCAGCTCGGTCAGCCTGCGGGCCGCCGAGATGTGATCGCCGGTGCGCAGGGTGTCGAACTCCAGGTCGTCGAGATCGTCTTCCGTCACATGCGTCACGGTTCAACGCTACCCGGCACCGCCCGGCCGAAGCGGGCGAATCGATGATGATCGTGGAATACCGGTGCTAATGAGTGGACGTCAGGTCACCTGCGCGAACGTTCGAGCGCGTCCCAGAAGCCGCGGCGCAGGGCGTGGCGGACCTCGTCGTGCAGGAGGAAGTCGATGGGCAGCGAGGAGCCCTGCAGGAGCCGGGCCTCCAGGTCGGACGGCATGCGCGGCTTGCGGGCGAGGACGGCCTCCAGCCACAGCGCGGGGGCGTCGCGGGCGACGGACTCGCCGAAGTCCTGGCCTTCCTGATGGGCGGCCTTGACGGCGTCCGAGAGGGTCGGCGTCTGCTGCACCGGGAGGGGGGAGATCTGCTGCGGGCCGGTGTAGGGGCCGTGCTGGCCGGACGGCGCCGCCTGCGACTGGATGGTCTGCGGGGGAGGCGGCGGGGAGGGCGCCGGGATCGGGGAGGAGGTGTACTGCGGGCTGGGGGACGGCGGCGGCACGGGCACCGACGGCGCCTGCGTCGAGGACGGTCCGGGGGCGGGGTGCTGCGGGAGCGGGAGCCCGCCGCTGCCGTAGGACGATCCGGCGAGCCCGCCGCCCGTGCCTCCGGGCAGCGACATGGGGCCGGTGCCGAGGCCGGTGCCGCCGGTCGGCGAGGATCCGCCGCCGAGCCCGCCGGTCATGGCCGGGCCGAGGTCGCGGACGGCCGGGGACGGGGCGGGCGTCGCGGGCGGGATGCTCAGCGGCGACGACGGCGGGGGCCCGTTGTTCGAGGTGTTCTGGAGCGGGCCGAGGGAGGAGGCGTGCCCGTTCGTGGCGCCGTGCCCGTTGGACAGCGGGCTCGTGCCGAGCGAGGAGCCGCCGTCGACGCCGGCGAGCAGGTTGACGTAGGGACGCAGGTGGCCGGAGCCGATCTCGATGAGGTCGTCGCACTCCTGGCGCAGCACCCGGGAGATCGTCCAGTTGCCGTCGACGGCGACGTGCACGACCGTGACGCGGACGCCGAGGTCCTGGGCGTCCGCGACGACCTGGGCGAGGTCCTCGTCGCCGCTGACCAGGACGGCGTCGGCGAGCGCGTCGTTGCGGGCCAGCGTCATCAGGTCGCGGTGGATCTCGGTGTCGACGCCCTCGCGGCGGCCGGGCCGGATCCGGCCGAGCCGCAGCTTGAGGCCGGGCAGGTCGGCCAGCGCGTCGTGCTCGGGGTTGCGGCGCCCCTCGACCGTCGCCTCGTACCAGTAGCAGCGCAGCAACGGCATGCCGGTGCGTTCCCTGGCGAGGTTGCCGAGGAGTTGCAGGAGGCCGCCGAAGTCCCACGAGACGGTCTCGCGATGGCGCGTGCCGTGTACCGCCATGGCACCGTCGGCCAGCAGGTAGCCGGCGTCCACGAACAGCGCGCAGCGATCCATGCGGCACCGTCCTTCCTCAACACGGGAGCTCACAGCGTGCCCATTTCGGCGTAGCGACACCGGGCGCTTATAGCGTAGTGAAGCCCGTCTGCCCGGTAGGCCGTTACGGCGATTCGCCACTCTTTCATGGCAAGCCGCCGGTTGGCGACTCCTCGGTAACAAGGATTCGGAGCCGCGGCGGACGCTACCAGCCCTTTAGGCTCCGTCCGGCCCTTCCGAAGGATCTTTACGGGAAGAATCAGGTGGCGGGTTCAGTCCAGGCGTGCCCGCGACCCTCGCTTCAACCCCGGAAGACGGGCGTGACCATGGGGAGTGCCGTAGGAGGCGGCGCGGTGCCGTATGGAGCGGATTTCGCCGCGCGGCGTGTCGGTGCCGAGGCGGACGCGCACCTCGGCCGACAGCAGCGGCACCCGCAGGTGGATGTGGACCAGCAGTCCTCCAGGACGGTCGATCGGATGAGACGGGGCCGGGTTGGGCTTGGCGGGCTTGTCCACGTGCGGCGGTCTCACGTGGGGCCTCGGCGCCGGGCGGGGCGGCCTGGCCCGGGGCTCGGCCGCCACCGGGCGGACGGCGACGTGCCGCTTCACGAGCGGCTTCGCGGCGGGCGGCCCGGGCGCGGGCGGCTTCACGGCGGGCGGACGGGCGGCGGGCGGGGCGGCCGGCTCGGCGGCGGCCGGCGGGGTGCGCGGTGCGGGAACGGGCCGGTCGTCGGAGACGAGCATCAGGCCGAGTGCGGTCGCCGCGGCGGCGGCCGCCACGGACCCGGCGAGCACCTGCTGCTGCCGCTTGGGCAGATGCCGCACCCACAGGAAGAAGCCGCCCTTGGACGCCAGGTAGGCGGTGCTCGCCGAGCCGAGGACGAGCGGGCCGAGGACGTCGCGCAGTGCCGTGTTCACCTGCGCCAGTTCCCCGTGCAGGCCCTTGCAGCGCTTGCAGCCGTCCAGATGGCGCTCGACCCTGCGGGAGTCACGGCCCGGCAGCGCATCGCGGACGTAGGCGCCGAGCTTGTCCAGGACGGGACGGCACGCGTCGCCGGAGTCGAGGCCGTTCAGGTGCATCTGGAGGTAGGCCAGCCGCAGCCCCTCGCGGGCCCGGTAGGCGAGCGCGGCGGCGCCGTTGGCGGTCAGGCCGAGGATCGGGGCGACGTCGGCGGGCTTGGCGTCCTCGACCTCGGTGTGCCAGAGGACGGTCTGCCACCGCTCGGGGAGCGACCGGAACGCCCGCGCGACCATCGAACGTTCCAACTCCTCGACCGCCGGGTCGGCGTAGGGCTCCTCGACGTCGTACGCCTCGATGTCGTCGGTGTGGTGGACGCGGCGGTCCGCGCGCTGCCGGTCGTAGACCGTCCGCCGCACGGCCGTGAGCAGGTAGGGCCGGAACCCGGTGTCGGGCCCGCCGCCGCGCTTGAGCACGGAGAGGACCTTGGCGAACGCGTCCTGGACGGCGTCCTCGGCGGCCTCGCGCCCGGCCAGATGGCCCGCGAGCCCGCGCGCGGCGGGCAGGTGCCGCTCGTAGAGCGTTCCGTAGGCGGCGTCGTCGCCCTCGCGGATCCGGGAGATGAGCGCGGCGTCGCTGGGCCCGGCGTCGCCGGCCTCCGTCACATCGTCCCCTGGCTCCATGCTTGCTCATTGTGACTGATTGACCACCTGTTGTCGCTCATTTGGGTCACAGATGTTCTGCGCGAGTCGCGTCATAGCCGGGAGACCGCGCCGTTGGAGGGGTGTGGACGGCGTCTGGGCGGGGTCGTCCACGCGGGGGGTGCGTTCGTTTCATCGAGGGGGTGGAACGAACGCACCCGCCGTCAGGTGATGCCAGCGCGTCCCATCTCGGACATCGTGCCGCCGGTCCCCGGGGTCTCCCACCGCACGCCGCACTCGCGTCCGGACAGTTCGACGGTGGCGATGGCGTTGTCGAACCAGGGGCCGTTCGTCATCCGCCACCGGATCGGCGGGGCGGGCACCTTCGCCAGCTTCGCCAGGAGGCGGAACGGCCGGCCGGCGGACCGCGAGTAGGCGATGCGGTTCGCCCACCGGAACTTGCCCTCCAGCGGGTTGCGCAGCGGCGAGCAGACGATCTGGGTGATCTTCGACTGGGTGGCGGGCTCGGTGATCCTCGCCAGGTAGGAGTAGTGGATGTCGCCGGACAGGAACGAGATGCTCGCCGGCGCGGGGCCGCGCTCCCCGCGCCCGACGGCGACGACGCCGGCGGCGACGGCGCGGAACGACCGCTCGAAGGCGGCCCAGTGCTCCAGGTCGGCGGCCTGGCGGATCTTCTCGCCGACCGCCGCGCCGCGCCTGCCCCACGCGCCCTCGGCGACGGCCTCGTTCCACGACTCGGCGTGGTGGATCGCCATGGGCAGCAGGTAGGGGAGCGAGCTGGCGATGAGCAGGTGGTCCATGCCGCCCTGGCACCGGCCGTCCAGCCAGTCGAACTCCTCGTCGTCGAGCATGCCGCGACGGTCGGCCGTGAGCAGGCGCGAGCACCGGCTGTCGACGACGATCAGGCGCGTGCCGGCCCAGTCGTGGGCGTAGCTCCAGCGCATGGTCTCGGGCTGCTTGTCGGCCTTCTCGGCGAACGCGTCCAGGACGGCGCCCGCGTCGCCGGTCTCCTCGGAGGCCGCCCGGACGGCCTCGAACACGGGATCGGACGCCCGGTCCTGTGGCGACATGTTCCCGAGGTGCTGGTAGATCCAGTACGACCCGATGCCGCCTGTGATGCGCGCCTTCCACCAGGGCTGGTCCCACATCTCCCGGCGCCACGTGTACGAGGTGTTCCAGTCGTCGCGGATGTCGTGGTCGTCGAAGATCGTGAAGGTGGGGACGGTGGACAGCAGCCACCGGACGGCCGGGTCGTCGTGCCAGGCGAGCTTGTAGAGCTGGGTGTAGTCCTCGTAGTCGGCGACCTCGCCGTCCGGCGGCGAGCCCGGCGCGCGGCGGCCGCTGATGAACTCGCGCATCTGGGGGGTCAGCTCGTCGGCGTACACCTGGTCGCCGACCATGAGCAGGACGTCCGGCCAGACGGTGTCCTCCCCGCCGGTCCGGAGCCGGTCGGCGAACGCGGTGAGGGCGTCGTGCCCGTACTCCTCGACGGTGCCGGGCGAGCGGCGGCAGGAGCCGAAGGAGATGCGCAGCTCGCCGTGCTCGCGCAACGTCCTGATGTGGGACGGGGGGAACCCTGCGCCGGCCTCGGGCCAGACGGTCTCGCCGTCCGCCAGCACCTCGTAGGGGATCCGCGCCCCTGCTGCGAGCCCGTCGATCTCGACGACGGCGTAGTGGTGGCCGTGCGCGGTGAAGGTGCGGGCGGCGGCGTCCACCCCCTGCTCCCGGTTGACGACCCTGACCTCGCAGGGACGATCGGTCTCCACCCAGATCGTCGCGGTGTGGTGGCTCACGTGCCGTAGGTGGGGGCCGAGTACCAAAGCGGTCATAGAACGCCTCTCTAGCGGACGGGCGCCCTGTGTGTCCACACGCGGCCCGGTCGCATGCCGTGCATGCGACCGGGCCGCGTGGGCGGTGAGGGCCGCCGGGAGCTGGACCGGCTGACCGCCGTCGTCGAAGCGGAGTGGGCCCGGGTCCGGGAGGCGGTGGGCCGGGAGGAGCTGGCCCTGCTGCGGGCCCTGCTCACCCGGATGTCCGCGCAGCTCACCTGACCCGGGCGCGCTACACCACAGGTCAGCGGGAGCCCAGGACCTCGTTCTCCTTCTCCGGGGCGAGGCCGAGGACGGGACGGTCGGGGCGCTGCGGTGCCGTGCCGCCTATCGACTGGAGCCAGGCCCAGGTGTCCGCGACCGTCTCCTGGACGGGCCTGCAACGCAGCCCTGCGGACAGAGCCTTGCTGACGTTGCCCTGGTGCAGCATGTCGTAGGTCTCCCCAGGCGGGAGCCAGGCGGGAAGGTCGGTCCACGGCTCGATGCCCGCTTCAAGGATCTTTTCCGGGGCCGTCCAGACGAGGTTCGCACTCGACCCCGTCACGTCGATGCAGGTTTGGAGCAGTTCGCGCATCGTCGTGTGGCCGGGCGGGCTGACCAGGTCGTAGGGTCCGCCGAGCCCGCGCTCGACAGCGTCCAGGGTCCAGATGGCGAGGTCCCGCACGTCGATGTACTGGAGGCCGGCGTCGCGCGGGCCGGGCGCCAGGACGTCGCCGCCTCGCGCCATGCGCGTCAGCCACCAGGGCAGCCGCCCGATGTTCTCGTACGGGCCCAGGATGAGGCCCGCCCGCACCAGGAGGGCGCCGGCCCCGTACACGTCGAGCGCTGCCAGTTCCCCACCGCGCTTGGTCGCCGCGTAGTCGACCTCGCCATCGTCCGGGGAGCCGTCCACCACCTCGGCTTCCTCGCCGAGCCCGGACGGTTCCGGAAACCGGTACACCGAACGGCTGGAGATGTAGACGTACCGTGCGACACGTCCTTCGAGCAGGCGCGCGGTGTCGCGGACAGCGGACGGTGCGCCGGACCAGGTGTCGACGACGGCGTCCCATTCCCCGTCCTCGAGTGCCTTGAGACCACCTTCCGCGGTGCGGTCGCCGTGCAACGATCCGGCGCCCTGGGGCGGCTCATGGCGACCCCGGTGGAAGACCGTGACGTCCCAGCCGCGGGCAAGGCCCTCTTCGGCGATGGCCCGTCCGACGAACTCCGTCCCGCCCAGCATCAGAAGCCTCATGGGGTGAACTCTGCCTTCTGTACGTTCTGTACGGAACGGCTGCACGCTCACAGCGTAAAGAGCCGCCTCCGCCGAGCCCTCCCCGCGAAATCTCCTCCCGCCGGGTGTCGAAAACAGGGGGCGCGAAGTGTCGACAGGAAGAGAGGCGATGCAGGCGGAAGGGGAGACATGGACACGGACACGCGCCGGTGGGCGGCGCTCGGGCTGCTCTGCGCGGCGAACTTCATGGTGGTGCTCGACTCGCAGATCGTGCTGCTGGCGCTGCCGTCGGTCGAGCGCGACCTGGCGTTCACCGGCGGCGGGGCGCAGTGGGTGATGAGCGCCTACCTGCTCGGCTTCGGCGGCCTGCTGCTGCTCGGCGGCCGGACGGCGGACCTGGCCGGGCGGCGCAGGACCTTCCTCGCCGGGACGGGGCTGTTCCTCGTGGCGTCGCTGCTGTGCGGGTCGGCCTGGAACGGCGGGGCGCTGATCGGCGCCCGGGTCGCGCAGGGGGTGTCGGCGGCGCTGATGGCGCCGAGCGCGCTGTCGATCCTGACCGCGACCTTCGCCGAGGGGCCGGCGCGGAACCGGGCGATCGCCGTGTGGGCCAGTGTGGGCGGGTTCGGCGCGACCGCGGCGCTGCTGGTCGGCGGCCCGCTCACCGGCGGGCTCGGCTGGCGGTCGATCTTCTTCCTGAACGTGCCGGCCGCGGTGCTGCTGCTCGCCCTCGGGCCGTCGCTGCTCGACGAGAGCCGGGGCGGGGCGCGCCGCGGCTACGACCCGGTGGGCGCGCTGACCGTGACGCTCGCGGCGTCGGCGACGGTGTACGGGGTCGTCCGGATCCCCGAGACGGGCTGGACGAGCGCCTGGACGGCCGGGTCGCTCGCGGTCGCGGTCGTCGCCGGGGTGGCGTTCGTGCTCGCCGAGTCGCGCTCGCGGGCGCCGCTCGTCCCGCTGCGCACGTTCCGTTCCCGCCGCCTCACCGGCGGGAACGTGGTCACGCTGGCCGCGGCGATGGCGGTGTTCGGGACGTCGCTCGCGGTGTCCCGGTACGCGCAGGACGTCCTCGGCTACTCGCCGCTCGCGTTCGGGTTCGCCACGGCGGTGCTGCCGCTGGCGGCGGTCGCCGGGTCGGCCGCGGCGCAGGCGGCGCTCCGGCGGGCCACCGTGCGGGCGGTCGCGCCGGCGGGGCTGGCGGTCATGGCGGCGGGCTGCCTCGTGCTGGCCCGCGTGCCCGCGGGCGGCTACGCGACCGTCCTGCTGCCCGGCCTGGCGCTGCTCGGACTCGGGCTCGGCGCGTCCGGGGTGGCCGGGTCGGTCGCCGCGCTGGCGGGGGGCGCCGAGGGCGACGCGGGCCTGGCGTCCGGGATCAACACGGCCGCGTTCCAGTTCGGCGGCGCGTTCGGCGTGGCCGTCGCGTCCACCGCCGTCCTGTCCTGGGCGGACGGGACCGGGCCCGCCGCCGGGTTCCGCGCGGCGTTCGCCGCCTCGGCCGGGATCGCCCTCGCGGGCGCCGTGGTCGCGGCCGCCCTGCTCGGGACGCCGGCCCGGCGACGAGTTTCCGAGCCGGTGAAGGTCACAACCCGATAGAGGAGGAACGATGCACTACCTGATGCTGATCTGCGGGAACGAGGAGTGGGAGCCGTCCCCCGCCGAGCTGGCCGCGGTGATCGCCGACACCGAGGCGTGGGTGAAGGAGATGGACGGCCGGGGCGTCCGGAGGTTCGGCGACCGGCTGCGCCCCACCGGCACCGCCACGACCGTCCGCGTGCGGGACGGCGAGACGCTGCTGTCGGACGGGCCGTTCGCCGAGACCAAGGAGCAGATCCTCGGCTTCGACCTGATCGACTGCGCCGACCTGGAGGAGGCGCTCGACATCGCGTCCCGGCACCCGTCGGCGCGGCTCGGGTCGATCGAGGTACGGCCGCTGTGGCCGTTCGGGGAGGACTGACGGAGACCGGACGCGCGGTCGCGGCGGCCTTCCGCGAGGAGTGGGGCCGGGTCGTCGCGACCCTCATCCGCATGACGGGCGACTGGGACCTCGCCGAGGAGTGCGCCCAGGAGGCGTTCGCGCGCGCCCTCGAACGCTGGCCGCGGGACGGGGTGCCGCGCCGCCCCGGCGCCTGGCTGACGACGACGGCCCGCAACCACGCGCTGAACCGGATCCGGCGCGGCAAGACGGAGACCGCGAAGCTCAGGGAGCTGGGGACGATGGCGGACACGCCGGAGCGGCCGGACCAGGGCGGGCTTCCCGACGACCGGCTCCGGCTGATCTACACCTGCTGCCATCCGGCGCTGCCGGTCGAGGCCCGCGTGGCGCTGACGCTGCGCACGGTCCTCGGCCTGACCACCGGGGAGATCGCGCGGGCGTTCCTGGTCGCCGAGCCCGCGATGGCGCAGCGGCTCGTCCGGGCCAAGCGCAAGATCCGCCAGGCGGGCGTCCCGTACCGGGTGCCGCCCGCCCACCTGCTGGCCGAGCGCACCGCGTCCGTGCTGGGCGTCGTGTACCTGCTGTTCAACGAGGGGTACGCGGCGACCGAGGGCTCGGACCCGGTGCGCTCCGGCCTGTGCGGGGAGGCGATCCGCCTCGCCCGCCTCCTGCACGACCTGGCCCCGGATGATCCGGAGGTCACCGGCCTCCTCGCGCTCCTGCTGCTCCAGCACTCCCGGCACGCCGCCCGGACGGACGGGGCCGGCGACCTGGTCGCCCTGGAGGATCAGGACCGGAGCCGCTGGGACCGCGCGGCGATCGCCGAGGGCGCCGCGCTCGTGGACGAGGCGCTCCGCCGGGGCGAACCCGGCCCCTACCAGGTGCAGGCCGCCATCGCCGCGTGCCACGGCACCGCGCGCACGGCGGGCGAGACCGACTGGCCGCAGATCGCCGCCCTGTACGGGCGGCTCGAGGCGATGAGCCCAGGGCCCGTCGTCCGGCTCAACCGGGCCGTCGCGGTGGCGATGGCGGACGGGGCCCTGGCGGGCCTGGCCCTGGTCGACCGCGTCGAGGGACTGGAGGGCTACCACCTGCTCCACGCCACCCGCGCGGACCTCCTGCGCCGCCTCGGCCAGCGGGAGGAGGCCGCCGCGGCCTACCGGGAGGCGCTCGCGCTGTCCCGCGCCGACGCCGACCGCCGGTACCTGGCGCGCCGCCTCGGCGAGGTCCGGCGCGCCGACTGACGCGGTTGCGGACGATCCCCAACCGGCGGCGCGGAGGGAACCGATTCCGGGGGGCGGTGCTCCACACCGACCCTGACCGCCCGTCATACCGGTTGGTATTTATACCCCATAGATGGTTGTCGCGGGAAATTTACGGATTGGCGTTGCGGGCGGCAATGTTCTGGCTATGGTCGAGTTCTTGCAACTCTCATTCGGTGGGGAAACGGGCTTGGGCATTGACGGATGCCTCGCGTCGATGATGACCATTCCGGGGGCGCGGCGGGTCACGCTGGTCGACTGCGCCAGCGGGCTCGCCGTGGCGGCCGCCGGCCGGGAGGACGTCCTCGACCAGCACGAGGACGCGGCCGGCGCGACCGACGTGGTGCGGGCGGTGCTGGCGTCGCCGGCGCTCAGCGCCACCGCGGCGGGGGACGACGTCGAGGAGATCATTGTTTGCGGCACGGACGGATATCACTTGATGGTCCTTACGGAAGCGAATCTCGACGGACATCTCTTCGTCCATTTACTGCTCGATCGGGAAACGGGGAACATCGCGCTCGCCCGGCTCCGCATGCGCGATCTCCTCGGCGAGATCACGGGCGGATGACATGGCGGACGCGAACGCGGGACGGGTCGCCGGAGCCCTGGCGTCCCTGGAACGGGAGAAGGCCACCGGCCTGCTGCGGGTGGGCGCCGACGGCGCGTTCCACGTCGACCGCGGGGCCGTCACCCTCGCCGAGAGCCGGCACGCGCCGGGGCCCGGCGACCTGCCGGACGGGCCCGACCCGGAACTGGCGGCGCTGCTCGCGATGTTCGACGCCGCCTGCCTCCTGCTCGCCTCGCGGGCCGAGCCGGAGTTCACCGAGGGGCCACCGGGCGGCGGCCCCCGGCGGGTGACGGTGGCGACGCTCGTCCACGAGCAGCGCCGCCGCCGCGCCCTCCTCGACGCCGCCTGGCCCGACGGGAGCGTGGACGTCGCCCCGGTGGTGCCGGTCCGGCGCGTCACGCGGCAGCGCGTCATCCTGACCGGCCTCCAGGCGGAGATCCTGCTCAACGCCGACGGCCGGCGCACCCCTCCGCAGCTCGCCCGCGAGCTCGGGCGGACGGTGTTCGCGTGCCTGCTCGCCGTGCGCGGGCTCGCCGCGGCGTCGCTGCTCCGGACCGGCCCGCCGGACGGGTTCGGCGCCGCGCCCGCCCGGGACGCGCCCGCAGCGCCCGTCCGGGACGACGTCCCCGCCGGCTGGGCGCCGGCGGACTGGGCGCCCGCGGACCACGACCTGCTCGTCCGGCTCCACGCGGCGCTGGTGGAGCTCCGCTGACCGTGCTGGGGACCGGGTGGCTCACTTGATCGAAAGGCTGGCGAAGGTGGCGAGACGAGCGGGGGCGGGCACGCCGGCCGCGGGGCCGGGCGCACCGGCCGCGGGCGCGGCGGCGGCGCGGGCGACGGAGCAGGCGGTCGCGGCCGAGCTGAGGTCGCTGCGGGCCCGCGTCCCGCAGCTCGGCGGGAGCCTCGTGGCCTCGGTGGACGGGCTGCTCATCGCGCACGACCTGCCCGGGTCGGTCGAACCCGCCGGCATGGCGGCCGTGACGGCGACGGGCCTGTCGCTCGCGCACCGGATCGCGCAGACCGCGCACGGCGGCGCCTTCCACGAGGTCGTGATCCGCGGCGTGGACGGCTACGTGGTCATCTACGCGGCCGGCCCCACCGCGTCCCTCACCGTCCTCGCCGACCCGGACGTCAACGTGGGCCGCCTCCACCTGGAGTCGCGGCCCGCCGCCCGCGCCATCGCCGCCCGCCTCACGGGCGCGCGCCGCCCCTGACGGCGCGACGCCCCCCGACAGCGCACACCCACGAGAACACGACGTTCACGACCAGGAAAGGGGAGCACGATGTCCAACCTCGACCTCGCCCTCAAGGACATGATGACGATCGACGGGGCCATCGGCGTCGCCGTCGTCGACTACAACAGCGGGATGGCCCTCGGCCAGCTCGGCAGCTCCAAGACCCTCGACCTCCAGGTCGCGGCCGCCGGGAACACCGAGGTGGTGCGCGCCAAGCTCCGCACGATGGACCAGCTCGGCATCCAGGAGGAGATCGAGGACATCCTCATCAGCATCTCCAGCCAGTACCACGTCATCCGGCCGGTCACGGGCCGCAAGGGCAAGGGCCTGTTCCTCTACATGGCCCTCGACCGCGCCCGCGGCAACCTGGCCCTGGCCCGCCACCGCCTCCGCGAGATCGAGGAGAGCCTCGAAATCTGACCGCACCGCGAAGGCGGCCCCGGGACTCCCCGGGGCCGCCTTCGCCGCTCACTTCGTGAGCTTCGGGCCGCTCGACGGCTGGACGGTCAGGCGGTCGGCGGCCTCGTCCAGCTCCACGACCACCTCGTCGCCGTCGCGGACCTCGCCGGACAGCAGCTCGCGGGCGAGCTGGTCGCCGATCGCCGTCTGCACGAGGCGGCGCAGCGGGCGCGCGCCGTACAGCGGGTCGTAGCCCGTCAGCGCCAGCCACTCGCGGGCCGCGGGCGTGACCCGCAGCGTCAGCTGCCGGTCGGCGAGGCGGTCGGCCAGCCGGTCCACCTGCAGGTCGACGATGCGGGTCAGCTCGTCGGTCGACAGGGCGTCGAACAGGATCACGTCGTCGAGGCGGTTGAGGAACTCCGGCTTGAACGAGTTCCGGACGGCGTTCCACACCGCCTCCCGCTTGGCCCCGTTCTCCAGCGTCGGGTCGACCAGGAACTGCGACCCGATGTTGGAGGTGAGGATCAGGATCGTGTTGCGGAAGTCGACCGTGCGGCCCTGGCCGTCGGTGAGGCGGCCGTCGTCCAGCACCTGGAGCAGGATGTCGAAGACCTCCGGGTGCGCCTTCTCCACCTCGTCCAGCAGGACCGCCGAGTACGGGCGGCGCCGGACGGCCTCGGTGAGCTGGCCGCCCTCCTCGTAGCCGATGTATCCGGGCGGCGCGCCGACCAGTCGGGCGACGCTGTGCTTCTCGGAGTACTCGCTCATGTCGATGCGGGTCATCGCCCGCTCGTCGTCGAACAGGAACTCCGCCAGCGCCTTCGCCAGCTCCGTCTTGCCGACGCCCGTCGGACCGAGGAACAGGAACGAGCCGGTCGGGCGGTCGGGGTCGGAGATGCCCGCGCGGGCGCGGCGCACCGCGTCCGACACCGTGCGGACCGCGGTCTCCTGCCCGATCAGCCGGTGGCCGAGGTCGTCCTCCATGCGCAGCAGCTTCGCGGTCTCGCCTTCGAGGAGCCGCCCCGCCGGGATGCCCGTCCAGGACGCGACCACGTCGGCGACGTCGTCCGGGCCGACCTCCTCCTTGACCATCGTGTCGCGGGTCTCGGTCGCCTCCGCCGCCTCCTCCAGCTGCTTCTCCAGCGCCGGGATCTCGCCGTAGACGAGCCGCGAGGACGTCTCCAGGTCGCCGTCGCGCTCGGCCCGCGCCGCCTCCCCGCGCAGCTGGTCGATCCGCTCCTTGATCTCGCCGACCCGGTTCAGCTCCGACTTCTCCCGCTGCCAGCGGGCGTTCAGGCCGCTCAGCTGCTCCTGCCGGTCGGCGAGATCGGCGCGGAGCCGTTCGAGGCGCTGCCGGGACGCCTCGTCGGTCTCCTTCTCCAGGTTCATCTGCTCCATCTTCAGCCGGTCCACGGCGCGCTGCAGCTCGTCGATCTCGACCGGCCGGGAGTCGATCTCCATGCGCAGCCGGGACGCGGCCTCGTCCACCAGGTCGATCGCCTTGTCCGGCAGGAACCGGGAGGTGATGTAGCGGTCGGACAGCGTCGCCGCCGCCACCATCGCCGAGTCGTTGATCTGCACCTTGTGGTGCGCCTCGTACCGGCCCTTCAGCCCGCGCAGGATCGCGATCGTGTCCTCGACGGTCGGCTCCCCGACGAACACCTGCTGGAACCGGCGCTCCAGGGCGGCGTCCTTCTCGATCCGCTCCCGGTACTCGTCCAGCGTCGTCGCGCCGATCATCCGCAGCTCGCCGCGGGCCAGCATCGGCTTCAGCATGTTGCCGGCGTCCATCGCGCCCTCGGCCGCGCCCGCCCCGACGACGGTGTGCAGCTCGTCGATGAACGTGACGACCTGCCCCTCGCTCTGCTTGATCTCGTTCAGGACGGCCTTCAGCCGCTCCTCGAACTCGCCGCGGTACTTCGCGCCCGCGACCATCGCGCCGAGGTCCAGCGAGACCAGCCGCTTGCCGCGCAGCGACTCGGGGACGTCGCCCGCGACGATCCGCTGCGCCAGGCCCTCCACCACGGCCGTCTTGCCCACGCCGGGCTCGCCGATCAGCACCGGGTTGTTCTTCGTCCGGCGCGACAGCACCTGGATCACCCGGCGGATCTCCGAGTCGCGGCCGATGACCGGGTCGAGCCGGCCGTCACGGGCGGCCGCCGTCAGGTCGACGCCGTACTTCTCCAGCGACTGGTAGGTGCCCTCGGGGTTCTCGCTGGTGACGCGGGCGTGGCCGCGCACCTTCTCGAACGCGTCGAGCAGCGCCTCCGGCGTCGCGCCGAACTCCTTCAGCAGGCCCGCCGCCGGACCGCCGTCCGCCGCCAGCCCGACCAGCAGGTGCTCGGTCGAGACGTACTCGTCCTCCAGCTGCTGCGCGCGGTTGGCCGCCGTGTTGACCGACCGCTGGAGCTGGCCGGACAGCCGCGGCGTCGCCACCGTCGACCCCTGCGCCTTCGGCATCCCCGCGAGCTGCTCCTCCGCCCGCCTGCGGATCACCTGCCAGTCGGCCCCGACCGCCTCCAGCAGCGGCACCGCCGTCCCGTCCGGCAGCCCGATCAGCGCCACCAGCAGGTGCTGCGGCTCCACCTCGGGGTGCCCCTCGGCCGCCGCCCTGCGGACCGCGACCGACAGCGCCTCCTGGCTCTTCTGCGTCAGCTTGTAGTCCATGCCCCACCCCGTAAGAAGGTCAGTCCGAGTTGCGCTCGTGCCACACGACGACACTCGTGCGCCTGATGGGTACGAGGTCGGCGCCGGGAGTGCCGCCCGGCTCGCCGTGCCGCCGCTGCTGCGCCAGCCGCGCCGCGACCGCACGGGTCGATTCGAGTTCGTTCGCGAGGTCCTCCAGCGCCGCGTGCGCCTTGGCGAGCTCCTCGCGGAGCCGCACGTTGTCGCGCTGCAGCTCCAGGATGTGCTTGATGCCGGACAGGTTGATGCCCTCCTCCTGGGAGAGCCGCTGGATCTCCCGGAGCATCACGATGTCCCGCATCGAGTAGCGGCGTCCCCGGCCCGCCGTCCGGCCGGGGGACACCAGGCCCATCCGGTCGTAGGTGCGCAGCGTCTGCGGGTGGAGCCCGGACAGCTGCGCCGCCACGGAGATCACGTAGACCGGAGTGTCGTCGCCGAAGGGATCCATGAAGATCACTCCTGTCTGGCCTGCTGGAGGAGGTCGGCGCGCAGGTCCTCGCCCGCGCCCGCCGTCCGGAGCCGGTCGAGCGCCTCGCGCGTCTGCTCGTCGAGCTTCTGCGGGACGTGCACGTCGACGGTGACCAGCAGGTCGCCCTTCGTGCCGTCGCGCCGCGGCGCGCCCCGGCCCTTCACGCGGAACTTCCGGCCGTTCGGGGTGCCCTCCGGCAGCTTCAGCGTGACGGGCTGCCCCTGGAAGGTCGGCACCCTGATCTCGCCGCCGAGCGCCGCCTCGGGGAAGGTCACCGGGACGGTCAGCGTCAGGTTGTCGCCGCTGCGCCCGAACACCTGGTGCGGCAGCACCTTGATGTTCACGTACAGGTCGCCTGCCGGGCCGCCGTTCTCGCCGGGCGCGCCCTTGCCCTTCAGCCGGATCTTCTGCCCGTCCGCGACGCCCGCCGGGATGCGGGCCTGGATGGTCCGGGTGCCGGTCGCGCGGCCGCTGCCGTGGCAGATCGGGCACGGGTCGTCCACGACCAGGCCCCGGCCGCGGCACTCCTTGCACGGCTCCTGGAAGCCGAAGTTGCCGAGGTTGCGGGTCTCGTGCCCGGTGCCCTCGCAGCTCGGGCACACCCGCGGCACGGTGCCGGCCTTGGCGCCCGTCCCGCGGCAGCCGTTGCAGGCCGCCTCGCTGGTCAGCTTGATCGGCACGGTGACGCCGTTCATCGCGCGGCCGAACGACAGGGTCACCTCGGTCTCGACGTCCGCGCCGCGCCGCGCGCGCCGCGTCCCCGCCGTGCGGGTGGCCCCGCCGCCGCCGCGCCCGCCGAACAGGCCGCCGAACAGGTCGCCGATGCGCTCCCCGGCGCCGCCCGGCTGCGTCCCGCCGCCGGTCTGGCCGAACAGGTCGCCGAGGTCGAACCCGAAGCCGCCGCCCTGCTGGCCGCGGAAGCCGCCCGGCATCGAGCGCACCGCGTCGTACTCCTTGCGGCGCTTCTCGTCGGACAGGACGTCGTAGGCCTCCGAGACCTCCTTGAAGCGGTCCTCGGCGTCGGAGTCGCCCTTGTTGGCGTCCGGGTGGTACTTGCGGGCCAGCTTCCGGTAGGACTTCTTGATCTCCTCCTGGGAGGCCGTCTTCGCGACACCGAGGACCTTGTAGTAGTCCTTCTCCAGGTAGTCCTTGGTGCTCACGGCGCCCCGCCTTCTGCTATCGCCACTTGCCACATGTCTTCAGGCCCCTGCGGGCCCGCCCTCGCGGGCGGGCCCCCTGGGGATCATTCGTCCGTTTCGCCGTCCGCCTCGCCCGGCCCGTCGCCGGACTCGCCGGCTCCGGAGTCCGGAGCGGGGTCGGCCACCGCCACGCGGGCGGGCCGCAGGACCCGCTCGCCGATCCGGTAGCCGGGCTGCAGGACGTCGGTGACGCTCGTCTCGGTCACGTCCGCCGAGTGCGAGTGCATCAGCGCCTCGTGCACGACCGGGTCGAAGGGCTCGCCCTTCTCCCCGTACCGCTCCAGGCCGAGCTTGCCGGTGACCGCCTCGAGGCTCTCCGCGACGGACTTGAACCCGCCGGTGAGCTCCTCGTGGTCACGGGCGCGGCCGATGTCGTCCAGCACCGGGAGCAGTTCGGTCAGCACCTGCCCGAGGGCCTGCTCGCGGACCGCGACCCGGTCGCGCTCGACGCGCTTGCGGTAGTTGTCGTACTCGGCCTTCAGGCGCTGGAGGTCGGCGAGCCGCTCCGCCAGCTGGGTCTTCAACGAGGAGTCCTCCTCACCCGTGTCCTTGGCGCCGCCCCCGTCCACCGGGGCCTCCGGGGCCTGCGGGGTCTCCCCCGCCTGCGCCCGGACCTCCCCCGTCTCGGGATCGATGCGCCGCTTGTCGCGGATCACCGGGCCCTCCTTCTCCTCGCCCCCGTTGGGAGAGGACGTCACGACACACCGCCCTTCTGGGGGTCGCCCCCCAGACCCCCGGGGTGGAGGGCCGAAGATCCTCGCTTCGCTGCGGTCATCGGCCCTCCTCCTTCGGCTTGTCCTCGTCGACGATCTCGGCGTCGACGACCTCGTCGTCCTGCGGCTCGCCGCCCTGGGTGCCGGCCGTCGGCCCGTGGTCATCGGCGCCGGCCTGCGCGCCCTCGGGGTTCTGCGCGTACATGGCGGCGCCCATCTTCTGGCTCACCTGCGCGAGCTTCTCGGCGCTGCCCTTGATCGCGTCGACGTCGGTGCCCTCCAGGGCCTTCTTGACCTCGGCGATCGCGTCGTTCACCTCGGTCTTGAGCTCCGCGGGGACCTTCTCGTCGTTCTCCCGCAGGAACTTCTCGGTCGAGTACGCGAGGGTGTCGGCCTGGTTGCGGACCTCGGCCTCCTCCTTGCGCCGGCGGTCCTCCTCGGCGAACTGCTCGGCGTCGCGCATCATCTTCTCGATGTCGTCCTTGGGCAGCGCGCTGCCGCCCGTGATGACCATCGACTGCTCGCGGCCGGTGCCCTGGTCCTTCGCGCTGACGTTCACGATGCCGTTGGCGTCGATGTCGAAGGTGACCTCGATCTGCGGGACGCCGCGCGGCGCCGGCGGCAGACCGGTGAGCTGGAACGTGCCGAGCTTCTTGTTGTACGCGGCGATCTCGCGCTCGCCCTGGTAGACCTGGATCTCCACGGACGGCTGGTTGTCGTCGGCGGTGGTGAACGTCTCCGACCGCTTGGTCGGGATCGTGGTGTTCCGCTCGATGATCTTGGTGAAGATGCCGCCCTTGGTCTCGATGCCGAGGCTCAGCGGGGTCACGTCCAGCAGCAGGACGTCCTTGACCTCGCCCTTGAGCACGCCGGCCTGGAGGCTGGCGCCGATCGCGACGACCTCGTCGGGGTTGACGCCCTTGTTCGGCTCCTTGCCGCCGGTCAGCTCCTTGACCAGCTCGGAGACCGCGGGCATCCGGGTGGAACCGCCGACCATGACGACCTGGTCGATCTCGTTCACCGAGATGCCGGCGTCCTTGAGCACCTGCTGGAACGGCGCCTTGGTGCGCTCCAGGAGGTCGGAGGTCATCCGCTGGAACTCGGCGCGGGTGAGCTTCTCGTCCAGGTGCAGCGGGCCCTCGGCGGACGCGGTGATGTAGGGCAGGTTGATCTGCGTCTCGGACGAGCCGGACAGCTCGATCTTGGCCTTCTCCGCGGCCTCGCGCAGCCGCTGCAGCGCCATCTTGTCCTTGGACAGGTCGACGCCGTTGGCGTTCTTGAACCGCTCGACGAGCCAGTCGACGACCTTGTTGTCCCAGTCGTCGCCGCCGAGGTGGTTGTCGCCGCTGGTGGCCTTCACCTCGACCACGCCGTCGCCGACCTCCAGCAGGGACACGTCGAACGTGCCGCCGCCGAGGTCGAAGACCAGGATGGTGGCCTCGTTCTCCTTCTCCAGGTGGTAGGCCAGCGCCGCCGAGGTCGGCTCGTTGATGATGCGCAGGACGTTCAGGCCCGCGATCTGGCCGGCCTCCTTGGTGGCCTGCCGCTGGTGGTCGGAGAAGTAGGCGGGGACGGTGATGACCGCGTCGGTGACCGTCTCGCCCAGGTAGGACTCGGCGTCCCGCTTGAGCTTCTGCAGCACGAACGCGCTGATCTGCTGCGGGTTGAAGTCCTTGTCGTCGATCTTGGTCTTCCAGTCGGTGCCCATCTCGCGCTTGACCGACCGGATCGTCCGGTCGACGTTGGTCACCGCCTGGCGCTTGGCGACCTCGCCGACCAGGACCTCGCCGTTCTTGGCGAAGGCGACGACGGACGGCGTGGTCCGCGACCCCTCCGCGTTCGCGATGACGGTGGGCTCGCCGCCCTCCAGGATCGCGACGACCGAGTTGGTCGTCCCGAGGTCGATGCCGACCGCACGTGCCATGTTTCTCGTCCTCCGTCGTATCCGGTGGTTATCGCAGCCCCGGTCGCCCCCGAGGCGCGGCCGGTTGAGTCTTCTGCCCGCTAGGTTGCCTGGCGACCTCGTCCTTGTCAAATGACTTGAGTCGACCGGACTCAACTTTGCTGACGACCTCTACAACAGGACGAGTGAGCGCCCTATTCCGGTTCCCGGCGATGCCCGTGATATCTGGATGCTCCGGACTTCTCCCGTGAACGCGATCGGCTCCTCCGGCTGATCAGTAGCGACGAGAGGAGTCTCGATGACACATGGACGCTGGAGCCGGGCGCTGCTCGGCGCGGTCCTCACGGCGGGGGCGCTCGCGGCGGCGCCCCCGGCGCACGCATCACCCCCCGGACCCGGGGGTCCGGGCGGGCTCGCCCCCGGCCACTCCTGGAAGGTGACCCTCCTGACGGGGGACCTGGTCGAAGTGCGGACGGTCAAGGGCCGTCCGCCCCTGGTCTCGGTGACCCCCGCCGCCGGGAGGGAGAAGCGCTCGTTCCGCAAGGAGGTCCGCCCGGACGGGCACGTCGTCGTCACGCCGATCGACGTCGCCGGCCTGGTCGGGCGGGTGATCGCACCCGAGCTCTTCGACGTCACCGCTCTGATCGCGCAGGGCTATGACGACGCTCGCAGCAAGGACCTGCCGCTGATCGTCCAGGGCGGCAAGGACGCCCGCCCCCTGTCGGCGCTCGGAGGAACGCCCGCCAAGACGCGGGACCTGCCGAGCATCGGCGCCGTCGCCGTGCGCCAGCCCAAGGGCGGCGCGAGCGTCCTCGGCAGGACGCTGGCCGGGATGCGCGGCCCTTCCCTGAAGGCGACGGGCGGGATCCGGCACATCTGGCTCGACGGCAAGGTCAGGGCGAACTCCGCCCCGGCCGCCGCAGCGCCCGCGGCCGCCCCCGGCGCGGGCCGGCTGGACCGCAACCTGCGGCAGGTCGGCGCGCCCCAGGCCTGGAGCGCCGGGTACACCGGCGAGGGCGCGAAGGTCGCCGTCCTCGACACGGGCGCCGACGCCGGACACCCCGACCTCCAGGGGCGCATCGCCGAGACGCGGAACTTCTCCGAGTCGGCCGACGCCGCCGACCGGGTCGGGCACGGCACGCACGTCGCCTCGACCGTCGCCGGAACGGGCGCCGCCTCCCGCGGCGAGCGCAGGGGCGTCGCCCCGCAGGCGGACCTGCTGATCGGCAAGGTCCTCGACGACGAGGGCTCCGGCACCGACTCCAGCGTGATCGCCGGGATGGAGTGGGCCGCGCCGCGCGCCGACGTCGTCAACATGAGCCTCGGCGGCGCCCCCACCGACGGCACCGACCCCCTCTCGCTGGCGCTGAACGACCTGACGAAGCGGCACGGGACGCTGTTCGTCGTCGCCGCGGGCAACGAGGGCCTGGTCGGGTCGGTCGGCTCGCCGGGCACGGCCGACGCCGCGCTGACCGTCGGCGCGGTCGACGCCCGCGACCGCCTCGCGGAGTTCTCCAGCCGGGGGCCGCGCGGGCACGCCGCCAAACCGGAGATCGTCGCGCCGGGCGTCGACATCATCGCGGCCCGTGCCGAGGGCACCGGCATGGGCACCCCGACCGGGGCGAACTACACCAAGGCGTCCGGCACCTCCATGGCCGCGCCGCACGTCGCCGGCGCCGCCGCGCTGCTCGCCGCGCGGCACCCGGACTGGGGGCCGTCCCGGCTCAAGGCCGCCCTCGTCGGGACGGCCGGCCCCGCGACCGGCGGCGACGCCTACGAGCGCGGCGCCGGACGCCTCGACGCGGGCGAGGCCGCGACCAGCCCCGTCCTCGCCGCGCAGAGCATCGTCGACCTCGGCACGTCGCGGTTTCCGGAGCACGGTGCGCTGTCCGCGAAGCTCGGCTGGACGTCCCAGGCCCCGGGGCCCGTCCGCATGAGGCTGGGCGTGCGGGTCGTCGACCGCCGCGGTCGCGAGGCGGACGGCGCCGCGAGCGTCCCGTCCGCCGCGGACGTCCCGGCGGGCGGCACCGGTGAGGCCGCGCTGACCGTCGACGCGGCCAGGCTCGCCGGCCGTCCCGGCCTGTACACGGCCGTGGTGACGGCCACGGGGGGCGGCGCCACGCTCGAAACGCCCGTGACGTTCTACGTCGAGCCCCCGTCGCACGACCTCACGATCAAGGCCACGCCGCTGCCCGGCACCGACCCGGCGAACTTCTCCGCCTCGGCCACCGTGGTCGACCTGGCCGACATGGCGCTGTTCGCCGAGGCGGTCGACGCCACCGGGACGGCGAAGGTCCGCGTCCCGGACGGCCGCTACGCGGTCCTCGGCAACGTGGACGACTTCGGCGACTGGCGCTCGGCCCTGGCCGGCGACCCCGAGGTGGTCGTCGACGGGCCCACGTCCGTCACGCTCGACGGCGCCGCCGCCGTGCGGGTCGGCGCGCGCGTCGAGGGCGTCGAGACCGAGCAGGCGATGCTGTCCGCGGACATGGTCCGCGACGCCGGCCAGGGACTGTGGTGGTACAGCGCCTACTCCTTCGATCCCGCGAAGGCGCCCGTGTACGCCCAGCCGATGGACGGCGTCGAGACCGGGACGTTCCGCGCGTACACCAACCACCGGCTCACCGCGCCCGGCACGGTCTACGACGTCCTCCACCCCCTGGGCGCCGGGATCCCCGCCGACCTGACGCACGTGGTCACCGGCGCCGAACTGGAGCGGATGGCCCGGGTCGACCAGGAGTTCGCCGCGTTCGACGGGGACCCGGGCGTCCCCATGAACGAGAAGCGCTACGGCATCAGCCCGGAAGGTCTGCTGATCTTCGAGGGGAGCGGTGACGTCAAGCCCGGAACGTCCCGGACCGACTACGTCTCGACCGGCCCCGGCCTGCTGTGGGGCGACGAGGGGTTCGTCAAGTTCGGTGAGGAGTTCTGGGTGGACCAGGGGCCCTTCGGCGCGCTGGAGCCGGGCGAGCGGGTCTCCGACCGCTGGGGCCGCCAGCCGCTGCGTCCCGGCCCGTACTCGGGTACCGGGGTCACGCCCAGCGGCTGTGCCCGTTACCCCGCGGCCCGCACCGGGCAGAGCATGCGCGTCTCGCTCGTCGATCTCCAGACCCGGCCGGACGGCTTCGACTGCGCCATGCACGAGGTGAAGGGGCACATGGCGCTGTTCGCGGGGGAGGAGAAGGTGGGCGAGAAGAACGGCCCGTTCGCCGAGTTCACCGTCCCGTCCAAGGAGGCGGCGTACCGGCTGACGTACGAGAACGACGCGTCGGCCTTCCTGCCGGTGTCGACCCGCACGTCGACGTCGTGGACGTTCCGGTCCGGTGAGCCGCGCGGCCACAAGAGCGCCAACCTCCCGCTCCTTCTCGTCGACTACGACCTGAACCTCGACCTGCGCAACCAGCCGTCCGGTGAGCCCGCCGTGTTCACCGTCGCGCGGATGGCGGGCTCCGGCGGAGCCGAGGTCACCGGGCTGCGGTTCTGGACGTCCGCGGACGACGGCGGGACCTGGCGGGCCGTCCAGGTGAAGGCCCTCGGCGGCGGGCGGTTCAGCGCGCCGCTCCCCGCGCCGGTCAAGGGGCAGGCCGTGTCGCTGCGCGTCACCGCGAACGACGCGGGCGGCAGCGGCGTCGACCAGAGCATCATCCGCGCCTACCGGGTCCGGTAGGCCGCGGCGCGAAAGCGGTGAGGGGTTCCGGGTGATACGAGGTGACCGCCATCCGCCACGGAAAGGCAGCACATGACAGGGGAACCCCTCACCGCAGACCCACCCCGGGACGGGGCCCGGGGGCGGGCCGACCACTCGGGCGTCCTGCGGATGTCCCTGAACGACCCCGAACGGTTCGGCGAGATCTTCGACGCCTACTTCGCCGAGATCCACGGGTACGCCGCCAGGCGGCTCGGCCCCGGCCGGCACGAGGGCGGGCACGCGGACCGGGTGGACGCCCGGGTCAGCGCGCAGGGCCTGCGCGGCCCGCTGGCCGGCGCGCTCGCCGCACTCCCCGCGGGCGAGCGGGAAGTGCTGCTGCTCGTCGCGCTGGCCGACCTCACCCACGAGGAGATCGCGGCCGCCCTCGGCATCCCGTACGGGACGGTCGGGTCGCGGCTCAGCCGGGCCAGGAAGAAGGTGCGCGCGGCGCTCGGCGGCACCGACCCCGCACAGGTTCAGGAGGACGACCATGGATGAGCTCAGCATGATCCGCGAGGCGTACGGGGAGCCCGCGCCGCCGACGCTGCGGGAGATGACCGAGGCCCGCGCCCGGGTGTTCGAGGAGCCGGCGTCCCGCCGCCGCGTCCGGGTCGGATGGCGGTTCAGGGCCGGGCTCGGCCTGGTCGCCGCGGGCGCGGCCGTGGCGATCGCCGTGACCGTCACGGGATCCGGCTCGCCCGCTCCACCCGCGGTCGACCTCGGCAAGCGCGCCGTGCTCGCGGCGGCGGAGAGGGCCGCCGCGCAGCCGACCGGCCGGTACTGGTTCTCCGACCAGATCCAGGGCCGGTCGTTCGTCATGCGGCCGGAGTCGGGCGAGTACGCGATCGTCGGCGCGCACAGCGAGGGGTTCCAGTGGGCGGGCGCCCGGACCGGTGACGGTGGGGCGTTCTACGCGCGGGACCTGCCGGCCCGTCCGCTCACCCCGCAGGACACGGCCGCGTGGAAGCGCGCCGGGTCTCCGGGGACCTTCCGGGTCTGGGAGAAGGACCACTACTCCACCTACACTCGCGGCACCACGCAGTGGAAGGCGAACCGCGAGGGCGCGTCCCGGGGCGGCACGTTCCTCGTGGGCGGCAGGACGATGACGGTGGCGCAGATCCAGGGGCTGCCCACCGTCCCCGGCGCGCTCGCGAAGATGTTCTTCGACTCCGGTGGGAAGGCCGGGGTCCCCGTCCCGGCGGGCCGCCCGATGAGCCCGTCCGACAAGATGCTGGTCACCTCGGACCTGCTGGAGCTGTCACCGCTGCCCCCGAAGGTGCGCGCGGGGCTGATGCGGGCCCTCGCCGCGCAGCCCGGCATCCGCGCGGTCGGCCGGGCCACCGACCCGCTCGGCCGCACCGGCGTCGCGCTCACCGCGGCCGACGAGCCGGTGCGCGTGGACGCCGGGCTCGGCGCGCCGCCGCAGGAGCAGGGCGAGTACCGCGTCCGCTCCGAGCTGGTGTTCGACCGGCGCGACGGCATGCTGCTCGCCGAGCAGCGGGTGCTGACGCGGCCGGGCGGCGCCTACCGGACGCGCGGGCCCGGCTTCGTGATCGGCTACTGGGCCGTCCGCGAGTCGGGCTGGACGGACACCAAGCCGAAGCCGCCCTCGGGGCTCCCCTCCTGACCTGAGACCGTGAACGCCCCCCGCCCCCCCGGCCCTCCGCCCGGGCGGGGGGCGTTCGCGCGTGAAGGGTGATCGGGGGATCGGTTGAGAACCGGGTGACCGAGCACTCCCCCGACGACGAGGATCACCCCCATGGCCCACCACCACCCGCCGGATCCCGGGTCCCGGTCCGGTGCGGAGCCGGACGTGTCCGGCTCCGACGCCTCGGACGCGGCGGCGATCGTCCGGTCCCGGCGCGAGCCCGCCGCGTTCGCGGAGATCTTCCACCGCCACTTCGCCGCGATCCACGGGTACGCGGCGCGGCGCCTCGGCGTCGACGCGGCCGACGACATCGCCGCCGAGACCTTCCTCGCGGCGTTCGACAAGCGCGGCCGGTTCGACCCCGACCGCGGCTCGGTCCGCCCGTGGCTGTACGGGATCGCGACCCGGCTGATCGGGCTGCACCGGCGCACGGAGGGGCGCCGGTACCGGGCGCTCGCGCGCACCCCGGCCGAGCGCCTCCAGGACGGCCACGAGGACCGGGTCACGGCGCGCGTCACCGCCGGCGGCGCGGGCGCGGACCTCGCCGACGCCCTGGCCGGGCTGCCGCGCGGGGACCGGGACGTCCTGCTGCTGGTGGCGCTGGCCGACCTGACCTATGAGGAGGTCGGGCAGGCGCTCGGCCTCAAGACGGGCACCGTCGCGTCCCGCCTGCACCGTGCCCGGCGCCGCCTGAGGGAGTCGCTCGGCGGAACCCATCCCGCGCTGATCGTTGAGGAGACGCCCGCGTGAACGAGATCGACATGAACGAGACGGCCCGGGTCCGGCGGCTGCTGGGCGAGCCGCCGCCCCCGTCGGCGGAGGCGTCGGCGCGGGCGCTGGCCAGGCTGGAGGACGCGATGGCGCCGGGCGGGAGGCGCGCCCGGCCGTCCCGGACGCGCCCGCGGCGCTTCGGGTGGCCTGTCCGGCTGGGCACCGGGCTCGTCGCGGCCGGAGCGGCGGCCGCCGTCGCCATCGTCGCCACCGGCCAGGGCTCCCCGGGGTCGCCGCCGGACGCGCCGCCCGCCTCCGTCGACCTGGGCAGGCAGGCGGTGCTGGTGGCGGCGGACAAGGCCGCCGAGCAGCCGACGGGCAACTACTGGTCCGCCGAGAGGCTCAGCGGCCAGGCGTACGTGGTGCGGGCGAAGACGGGAACGTACGCGATCTTCGGTGCGCACGACGAGACGTTCAACTGGGCCGGCGCGAAGAAGGGGATGGGGGAGGCGTACTACAGCCGTGACCTGCCGGCGCGTCCGCAGACCCCGCAGGACGAGGCGCTGTGGCGCAAGGCCGGATCGCCGTCGGCCATCCGCGTCTGGTCCAACGACCACTACTACACCTACAGCACCAGGGCGACGAAATGGCGGTCGGAAGGCCCCGAGGTCGGCCTCGACCCCCAGGGCGGTGGGACGTTCCTCGACAAGTCGGTCGAGGAGCTGCGGAACCTGCCGACCGACCCGGCCAGGCTCGCCGCGATGTTCCTGAACGACGACGAGATGGGGCGCGCGGCGGGCCTTGACCCGAAGCGGGCGAAGGCCGAAGGGGCGCGGACGGGTCCCGGCCAGACCGCCACCCTCAAGATCATGCGGGTGTGGGCGCTGCTCGGCACCCCGCTGCCGCCGAAGGTGCGGTCGGGACTGATGAAGGCGCTGGCCGCGCAGCCGGGCGTCCACGCGGTCGGCCGCGTCACCGACCCGCTGGGCCGCCGGGGCGTCGCGCTGGCCTCCGGCGACCACGCCGTCACGATCACCGGGGAGTACGGCGCGCCGAAGGGCGAGCAGGGGACCTACCGCGCCCGCCAGACGATCGTCTTCGACGAGCGGACCGGCGCGCTGCTGTCCCGGCAGTACGTGCTGACCCGGCCGGGCGGCCCGTATTCGCAGATGAAGCCGGGCTTCGTCATCGAGTACCAGGCCGTCCGCTCGGCGGGATGGAGCGACGCCAAGCCGAAGCCGCCCGCGGAGCTGCCCTTCTGAACCGGCTCCCGGCCGGCCTCCGCCGCAGGCCCCCCGTCCGCTACCGGGCGGGGGGCCTGCGCGCTTCCAGGCCGTCGAGGACGCAGGCGAGCCCGAACGCGAAGCGGCCCTCCAGGACGTCGCCGGTCTCCTTCATCCAGATCTCGCGGATGTGGGACGCGAGACCGGGGCGCTCCCCGTCCAGCCGGTCCAGGTAGGGGGCGAGGTTCTCGACCCATTCGGCGGCGGACGTTCCGGGCTGGGCGCGCTGCCAGCTCGCCTCGCTCCCGGCCGCGCCGATGACGTAGTCGACCACCGCCGACCACGCGTACTCCAGGTCGAAACCGGTGAACCCGGCGGACCCGAACGCGGCGAGGACCTCGTCCAGGACGCGGGTCGCGTTCGGGCCGATCATCGGGCGGCCGCCGAACAGCGTCACCGTCCACGGATGCCGGTGGATCATCGCGCGGAGGCTGCGCGCGTAGCCGGTCGCGGCGGCCCGCCAGCCGTCCCCGGACGGGACCGCCACCTCGGCCATGACGCGGTCGAGGGCGAGCTCCAGCAGCTCGTCCTTGTTCGCGACGTGCCAGTACACCGAGGTCGCGCCCGCGTTCAGGCGGGTGCCGAGCCGGCGCATGCTGAGGCCGTCCAGCCCCTCGGCGTCCAGCAGGTCGAGCGCGGCGTCGACGATCTGCGTCCGGCCGAGGGCGGGCCGGCCCCGCCGCGTGCGCTCCGGCCGCACCCAGACGGACGCCGCCCTGCTCTCCTCGCCCACCGGCATGCCTCCCTCGCTCTCGTACAGGGTACCGGGACTTGAACACTGTACGAGTCAGCTCGTACAGTGTGCGAGCCAACTCGAACGCTGTACGACAGGAGTGATCATGGACGAGCCCCCGGCCCCGCATCCCCGGCGCTGGCAGATCCTCGGCGTGCTGTGCCTCGGCCTGTTCGTCGTCGTGGTCGACAACACGATCCTCAACGTGGCGATCCCGTCCCTGCTCCGGGACCTCGACGCCACCACGTCCGACGTCCAGTGGGTGATCGACGCCTACTCGCTGGTGTTCGCCGGGCTGCTGATCACCGCGGGCGGCCTGGGCGACCGGTACGGGCGCCGCCGCGCGATGCTGATCGGTTTCGCGCTGTTCGGGGCCGGGTCCCTGCTGGCCGCCTTCGCGCAGAACCCCGCCCAGCTCGTCGCGACGCGGGCGCTGATGGGCGCCGGAGGCGCGTTCCTCATGCCGGGGACGCTGTCGATCATGGCGGTGGTGTTCGGACCGGACGAGCGCGCCAAGGCGTTCGCGATCTGGGGCGCGACGTCCATGGTCGGGCTCGCCGCCGGGCCGACGCTCGGCGGGTTCCTGCTGGAGCACTTCTGGTGGGGCTCGGTCTTCCTGGTGAACGTCCCCGTCGCCGCGGCCGCCGTCGCCGGGCTGCTGGTCCTCGTCCCCGAGTCGCGCGGGCCGCGCCGCCGCCCGGACGTGCCCGGCGCCGTGCTGTCCACGGCGGGGATGTCGGCACTGGTCTGGGCGGTCATCTGCGGCCCGGCGCACGGCTGGACCGGCGCCCGCACGCTCGGCGGGCTGGCCGCCGGCGCCGCCGCCCTCGGCCTGTTCGCCGTGTGGCAGCACCGCAGTCCCGAGCCGATGCTCGACCTGCGGCTGCTGCGCGACCGCGACTTCTCCGGGGCCGCCGCCATGATCGCGCTGTTCGGTTTCGCGCTGGCCGGGATGCTGTTCGCCCTCACCCAGCTGCTCCAGTTCGTGCACGGCTACGGGCCGCTCAAGGCCGGGCTCGCGCTGCTGCCCGTCGCCGTCTCCGCCGCCCTCGGCAACGGGCTCGGCGCGTCGCTGGAGGCGCGTTCCGGCGCCCGTCCCGCCCTCGTCGCCGGGTTCTCGGTCACCGCGGCGGGGTTCCTGGCCCTCGGGCTGACCGGACCGGACGACGGCTACGCCGCGCTCGCGATCGGGCTCGTCGTCCTCGGCTTCGGCGCCGGGCTCGGCACACCGCCCGCCTACAGCACGCTCATGGCCGCCGTCCCGCCCGAGGAGGCCGGGGTCGGCTCGGCGGTGAACGACACGGGCCAGGAGCTCGGCAGCGCGCTCGGCGTCGCCGTCCTCGGCAGCCTCGCCTCCGCCGCCTACGCCCGTGACCTGCCGGACTCCGCTCCCGCCGCCGCCCGCCACTCGCTCGGCGAGGCCCTGGCGATCGGCGACCCCGGCCTCGCCCGCGCCGCACGCGACGCCTTCGCCCACGCGGTCTCGGCCGCCTCGCTCGCCGCGTGCGGCGCGATGCTGGCCGCCGCCCTGTTCGCCGCCTTCGTCGTGCGCGCCCGCCGCCCCGCGCCCGCGGACGCGCGCCCCGAGATGAAGGCCGCCGAGACCGGGTGAAAGCGATCCGGAGGCACCGCGTCCGCGACTCGGCGAAGGGGACCGTCAGGGGAGGAGGTCGGACGGGGCGGTGCCCGTCTCGGTGAGCGGCAGGCCGAGCGCGACACGCTCGGTCAGCCAGCCGCTCGGACGGTAACGCGGGTCGCCGGTCGCGTCGTGCATCTGCTCCAGGACTTCGAGGACCCGCTCGGCGCCCACGTGGTCGCCCCACTCCAGCGGCCCGCGCGGGTAGCCGAGCCCGAGCCGGACGGCGGTGTCGATGTCGGCGGGACTGGCCAGCCGCTGCTCGGCGATGCCGCAGCCCACATTGACGATCGACGCCAGAAGCCGCGGCGCGACGGCGATGGGCGCGTCCCGCACGACGGTCACCGGCCGCCCCGTGGCGAGGAGGGCGGCGAGCGCCGCGCGGCCCGCCTCCGGGTCGAGCGCGGGCTGCACGGTGAGGGTGATCCGGTCGAAGAACCCGAAGAACCCGTCGATCCCCAGGGTCCGCTCCCCGGGGAGACCGTTGCCGACCTGGCTCGCGACGCTCATGTCCGTCGCGGCGCCGACCAGCAGGACGGCCTCCTCGGACGGCCCGTCACCCGCCTCGACGTCCACCCCGGCCTCGGACAGCAGCATTCCCAGCGTCTCGCGGTGCTGCGGCTCCTGGAACCAGACGGGCCGCAGGTCGGTGGCCGGAGCGCCGGGCTCGGCGGGTTCCTGCTTCACCCCGTCCACGTACTTGTAGAAGCCCTCGCCGGTCTTGCGTCCGAGGAGCCCGGCCTCAAGCCGCGCCCTGCCGATCCTGGACGGACGGAACCGCGGCTCGGTGTAGAAGCCCGTCCAGATGGACTCCATCACCGGGTGCGACACGTCCATCCCGGTCAGGTCGAGCAGTTCGCACGGGCCCATCTTCAGGCCGAGGACGTCCCGCGCGATGCGGTCGATGTCCACGGGCTCGGCGACGCCCTCGGAGAGGATCTGCAACGCCTCCGTCACCAGGCCGCGCCCGGCGTGGTTGACGAGGAAGCCCGGCGCGTCAGGCGCGAGCACGGGAGTGTGCCCGAGGCGCCTCACCAGGTCGGCGAGCGCGTCCGGGATCCACTCGGCTGTGCGCGCCCCTGGAATCACTTCGACGAGCTTCATCAGCGGCACCGGGTTGAAGAAGTGCAGCCCCGCCACCCTGGACGGGTCCTCCAGCGCGGCGGCGATCGCCGTCACCGGCAGCGAACTGGTGTTGGTCGCGAGGACCGTGTGCTCCGGGCAGACCTTCTCCAGCGACCTGAACAATTCCCGCTTGGTCTCCATGTCCTCCCGGACGGCCTCCACGACGAGGTCGCAGTCCTGGAACGGGGTGAGCGGCTCGCCGACCGGCCGGAGCCGCCCCTTCGCCGCCTCCGCGTCGGCCGCCGTCATGCGCCCCTTCGCGGCGAGCCTGTCGAACATGGCCCCGACGTACTCGGCCGCCTCCATCACGGCCCGCGTCCGGATGTCGGCCAGCTCCACCGTCAGCCCGCCCGCGGCGGCGAGCTGCGCGATCCCGCGCCCCATCGCCCCCGTTCCGATCACCCGGATCGTCGTCGCCCGGCCCGCCCACTGCTCCACGTCGCCTCCCGCGCTCGCCCAGCCCTCCGGCCCATGTCCCGGTTCGCCACCGCCATGGGTACCCAGCATTCAACCCTCCACTGGGCGGAAGCCCGCACTCCGCCCATCCGGGCGAGGGGCCGTACCCTGCGAAGTGCCCGCGACCCCATCCCGAGGAGCCCACCATGCGCGACGCGGTGATCTGCGAGCCGCTGCGTACCCCCATCGGCCGGTTCGGCGGGGCGCTCAAGACCGTCACGGCCGCCGAGCTCGCCGCCGCCGTCGTCCGCGCCCTGGTCGAGCGGACCGGCCTGCCCGGCGACGCGATCGACGAGGTGATCCTCGGGCACTGCTACCCCACCTCCGACGCCCCCGCCATCGGGCGCGTCGCCGCGCTGGACGCAGGGCTACCCGTCACGGTCGGCGGCACCCAGCTCGACCGGCGGTGCGGATCCGGGCTCCAGGCCGTCCTGAACGCCGCCATGCAGATCCAGACCGGCGCCGGCGATGTGATCGTCGCGGGCGGGGCGGAGAGCATGAGCGGCACACCGTTCTACACGACGGCGGCGCGCTGGGGCGTGCGCGGGCCGTCCCTCGAACTCCACGACGCGCTCGCGCAGGGCCGCGTCACCGCCGGCGGCGTCAACCACCCCGTTCCGGGCGGGATGCTGGAGACCGCCGAGAACCTGCGCCGGGAGTACGGCATCGGGCGCCGGGAGCAGGACGAGCTGGCGGTCCGGTCCCACGAGCGCGCCGTCGCCGCCCAGCGGTCGGGGGTGTTCGCCGAGGAGATCGTCCCGGTGACCGTCCGGTCGCGGAAGGGCGACACGGTCGTGGACACGGACGAGCACCCGCGCCCCGGAACCACGGTCGAGGGCCTCGCGGAACTGCGTCCCGTCCTCGGCAGGAAGGACCCCGAGGCCACCGTGACGGCGGGCAACGCCAGCGGCCAGAACGACGCGGCCGCCGCCTGCGTCGTCACCAGGCCCGAACGCGCCGCCGAACTGGGACTGCGCCCCCTCGTCCGGCTCGTCTCCTGGGGCCGCGCCGGGGTGCCGCCCGAGACGATGGGCATCGGGCCCGTCCCCGCCACCGCCAGGGCCCTGGACGCCGCGGGCCTCACCCTCGCCGACATGGACCTCATCGAGCTCAACGAGGCGTTCGCCGCGCAGGTCCTCGCCGTCACCCGCGAATGGGGCCTGAAGGACGCCGACTGGGACCGCGTCAACGTGCACGGCTCCGGCATCTCCCTCGGCCACCCCGTCGGCGCGACCGGCGCCCGCATCCTCGCCACCCTCGCCCGCGAGATGGACCGCCGCGGGGCCCGCTACGGCCTGGAGACCATGTGCATCGGCGGCGGCCAGGGCCTCGCCGCCGTCTTCGAACGCGTCTGACCATCCCCCCGGTGGCGCCCCCGGCTGATCATCCTGGTTGTATGTCGCGGGTCACCGGGACCGATGAGTCCGCCGGGCAGTGGAAGGGAAGTGCATGAACAGGTTGGTGCGCGCGCTGATGGTGGTTCCCGCGACGGCGATGCTGATCACCGCCGGGGCGGCGGCCGTGACGGCGGGCGCGGCATCGGCCGCGACGGGCAAGCCGAGCGGCGCGCCGCCCGCCGAGGACGGCTCCAGCGTCTGGTGCGTGTCGACGAGCGGCGCGAAAGCCTGCTTCGCCGAGTACGGGGACAAGGTGTGGGTGAAGGACACCGCGGCGAACGGAGCATCAGCCGCCGGCACGCTCCAGGACAATGAATCGTCCTCGTCGTGGTACCGGGAATGCTTCAACACCCGCGGTGCGGCGGGCGGCTGGGTGATGTGCGACTTCGACGTGCCGGAGTACCAGAACGGCTACCTGTGGGCCGTCAACAACCCCTTCGTCGGCAGCCAGTCGTACACGAAGATCTACACCAGCGGCATCATCTGATCCGCGCCTGCCTTTCGCCGTGCCCGCCCGGCGGGCACGGCCAAGGCGACGGCGCCCCTCGCCCGAACACGAGGGCGGCCCGTGACGTCTGAGGGGTCATGAGTCCGAAGTGCGAACGATGTGACGGCCCGCTGGTCCCGGTCGAGTACGGCATGCCCATCGACGACACGCCGTACCGGCGGCACGAACGCCGCGAGATCTACTACACCGGCGGCTGCATGGGCCCGCCCGCGCCCTGGTGGTGCTGGTCGTGCGAGCGCTTCGCCGACCCCGAGCCGCGCCCCTCGCGCTCGATGACCGTGGAGGGCTACCAGCTGTCCCTCCTCAACGACATGCGCGGTGTCAGCCCGTCCCTCCCGGAACTTCCGGCGCCCTACGACGACCCGCCGGAGGCCCTGGCGGAGGAGGCCGCCGCGTGGCGGAGCCCGGACCTGCTGAAGATCAAGGACATGGCGGTGATCCTGGGCGAGCCGGTCAGCGGCGGCCCCTCCCTGCACCGGTTCGCCCTCCCGCTCTGGCCCGACTTCTG
Source organism: Actinomadura sp. NPDC048955 (assembly GCF_040649435.1). Lineage (NCBI taxonomy): Bacteria > Bacillati > Actinomycetota > Actinomycetes > Streptosporangiales > Thermomonosporaceae > Actinomadura > Actinomadura sp. NPDC048955. The sequence goes on from NZ_JBEZJI010000002.1 coordinate 46,424, forward strand.
GCTGGAGCACAAGAGCATGAACAACGGCTTCTGGGTGGAGCCCGAGAGCATGGAGGGGGTCGGCGACTACGTCGTCGACAAGCGGTTCGTGCGCAGGTCGGGCGAGCCGATGCGGTCGGCGGACGACATGCGCCCCTGGTCGGTCCTGCGGACGGAGGCCGAGGCCTTCTTCGGCTGGGAGCCCACGCGGCATCCGAACATGTACTACCACGTCGTGCCGTTCGAGCTCGGCGGCCGCCCGATGGAGGCGTACTTCGTCCACGACCTCCTCGTGCAGGTCTCGGAACCCTCGGAGAGTTAGGCCCTGTCCGCCGTCCAGGACGGGTCACGGCCGGTCATGGCGATGAGGCGGTCGAGCGCCGACGCGTCCGCGCCCACCTCGACGGCGGGGCCGAACAGGCCCGGGACGCCCTTGCCGCCGCTCTGCTCGACGGACGGGGCGACGAAGGCGAGGCACGCCTCGATCTCGTCCGCGCCGGCGTCGTAGGGGCGGCCGAGGGCGCGGGAGACGTCCCAGCCGTGCACGACCAGCTCGTTCATCGCGACATGGCCGGCCTGGTCCGAGGGCAGGTCGATGCCGCCGGCCTGGGTCATGCCCTGCCACGCGTCCGGGGAGCGCCAGGCCGCCGCCAGCGCGTCGAGCCGCTCGGGGACGCGGGCCCGCCAGCCCGGGGCGAGCCGCGCGGCGTCGGCGGACGGCGGCTGCGACGGGCCGTCCGGGAAGTCCTTCGCCGCCGCCCAGGTGAAGGCCAGGGTCAGGCCGTCCACGTGGTCGATGAGGGCGCCGAGCGGCATGTCCTCGGCGGGCGTCGGCCCGGTGAGCTGGGAGTCGCGCACGTCCGCGAGCAGCCCGGCCATCCGCCGGGCGGCGGGGCCGAGGTCGGGCATCGAGGTCATCTGGGTTCCTTCCGGTTCGCGTACCGCTGGACGGGACGGGGGTGGACGCGTCCCCTCCCGTGATATGGACTCGGGAACCGCCGGATACTCATCGCTGCGGGGGTAAGAGTTCAAGATCGAGGGTCAGGGCGGTCCGGGCGTCGGCACGGGGGGTTCTGACCAGGGGATGTGACGCGTAAGCTACTGCCGAGTAGTATTCGGGCCCCGGATGGAGAGCAGTCTGACGCGAGCCCTACGCTGGCTGCCATCGCCCGTACCCCAGGAGGACGGAACAGTGTTCTGGATCACGTTGGTCATCGGGCTCGCCGGAACGGCGGTCGCGCTGGCGCTCGCCGGGAGGCGAGTGCTGTTCCTGTACGCGATCGCCAAGAGCGGGCAGCCCGATCCCGAGAGGACGCTGCAGGTCAGGCGTGAGCCCGCCAAGGCCGTCGAGGGCCAGGCCGTCGAGGTCCTCGGCCAGCGCAAGCTGCTGAAGTGGACCGTCGCCGGCGTCTCGCACGCCGCGGTCATGTGGGCGTTCATCCTGCTGATCACCGTCTACCTGGAGGCGGCCGTCGCGCTGCTGTTCGGGCTGGACGTCAAGATCCCCGGCCTGCAGACCTGGCCGCCGATCGGGTTCGTCCAGGACACGATCGCCCTCGCCTGCACCGCCGGCCTGCTCGTCTTCACCGCGATCCGGATCAAGAACTCGCCGAAGCGGCTGGACCGCAGGTCCCGGTTCAAGGGCTCGCACCTGTCCGGCGCCTGGATGACGCTGTTCATGATCTTCAACGTGATCTGGACGATGTTCTTCTTCCGCGGCGTGGAGTGGGCCAGCGGCAACCTCCCCTACGGCAAGGGCGCCTACTTCTCCTACGCCGTCGGCCACCTCTTCGACGGCCTGAGCGACCACACGCTGGAGGTCCTGGAGTCCGTCGGGCTGCTGCTGCACATCGCCGTCGCGCTGATCTTCCTGGTCTTCGTCGTCCACTCCAAGCACCTGCACATCTTCCTGGCCCCGCTGAACGTCATGTTCAAGCGCCGCCCCGACGGCCTCGGCGCCGCGCAGCCGATGATGTCGGGCGGCAAGCCCCTCGACTTCGAGGAGGCCGACCCCGACGAGGACGTCTTCGGCCGCGGCAAGATCGAGGACTTCACCTGGAAGGGCTTCCTCGACATGGCGACCTGCACCGAGTGCGGTCGCTGCCAGTCGCAGTGCCCCGCCTGGAACACCGGCAAGCCCCTCTCGCCGAAGATGCTCGTCCTGGAGCTGCGCGACCACGCCCTGGCCAAGGCGCCCTACTTCACCGCGTCGGAAGAGGCCCGCAACGCCTTCACCGACGAGCAGAAGCTCGCCATGGAGGTCGACAAGGCCCTCGTCGGCGACGACGGCGTCATCCACCCCGACGTCCTGTGGTCCTGCACCAACTGCGGCGCGTGCGTCGAGCAGTGCCCGGTCGACATCGAGCACATCGACCACATCCTGGACATGCGCCGCTTCCAGGTCATGATCGAGTCCTCGTTCCCCTCCGAGGCCGGCGTCATGCTGAAGAACCTGGAGAACAAGGGCAACCCGTGGGGCATGTCCGAGATGAAGCGCCTCGAATGGGTCGAGGAGCTCGACTTCGAGGTCGACGTCGTCGACGACAAGGTCTCCGAAGACACCGAGTACCTGTTCTGGGTCGGCTGCGCCGGCGCCCTGGAGGACCGCGCCAAGAAGACCACCAAGGCCGTCGCCGAACTGCTGCACATCGCGGGCGTCAAGTTCGCCGTCCTCGGCCCCATGGAGGCGTGCACCGGTGACCCGGCCCGCCGCCTCGGCATGGAGTTCGTCTTCCAGATGCTCGGCCAGCAGAACGTCGAGACGCTGAACGACGCGGGCGTCAAGAAGATCGTCGCGACCTGCCCGCACTGCTTCAACACCCTGGCCAACGAGTACCCGCAGATCGGCGGGAACTACGAGGTCGTCCACCACACCCAGCTGCTCGCGCACCTGGTCGAGGAGGGGAAGCTCACCCCGGTCACGCCGATCGAGGAGAACATCACCTACCACGACCCCTGCTTCCTCGGCCGCCACAACAAGGTCTACAAGCAGCCGCGCGACATCATGGCGACCGTCCCCGGCGTCAAGACGCAGGAGATGCACCGGCACAAGGACCGCGGCTTCTGCTGCGGCGCCGGCGGCGCCCGGATGTGGATGGAGGAGCGCATCGGCAAGCGCATCAACACCGAGCGCGTCGACGAGGCGCTGGAGACCAACCCCGACACCGTCTCCACCGCCTGCCCGTTCTGCCTGGTCATGCTGGGCGACGCCATCAACGAGAAGAAGAACGCGGGCGACGCCAAGGAGTCGCTGGAGGTCGTCGACGTCTCCCAGCTCCTGATCCGCTCCATCAAGGGCGAGGGCACCACCCCCGAGAAGGAGGCGGTCGCCGCCGAATAGGGGCGCCTGCTCGACGGCCCCGCCCCCGTTCCCGCGGGGGCGGGGCCGTTCCGCGTTCCGGCGGCGGTTGAGGGGACGGACTCGCTGGTAAGACCTGGGGATGGCCGTGCTCGTGTCCCTCCTCGCGTTCCTGATGACGCTCGCGGGCGGCCTCACCGCGATGCGCGTCCGCGACCACCGGCACCTCGTCCTCGGCCTCGCGGGCGGGCTCATGCTCGGCGTCGTCGCGTTCGACCTGCTCCCCGAGTCGCTGGAACTGACACGGCACCGCCCGTTCGGCGTCCCCGCCCCCATGATCGGCTTCGCGGCGGGGTTCGTGCTCCTGCACGTCGTCGAGCAGGCGGTGGCGATCCACCGCGCCCACGAGGAGGAGTACGCCCCGCACGAGCACGTCCACGGCTCGGGCTCCGGCGGGCTGCTCGCCGCGCTCGCCCTCGTCCTGCACAGCCTCGTGGACGGCCTCAGCATCGGCTTCGGCTTCCAGACCGGCACCGAGACCGGCGTCTTCGTGGCGCTCGCCGTCGTCACGCACGACTTCGCGGACGGGTTCAACACCTTCACCGCCGCCTCGCTGTACCGCCGCGACCGGCGCCCCGCCGTCCTGCTGCTGCTCGCCGACGCCGCCGCCCCCGTCGCCGGGGCCGCCATCGGCACGCTGGCGACCGTCCCGGACGCCGTCCTCGGCCCCTACCTCGGCGTCTTCGCCGGTGTCCTGCTGTACCTGGCCGCCGCCGAGATCCTGCCGGAGGCGCACAGCGTCCACCCGCGGGTCATGACCCTGGCCGCCACCGGGCTCGGGCTGTTCGCCGTCCTGCTCAGCGTCGGGCTCGCGAGCTGAAGAAGGGCCGCCCGGAAACCCGGGCGGCCCTTCTTCGGGAACGTTCTCGGCGTCAGCCCGTCAGCGACGTGGCGAAGCTCTGGTTCGTCTTCAGCCACGCGTCGACCGCCTGGTCCGGCTTGCCCTTGTACTGGTTCTCCATCAGGTCCTCAAGGGAGCCGAGCTGCTTGTCGTCCATCCTGAACTTCTTCAGCCAGCCGGTGACCTCGGGCTGGTCCTTGCCGAAGTCCTTGCGGGCGATGGTGTTGATGCCGTCCGGCTTGCCCATCGCGCCCTTCGGGTCCTGCAGGTCACGGATGGGGTACTTCGTGTAGGCCCAGTGCGGGCGCCACAGCGTGACGACGATGTCCTTCTTGGCGTCGATGGACTTCTTCAGCTCGGTCAGCATCGCCGCCGTCGAAGACGTCGTCACCTTGTACTCGTCCTTCAGGCCGTACGCGGGGAGCATCTCCTCCTGCGACACCCGGTACAGGCCGGAGCTCTTCTCGATGCCGACGATCTTGCCGCCGTACTGGCCGCCCTTGCCCTTCAGGTCGTCGAGCGTCTTCAGCGGCGAGTAGTTCGGCACGGCGATGGTCAGCGGCGCCGAGTCGTACCAGACGCCGACCTTCTCCAGCTTGTCGCCGTACTGCTTCCAGTAGTCCTCGTGCGTGCCAGGGAGCCAGGAGTCGACGAACAGGTCGACGTCGCCCTTCGACATGCCCGCGTAGAGCGGTCCCGTGTCGAGGGTCTTGACCTCCACCTTGTAGCCCTTGTCGGTCAGGAGCCGCTTCCACAGGGCCGTGGCGGCCTCACCCTCGGCCCAGCCCGAGACCATGCCGATGGTGATCTCCTTGTCGTTCCCACCCCCGCCGGAGTCGGAATCGCCGCACGCCGCGGCGCTCAGACCGAGCGTCAGCGTCAGCGCGGCGACCGTCAGGCCCTTGAACTTGGAGCGCATGCCCATCCTTTCGTTGGCTTGCATGGTGAAGTGGGGGGAGCGGGAAGTCAGTTGGACGTGCCCGCGGCGACCGCGACCGGGACGGGCTCGGCCGCGCGGCGCCGCGAGAACAGCGCGCGCAGCATGCCCGGGCCGTCGCCCAGGGCGCCGGTCAGGCGGTCCAGGTAGATCGCGAGGACCACGACGGCGATGCCGCCCTCGAACCCCTTGGCGACGTCCACCCGGTTGATGCCCTCCAGCACCTCGCCGCCGAGGCCGCCCGCCCCCACCATGCCGGCGATGACGACCATGGACAGCGACAGCATGATCAGCTGGTTGACCCCGGCCATGATCGACGGCATCGCGAGCGGGATCTGGATCCGGGTCAGGATCCGGCCCGGCGGCGTGCCGAACGCCTCGCCCGCCTCCACCATCTCCGGGTCCACGCCGCGGATGCCGAGCTCGGTCAGCCGCACCCCCGGCGGCATCGCGAAGATCACCGTCGCCACCACGCCGGGCACCGAGCCGATGCTGAAGAAGAAGATCGCCGGAATCAGGTACACGAACGCCGGCATCGTCTGCATGAAGTCCAGGACCGGCCGGACGATGCGGCTCACCATGTCGCTGCGCGCCGCCGCGATCCCGATCGGGATCGCCACCACCGTCGACACCAGCGCCGACACCAGCACCAGGGCCAGCGAGTCCATCGCCGGCTCCCACAGCTCCATGCTGTCGACCAGCGCGAACCCGAGGACCGTGAACAGGGCCAGCCGCCAGCCGCTCAGCACCAGCGCGATCACGGCCAGCACCAGCGTCAGCCCCAGCGGCGGCAGGACCGTCAGGACGTCCGTCAGCCCGTCCACCGACGCCTCGATCGCCGAGCCGATCCCGTCGAACAGCCACGCCAGGTTGTCGGTGCACCAGCTCACCAGGCCGTCGAACCACTCGCCGACCGGAACCCGGGGCAGCTTCATCGCCGCGTCACTCATCGCCGCCACCCTCCTTCGTCAGCGCCAGTTCCGGCTCGTCCTCCTCGACCATCTCCTCCACATGGGAGTTGATCGCGCCGAGCGCCGCCAGTAGCGTCACCCGGGGGATCACGCCGAGCAGCGTCCCCTTCTCGTCCGCCACCGGCACCGGCAGGTCGCTCTCGGCGACCCGCACGAACAGGTCCGCGACCGGGGTGTCCGGCGCCACCGGCTCCGGGTCCTCGGGGTCGATCAGACCGTCGAGCGTCTGGACGTTCTCCTGCACCGCGTCCGCGATCACGGTCGCCCGCACCCGCCCGACGAGTTTGCGATCCCGTCCGACCACGAACGCCGCCGACGTCTGGTGCTCGCGCATCGTCCGCAGAGCCGTCCTCGGCCCGGTCGACGCCAGCACCGTGACCAGCGGCTTCTCCATCACCGAGGCCGCCGTCAGCACCCTGGTACGGTCCACATCCGCGACGAACTGGGCGACATAGTCGTTGGCGGGGTCGGTGAGGATCTCCTCGGCCGTCCCGATCTGCACGATCCGGCCCTCCCGCATCACCGCGATGCGGTCGCCGATGCGCATGGCCTCGTTCAGGTCGTGGGTGATGAAGACGATCGTCTTGCCGAACCGGCTCTGCAGGTCCAGAAGCAGGTCCTGGACCTCCCGGCGGATCAGCGGGTCCAGCGCGCTGAACGCCTCGTCCATCAGGATGATGTCGGTACCCGAAGCCAGCGCGCGGGCAAGCCCCACCCGCTGCTTCATTCCGCCCGACAACTCGCCGGGAACCTTGTTCTCCCAGCCTTCGAGACCCACCAGAGCCAGGAACTCCCGGGCGGTCCTCTCTCGTTCATCCTTGGGAACGCCGCGGACCTCGAGTCCGTAAGCGGCATTGGCCAGAACCGTCCGATGGGGGAACAGCGCGAAGTGCTGGAAGACCATGCTGACCTTGTTCTGCCGAAGCGCACGCAGCGCCTTCGGCGGCAGCTTCGCGATGTCCTGGCCGTCGATCTCGACACTTCCGGACGTGACGCCGAGCAACCCGTTCAGCATCCGGATGAGGGTCGACTTGCCCGACCCCGACAGGCCCATGACCACGAAGATCTCGCCCTGCCGGACCTCGAACGTGGCGTCCACCACGGCGGGAGTGACCCCGAGGTCCCGGATCGCCGACATGTCGGCGCCCGCCTTGAGTTTTCGCTGCGCCTCCGCCGTCCTACGGCCGAAGAGCTTGGAAACGCTTTCCGCGCGGAGTACTGACACGATCTCCTTCCGGGTTCCCACGTCGATGCGCGGAAACGGGTCGCCTCGTCCGTCCAGGCGCCCGGGCCTCACGTAAAGAGGCTGTCAACCAGACGCCATGCCTGTGCGTCGCCCGAAACTACCCGGCCAGAGAACATGTTTCATCTTTTGGTGATTTCCGTCACGTTCGGGTTACGAACCGACTACACTTTCGTCCGGTGAAAGTTGAGGTACGACCGCGACGGGGTAGGGCCACGCTGGTCCTGGTACCGCGACCCGTACTTCGCCGACCCGTAGGGGTACTCCGCCGGCGAACTCGTCCGGAACAGGCACATCTGCCCGATCTTCATGCCCGGCCACAACTTGATCGGCAGCGTCGCCACGTTCGACAGCTCCAGCGTCACGTGCCCGCCGAACCCTGGATCGATCCATCCCGCCGTCGAGTGCGTGAGCAGCCCCAGCCGCCCCAGCGAACTCTTCCCCTCCAGCCGCGCCGCGAGATCCTCCGGCAGCCCGAACACCTCGTACGTCGAGGCCAGCACGAACTCCCCGGGATGCAGCACGAACGCCTCCTCGGCGCCCACCTCCACCAGCCGCGTCAGGTCCGGCTGCTCCACAGCGGGATCGATGTGCGGATACCGGTGGTTCTCGAACACTCGGAAGTACCGGTCCAGCCTCACGTCCACACTGGACGGCTGAACCATGTCCGGCTCGAACGGGTCGATCTTCACTCGCCCGGACTCGAGCTCGGCCCTGATGTCGCGATCGGAGAGCAGCACCCCAGAAAGCTATCCCACGCCACGCCCCCACCGGCGATCCGGTACAGTAACCACAGCACGGGCGCCCCTCAGGCCGCCCACGCGGGTGTAGTTCAATGGTAGAACTTCAGCTTCCCAAGCTGACAGCGCGGGTTCGATTCCCGTCACCCGCTCCCACACTGAAGGTCCAGGCCAGGGACAAGATCCCGCCTGGGCCTTGATCGTTTCTCTGGGCGAGCCGACCCGACCAGAGGCGCCAGGAGCCGTGCCCTCGAAGACTCTCCCCCTTGCAGTCCGGTGACACCTGGACCCGGGCGGACTACGAGGCGCTCTCGATGCCTGGCAGGTGGACACGGATGTGGACGTGCTGCTGGACGACGACGAGGTCGAGCCGGTCGAGATCGCCCCCGACATCGTCGTGTACTCCACCGAGCACGACCCCTGTGACCGTCCTATCCACGCCGGGTTGGTCGCTCTCGTCGCGGAGGTGGTCTCTCCGTCGACCAAGCGTAAGGATCGACGGATGCGACCGGCCCTGTACGCGGCAGCCAGCATCAGGCACTACTGGCGAGTGGAGACCGACCAGACCGCACCGGCGTTCGCGGTCTACACCTATGAGCTGGACGACTCCAGCGGCGCATACGTCGCCACCGGCGTACACCACGACCGGATCACTGTGCCTCAGCCCTTCGCCCTCGACATCGACCTCAAGTCCGTCCGCGAACGCTGACATCGCGCAACGCGTCGCAGTCCGCCAGGACAGCCCCCTGAGGGCACGATGATCGCTGCCGCGCGGCTTCCAACGCTCGGGCCGTGGCCGGCCCTGCGTTCCGCCGACCCGCTTGCCCTCGGACAGCTCGGGTGCCGTCGCCGTTCTGATCAGGCCGAGGGGCGCAGGCCAGCGCTACGGTGGTGGGCCATTAGCCAGGATGATCGAGCGGTAATCACGGTCACTTGCGGTACGGCGCTACGCCAGATCAGAAGTGCCAGCAGGCAGGTTCGGGTCTATCCCCGAGCTGACAGCGCGGGTTCGATTCCCATCACCCGCACCACCACAAAGGCCCAGGCGAGGGCACCCGTCCGGTCCCGCCGCGCCGCGTCGCCCGTCCGCTCACCCCAACGAGCCCTATTTGGCGAGAGAGATCACAACTGCCACGATGCTTGTGACGGTGCTGGCAGTCGCCATGTACAAGGTCCAACGGGCCAGCTTGTGTGCCGACTCAATCGTCCGGGCGTTCTCTCGTCTGTTCGGCTCGTCGACGTAGTAAGCGGTGCCGACCGAAGTATTTCCTGCCTTCTGATCATGTTCCCTGATCAGTTCTTCGTCAGAGCACTCGCCGCGGATCGAGCACGCGGCCCCTGGACGTTCGTTGGGCGGTTGATCAGGTGCAGGCGCAACCGGACGCGGCCTTGGCCTCAGCAGGGGTCTGGGTGGTGTCGAGGGCCTGCTCGTCGGGGGTGCAGCACGCCGAGGTGCCGCAGCAGGCGTCGCCGTCCGTCGAGTCGGCTGCGCTCTTGCCGAGAGTGTCAGCGTCGGCCTTGACCGTGTAGACCTCCCACGGTTCCCCACCGGGACCATGAACCCAGACCTTGTCCTGCAACGCGTAGCAGCACGAGGTGTCGTTCTCCTCCAGGGTCACGAGTCCGGCGTCCGTCAGACGCTCGGTCGCGTCGGTGACGAGCCCGGAGTCCTCGACCTCGACGCCGAGGTGATCCATACGGGTCGGTTCGCCGCCCTCGCCCTCGATCAGCACGAGCTTGAGTGGCGGCTCGGTGATGGCGAAGTTGGCGTAGCCCGGCCGGAGCTTGGCCGGCTCGGTGCCGAACAGCTTGGAGTAGAAGGCGATCGAGCCTTCCAGGTCGGACACGCGCAAAGCGAGCTGGACGCGGGACATGCGGTTCCTCCTCGTGTCGTGGGCGGTGTCGGCCGGTCGCCGGTCGGCAGGTGCCCGTGGGCGCTGCTTAGATGCCTGTCTAAACAGCCGGTGGCTTGAGTTTGCATCCGTGCGTAGATGGATGTCAAATTAGAGCCATGTCTAAGCAGCAGTTGCCGATCTTGAATCCTGTCGACACCGAGGGGGCCTGCTGCGCGCCCCTGGTCTGCGAGCCCTTGAGTGAGGCCGAGGCGGCCGAGCTGACGCCGCTGTTCAAGGCGATCGCCGACCCGGTCCGGCTGCGCCTGCTGTCGTTGATCGCCTGCCACGAGGGCGGGGAGGCGTGCGTGTGCGACCTGACCGCCGCGTTCGACCTCACGGCGCCGACGATCAGTCATCACCTGAAGGTGCTCAAGCAGGCCGGATTGATCGACTCCGAGCGGCGCGGGACGTGGGTCTACTACTGGCTCAACCCCGGGGTCCTGGAGCGACTGTCGGCGATCCTCGGGCCGCGCGTCACCGCGGCTGTTTCGTGACCGGCACCGAACCGGACGTCCAGGCATTGCCCGCCAGCGCACAGCCCACGGACCCCGTAGCGGCCCGCCTGTCGGTGCTGGACCGGTTCCTGCCGGTTTGGATCGGCGCGGCCATGGTGCTCGGCCTGCTCGCCGGCCGCGCCGTCCCGGGCCTGGACGATGCGCTGGAGTCGGTGAAGGTCGACGGGATCTCCCTGCCGATCGCGCTCGGCCTGCTGGTGATGATGTACCCGGTGCTCGCCAGGGTCCGCTATGACCGGCTCGGCACCGTGACCGCAGACCGGCGCTTGCTGATCACGTCGCTGGCGGCGAACTGGGTGATCGGTCCGGCGGTGATGTTCGCGCTGGCGTGGATCTTCCTGCCCGACCTGCCGCAGTACCGCACCGGGCTGATCATCGTCGGACTGGCCCGCTGTATCGCGATGGTGATCATCTGGAACGACCTGGCGTGCGGGGACCGTGAGGCCGCCGCCGTCCTGGTCGCGCTCAACTCGGTGTTCCAGGTGATCGCGTTCGCCGGGCTCGGCTGGTTCTACCTGCGCGTCCTGCCAGGATGGCTCGGCCTGGACCAGGCGGAGCTGGATGTCTCGGCATGGGACATCGCCCGCAGCGTGCTGATCTTCCTCGGCGTCCCGCTGGTCGCCGGGTACCTGTCGCGCCGTCTCGGCGAGCGCGCACGGGGCCGGGCCTGGTACGAGGAGCGGTTCCTGCCGCGCATCGGCCCGGCCGCGCTTTACGGGCTGCTGTTCACCATCGTCGTCCTGTTCGCCCTCCAGGGCGACGCGATCACCTCCCGGCCGTGGGACGTCGCCCGGATCGCGCTGCCGCTGCTGGTCTACTTCGCGGTCATGTGGGCCGGAGCGTTCGCGCTCGGCCGCGCCGCCGGTCTCGGCTACCCCCGCACCGCGACGCTGGCGTTCACCGCCGCCGGCAACAACTTCGAGCTGGCCATCGCGGTGGCCATCGCCACGTTCGGCGTCACCTCCGGTCAGGCCCTCGCCGGAGTCGTCGGCCCCCTCATCGAGGTCCCCGTTCTGGTGGGCCTGGTGTACGTCTCGCTGGCGCTGCGCCGCCGCCTCACCCCCCAGAGACCCCATGACCCACGCCACCGTGCATGAGAGGACCGGCTGTTCGTTAACTCCGCAGCAGCACCCGCGCGGGGCTGGGGCCAGGCGTGGATGTCGTGGATGTCGACCAGGTCGCGGGGCGCTCCAGTGAAGATCAGCCGAGCGTGAACGTCCTGGCGCGGATACGGCGCTGGCTGGGAGTGTGGGCCTCATGGAGGACTTGAGAGACGCCGAGCGCCGACTGCAGGCCGCGCAGCTCGCTGGAGATGTGGAGGCGCTGGATCGGCTGCTGGACGATCGGCTGATCTTCACCTTCGGTGGGAACGTTCAGACCAAGGCGGACGACCTGGAGGTGCACCGCACTCGGACGCAGGTGCTGACGAAGGTGGCCGAGGAGGATTTGACCGTGCTCGCCGATGGGACCACCGGGGTGACGTGGTTTCTCGGCACCGTCGAAGGGACCGTCTCCGGCGCGCCGTTCGCGGCCAGGATGCGCTACACCCGTACTTGGCTACACGACGACACGCACGGCTGGCGAATCATCGCCGTGCACGCCAGTGTGGCCGACTGACATAGCCGACACGTGGTAAGGCGAACCATCAGCCCATCGGTGACACGCACCCGCATCCGAACGGTAGACGACGGTAACTCCGCCTGAACCGGCTCGCTATCACCGTTGGCCGTTCGGTTGCTGGTCAAGGGCCGATTTGTCGCGCGCCGGCGCCTCCCAGCGACGAATCTGGCGTGGCAACGTGAGTGCGCGTCTGATCACGAGACGCGACAATTCCTGTATGAGCGTGCCATTAGGTCCGGCGCCCCTTCCGCGCCGTCGTCGCTCTCGTCGGCCTTGCCCCGCTCAGCCTGAAGCAACGCTCGAGATCATCGGCGATCGCGCGGTCGCTCATGGCTGACTGGCGCTGGTGGCGCAGCGCGGTCCGGTCGTTGTCGGGGCCCATGCGCCCCTTGGCGGGCTACTACATTGGCCGCTTGTGAGGTGATCGACTATGGCCGTTTCGCGGATCGGCTGCTCGCCGTCCGGCCTCGATGGGATCTGTACCGCGAGTTCCACGAGGAGTGGGGGTATGAGGTCCCTGAGGGAGGGCCGTCCTGGCCGCGCTGGTCCGACGACAAGCACAAGGCGTATGTGCAACGGCTCAAGGGCGACTCGGCCACCGGTGGGGACGACCCGTTCGAGGACGTCGACCTCGCATTGCCCATCCCGAAGGCGCTGGACGAGTGGTGGGACCTGCCGTTCAACTCGTTCACCCACACGCCGCGCCTGTACTGGACGAACCCGGTGTACCCGCCGACCGTCCGCCCCGATCCGTCGGGGTACGGGATCTCGGAGGGACTGCCCGAGGACAACCCCTTTATCCAGGGCGATGACCTGCGCGTCTGCATCTTCAAGGCGGAGAACCAGTACTGCAACGAGTGGGGCTACCTCGCCGCCGAGGCCGGGCAGGAGGACCCCCGGGTCCTGGTCAGCGTGGACGACGAGGGCGGGTGGGCGCTCCAGGCGCGCTCGATCTCGGAGTTCTTCCTGCTGCTCGCGGTCCAGCGGCTGCCTACGTCGCTTGGCTGGGTCCTCGAATTCGAGTACGACGACCTGGAGGGCGAAACGCCTATCGGTGAGCGGCTCGACAGGACGTACCGCGAGATGGGACTGCTGCCCTGGCGCGAACTCGGCGCCGACACTCACGCCTACGGCGGGCCGGACGTGATCGTCCTGCACGACCGGGAGGGCACGGTGGACTACCCCCTGGTGATAGCAGGCCGTACTCGCGCCGCACCGGCCCAGGCCGCGGACCTATTGGGACTCGAATGGTCCGATGACCTGCCCGAACCCCCCTCGACCCCTTCCTGAGCCCGCTCGTCCCGCCCCGGCCGATCGTCGGAATCCGGCGAGGGCGGAGGCCAAGCGTCCAGGTCAGGCGCAGGGGCACCGTGTCATCAGCGTGCCTTTAGGGCAGGTGATCAAGGGGTAATCGCGGCCACTTGCGGTACCGCCAAACGCCAGGTCAGGGCGAGGGACGTGCTCCCCGGAAACTGGGCCTTGAGCGTTCCGCGGCTCATCACAACCGGCCAATAGCGAGCCACCAGGGCCCCACCCCTCGTTGGCCTGGCCGAGGCCGAAGGAGCCGCTTGGATGTGCCCGAAGCGAGGCTTTCGCAGCCTCAGTCTCCGGCATACCGGAACGCGCGTTCGCGTAACTGCCTGTCACACCATCTCGCCATTCGCCTCAACGAGCATCCCGGCTCAGAGGAGGCGGACCCGAGGGGGCTCGCGTCAATTCCCGGTGATCTAGCGGACGCCTGGCCGCCGCACGGTCGAGGAATTCACCCCGAACGGTCAGAAAAGCAGCGGAGTATGGTCTGGCGTGGAGGTGATCATGGCGGACGTCCAGGCGACGGTGTGGGGAGACGGCCCGACATCAGCGGTCTTCGTTCACGGGATCTTCAGTTGGGGCGCCGACGAGTTGTACGGCTTCGGCAATCAGCGGCCGCTGGAGGACGAGTTCCGGCTGGTCATGATGGACCGGCGCGGTCACGGGGCGAGCCCGGACATCGAGGGCAGTGACTATGAGGCGGACGCGGACGACATCACTGTCCTGCTCGGCGACGGGGCCCATCTGGTGGCTCACTCCTACGGCGGTGCGGGTGCGATGCTGGCCGCCGTGCGCAGACCCGACCTGGTGCGGTCGCTGACCCTGATCCAGCCCGGCACTCTGCGGCCCGCGGCAGGACATCCTGTGGTGGACGAGGCGCTTGAACGCGCTCGCGCCGGCACTGCGGGACTGCCGCCGGAGATGACTCCGGAGGAGTACCTGCGGGCGTCCACCGAAGGCATCGGGATGCCTGTGCCGGAGGCCACGCCGGAACGCCTCCGAGCGGTGCGCGCCGCGATGCGCGAGCGGCCCTGCTGGGACGCCGAAATCCCGCTGGACCAGCTGGCCGCCGCGCCCTGGCCCAAGCTGATGATCTCAGGCACCTGGGAGGACGCCCCCGAGCTTTACCGCCGGTATGCGGGCGAGCCGCTCATCGCCGCCGCGGAGTTCATCGCCGAACGGATCGGCGCACGCTACCTGAAGGTGCCCGGCTACTATCCGCAGGTGCAACAGCCCAGTACGGTCAACGACGCATTGCGCGACCTCTGGCGATGTGGGCCGGAGTAACGCACGTATGGGCGTGGAACGTCGGGCATCCTTGAGACGCCGTAGAGGAGCGTTGGACCTTGTGAGGGCTGGCGGGGCACCGCCTGTTTTGTCCGGGATGCCTTCGGCTCGCTCCAGCCGTTGCCGTTGGGCGAGTACACCTTGCACCACGGGCTCGCTTCGGACTGTGGCTCCGGCACAGCACTACGCCTTGAGCTGCTCGGGCTCGTCGGCGTCGGTCCGGCCGAGAGTGTCGGGCGTCGGTGACTGCTGGCCGAAGTCCATGTCGGTGCAGTGTTGCAGCACGCTCCTCGATCAGGAGTGACGTGGTGGTGAACCGGCCCTCGGTGTGTTCTGACCGATTATCTTTCGGCGTCGTGCTCGTCTGTACGTCGAGAACCGACTTACAGGAGCCTGACGCCATGCGGAAACTGACCTTCGCCATGAACCTGAGCCTGGACGGCTACGTCGCAGCGCCGGGTGACGACCTCGGTTGGAGCGTGCCGAGCGACGAGCTGTTCCAGTGGTGGTCCGACCGGGTGGGGGCGACGGACCTGGCGCTGTACGGGCGCAGGTTGTGGGAGACGATGAGTTCCCACTGGCCGACCGCCGACCAGCAGCCCGGCGCCACCCCGGCGCAGATCGAGTTCGCGCGCCGCTGGCGGGACATGCCGAAGGTGGTGTTCTCCTCCACGATCGACAAGGTCGACTGGAACACCCGCCTGGTCACCGGCGACGCGGTCACCGAGATCACCCGGCTCAAGAACGAGGACGGAGGCCTCATGGACATCAGCAGCGCCACACTCGCCGCGACCGCGATGCGGGCCGGGCTGATCGACGAGTACGTGCTGGTCACCCACCCGGTTCTGCTGGGCGGCGGCAAACCGTTCTTCACCGCGCTGGACAACTGGGTGAACCTGAACCTGGTCGAGACCCGGACGTTCCCCGACGGCGTACTCCTGACCCGATACGAGACCAGGCGCTGAATGCCCGACCTGAAACAACTGCATAGGGCTGAGCCACCCCCTGGACTCCCGCGGGCCGGGGCACTCATTCCAAGTACCAACGCGACCCCGCGCGCCTTGCCTAATCCCATCGTCACCGTGGGGCAGCCCGACTGTGATCCTCGATGAGGATGGTCGGACGTGCCAGGAGTCGAGGCTTCGGAGCCAGGGCCCGCGCGTCGGAGTTTTCGTTTGCGCGGATCTGTCTGTCACGCCATCTCGACGTCCGAGAGCGAACGAGCACTCCGAGTCGGAGTGAGGGTGGGGCGGGCCGTAGTCAAGAAGCCTGGGAGCTCCCAGTGGGAGGACGGACCTGCGTCGAGGGCGGACGGTCACAAGGTAGTTCCTTGACGAATAATTCTTCAACGAACTACCTTGGACCCTCTCCGCATCCGCTCGCGTGCCGGCGTGCGTGCGGCTCTCGATGGCGATCTCTGATGGGAGACGACTCATGCCCGAACCCCTGACTCCGCGCGAGGTCTTTCTGAAGCTGGTGCACGGCGTCTGCGAGGAGCGTTGGGAAGAGGTGATCGGGCTCTACGCCGAGCAGACCCACGTAGAGCACCCTTTCCATCCACTCGCGGCACCCGCGCTGCGATCGCTCGAAGAGTTGCGGGCGCACTTCGGGATCGGCGCACCGCCTGGCGCCTACACGGGGCACACCCTGCGTCGCCGGCCGGTTGGCATCACTGTTCACGAGACAGCAGATCCCGAGGTCATCGTGGGTGAGTTCCGGTACGAGGGGAGCGCGGTGGAGACCGGTGAGCCGTTCACCGTTCCGGCTGTCTTCGTCATGCGGGTCCGCGACGGAAAGATCGTCGAATCCCGTGATTACCTGGACCACCTGCGCTCTGCCCAAGCGCGTGGTCAGCTGGACGATGTCCTCGCCGCCATCAGGCAGCACCATGACTCTTGATCAGTGCGGGGGGGCACGGCATGTTCGTCTTCCAGCGGCAGAGTCGCTCGGCGACGACACCGGCTCCGACGCCCGCGACCCCCGGCTGATACCAAGCGAAGCCTGGTCATCATGAAGCGCCAAGCACACACGACGTGACGCCATGCCGCGACCGGTAGGAGCCTTAGGAGGCAGGGCGCTCGCGGACGTTTGTCAGGTGCATGCGGCATGCTCTGCCTCATGGACGAGGACAGCTTCTGGCAGCTCATCGAAGCCTGCAGACCAGAAGTGCCTGATCCGGATGCCGAGCATCTTGCGGCCACGCTGACGACACGCCTCGCTGCCGGCCCCGTGGCTGCCGTCATCGGGTTCGCCGAGAACCTGTCGTGGGCGCTGTACCGTCTGGATCGCAGAGAGTACGGCCAGGACCTATCGGGCGACGCCTTCCTCTACACGCGCGCTGCCGTCGTTGCCGCCGGTCGCGAAGCCTACGAAAGAGTCCTCGAAGATCCGGCGGAGTTCGTCCCCTATGCCGCCGACCTGATATGGGCGGAGAGCCTGCTCTACGTTCCTGACCGCGCCTATGCGCACCTCACAGGCGAGGAGTGGGACCGCAGCACCCGCTACTCGTACGAGTCCTACTCGAATACCGCCGGTTGGGCCGGTTGACAGCCAGTGGTCGTGGCGCCGAGGACGTGTCGCAAACGAGCCGGTCGGAGCGGTCGCGCGCGTCGATGAACCCGCTGTCGTTTCCGTCCAAGACGGCCGCCGCAGTCGCGATCTAGCGTGGACCGTGCAGTTGGCCCGAACCTGAGGAGACAAGACAATGCGTGACCTGGTCTACACCGGTTTCATGTCGCTCGACGGTGTCGTGGACTCGCCTGGCGGCGGGCCGGGGGAGGAGCACCGCAGCGGCGGCTGGGTGTTCAAGGATCTCGAGTTCGTCCCGGAAGCCTGGTCGCTGAAGGGTGAGGAGCTCGCCGACACGACGGCGCTGATGTTCGGCCGCCGCAGCTACGAGGCGTTCGCGAAGGTCTGGCCCGGTTCGGAGGACCACGCCGACTACAAGGAACTGCCCAAGTACGTGGTGTCGACGACGCTGTCCGATGACGCTCTCGTCGACGGGTGGGGGCCGACGACGATCCTGCGCTCGACCGAGGACGTCGCCGCGCTCAAGGAGGGCGAGGGCGGCGCGATCTTCATCCACGGGAGCGCGGAGCTGGCACGGCGGCTGTCGGAGGCGGGCCTGATCGACCAGTACAACCTGCTCGTCTTCCCCGTCCTGCTCGGTGCCGGGAAGAGCCTGTTCGACCGGGCCGACCGCGAAAAGCAGATGCTGACGCTGCGGGAGTCGGAGAGCTACTCGAACGGGATCCTGAAGCTCGTCTACGACGTCAGGCGCTGATCCAGGTCGAGGGCGATCGCGCCGCCGGCGCCCTCGCGCAACTGCCCGGCGGTGCGTCCGACGTAGGAGCGCAGCGCCCGGGCCAGGTGCGACTCGTCGAAGTAGTCGAGCTTGGTGACGACGTCGGCGGCCGGTTCGCCGATCGCGAGCAGCTCCGCCGCCTTGCGGGCGCGCTCGATCTGCCGGACGCCGCCGCGCGTCAGCCCGGTCACGGTGCGGAACCGGCGTTCGATCGTGCGCCCTGAGACGGCCGGGCGGTGACCCCGCAGGACGTCGGTGACGAGCGGGTCGCGGACAACGATGCCGGTCCGGACGAGACGCTCGACGAGGCTCTCGGCGTCGTCGGGGCCGGGCTTCTCCCAGCGTTCGCCGTCCAGCCGGAACGTCCGGTGCGTGGTGTCGGGGAGCTCGATGCCGCCGTTGACCAGCGCCGCCGTGGGCACGGCCCGCAACGAGGTGCCCACGGCGAAATCGATGCCTGTGAAGGTCGCACCTTCTGGCACGGGCACTGTGCCGGTCCGGGTTTCGGGACCGGTGATTCCCGCGTACGTCCGGCCGTCCTGCTCCCAGAACACCAGGCCCCAGCGCACCCCTGCGACGGACGTCATCGCCGTGACCTGCTCGTTCGTGCAGGTCCACACGGTGTCGACCCACGGCGAGTCGGACCGGCGCGTCTCGAAGCGCAGTTCCACGGGCGCAGGATAGCCGCGTTGGAGAGCCGTGACGGTGCAGGGCGCTGACGCGTTGGGAAGGCCACGCCGACCTGGCGGCGGCACGGCGCCGACGACGGCCTCGCCCCGATCACGGTCCAACCTCGGATGGCAGAAGCGCGGAGGGCTTCAACGTCCCAGGTCAGGGCCAAAGTGGCGCAACACAATCTCCAGGGAGGGACACGCCACGAGCGTGTGTGCGGAAGGCGGGCGAGCGCGGACGGTCTCTTTCGACCTGGCGCATGAACGCGCAGGTTCTTCCGCAAACCAGGAGGGCGTGATGTCCGAAAGTCAAGCAGAGTCCGAGAGGCGACTGAAGCTCCTCGCCGAGAGCGACCGGATCTACACGGCTTCTTTGGACCGACCGATCAGCTCCGCCATGCGGATGAGACGGCGAACGTGATGTGCCCCGTCGCCACGCAAGCGGGGAAGGACCTTTTGGAGGTCGCAAGCGCAAGCCTGGAGGATGCGGGCCCGCTTCACGTCGAGCACCCCACGTCCCTGCACATAGGACGAGATGCAGCCAGCCATCGCGCCATCAATCTCGACCACATCGCCGTCACTGTCATCTGCCCTGTAGAGCTCTTCAGGCCAGGATGCGCTGAGGTGTTCGGCCCACAGCGCAGTGACCTCGTCAAGGACTGCCTCGTTCATTCGGCTGACGCTACGCGTGGGCAGGAGGCGTCAGACGAAGCCGGCAACGCGGTTCGACCCCTGTCACCCGCTTCACGCAGAAGGCCCAGGCCAGGAGGCATAAGTCCATGAGCCCGGGCCCTCCTTGTTCCTGCCCGTCAGCCCCGGCCCGCGTGCGCCGCCCTCGTCCTCCTCATCGGCCTGGACGAGGACGGCGAGTCCTTTTCGCGATGACACGTTCAGCGCAGTAGGACGTTCACGTCTGACGCGAGGCCCGCCGATCCTTGCAGCACAGCGCCATGAAGCCGGGAAGGTCCCCCATCACTCCGGCAGTTCTCATGGCTCTCGCACCGGCAGTGATCAGGTGGCCTTGCCGCGGGCGATGTAGAGGTTCATGTTGGTGAAGTCGACGGTGATGTTGTAGGGCTTGAAGAAACAGTGAGAGAAGTGGCCGATCGCGTCGAATCCCGGCCCGTAGGGCCAGGGCACGTTGACCGGCATGTTCGGATCCATCTCGCAATAGACGTCGTTGGCGACGGCGTCGCCGAGGCGGATCTCCTTGGGGTAGCAGGGGTAGGTGACGGTGGGATGGCTGTGGGCGGCAGTCTCGAAGGGGCGGTCGTAGTCGGTGCGGACGCCCAACTGCTTGGCCACCTCCCCGGACATGCCCGCGGTGGCCTCGCCGCTGATTCCGCCGAAGTTCACGCCCATCACCCGTAGGCCGGAGCCGGCGATGCTGCCCGTGCTGCTGAGATCGTGGTCGCGGGACAGCCACAATGGCAATGGTTTGGCGCCCGCCCGTGCGGCGTCGGCGCGTACCTTCCTGGCCGCTTGGGGAGTCGGGCGGCGCAGGATCAGCGACCGGCCCGCGTAGTCGAAGGTGGTCAGCAGGTGGTAGAAGACCCACGTGCCGATCATGCCGTCGTTCTCGGTGTCGACGTCTTCGCCCGTCTCCGTCGCCGACCAGCCCACGGGGACGTTGCGGAGTTCGAGGCCGCCCAGATTGAAGGACTCCAACACCCCGTAGTACACCCATATGGTGAGGCCTTCGAATTCGGACTTCTCCTTGTAGACGGGGCTCAGCCCGGCTTCCTTGGCCGCCGACGCGGTCAAGCTCAGGTTCGGGGCGCCGGTGTAGAACGTGAAGCGCTTCGGCGGTCCGCCGTTGACCGAGGCCTCCACCACCGGTGACGGATCCGTCTGCTTCCATGGCACACGGCCGATGTCGCCGTGAATCTGGTTCGCCTCGCCGCGGATTGCCGCGAACCATTGGGCGTAGCCTTCCTCGCCGGCCGCCTTCCAGCGTGGTGCGGCGAGAGCGAATTTGTTCTGCCGGATGTAGCAGTCGCCCAAGAACTGGTTGGTCTCCTTGTCGTCGGGCGCCAGCTCAAGGGCCATGTTGAGGTATTTCTCAGCCTCGGGGAACTTGTTGCCCAGTAGCCCGACGTAGCCGCGCTGGCGGGCCGCGCGCAGGTTCGTGGGGTCCTTCTTCAGGATCTCCTCATACGCGCGTCCGGCCTGCTCGAACTTCCCCGCCTTGAACAACGCGTCCGCGTCACCGCCGTCGGCTCGTGCCGCGGCCGCCCCGCCCAGCAGCGGCGCGGCCGCGGCGGCACCGGCCACCGCGGCGGCACCGGCCACCGCGGCGGCGCCCCGGATCAGCGAGCGCCGGTCCAGTTCTCCGTTATCGGCCACAGCCTTCTCCCCTGCCCTGATCGTCTTCTGCCGGGGACCATGCCCGCGGCGCGGACCGCTGTGGTCCGTGCCGCCACTGAAGACCGAAGCGGGTTGCGGGGGCGTATGCGATTCCCGATACGCCCGCGATACACCGGGACACGGATCCCGGCTGGTGCGGATCTTGCTCGTGTGACCCGTAGCGGAGCGCTCCACATCCCAGATCTACGATCGCCACAACGCAGCTGAGGAGCAGCGGAAAGTCAGCCGTTGCCGTACTTCATTGGACAAGGCCTGTCCGACTGGGTCGGCTCGCCGAGCGGGGCCCGCTGCATCGCGACGGCTGGTGGTTCGGGCCCACTTGCGTTCGCCGCACAGCAACAGGCAAACCGGACCGCCCGGTAGGAGATTTCGCCTCGCCGTCATACTCGGTCTATGGGAAAGAGCTACGAGCGGATAGACGGCAGGCTGCGTACCTTCATCGAGGCGCAGCACATCTTCTTCACCGCGACGGCGCCGCTGGACGGCGACGGCACCGTCAACCTTTCGCCCAAGGGGCTCAACGGCTCGTTCGCCGTGCTCGACGAGCTCACCGTCGCCTACCTCGATTTCGCCGGCAGCAATGCCGAGACCATCGCCCATCTGCGCGAGAATGGCCGCATCACGCTGATGTGGTGCGCCTTCGACGGTCCGCCCAACATCGTGCGCGTGCACGGCCGCGGAGAGCCGGTCTTCCGCGACGACGCGCGCTGGAGCGAACTGATGGGCCATTTCCCCGACATCGACCCGACCCTGCACGGCCTGCGAGCGATCATTGTGGTGACCGCCGAGAAGATCCGCGACACCTGCGGGTACGCCGTCCCGTTCATGACCTACGAAGAGGACCGTCCGCTGCACGCATCGCGCTTCGCGCGCGAGACCGACGAGTCGCTCGACGCGTACTTCCAGAAGAAGGAGCACGTCGCGGCCAGCATCGACGGCCTACCAGGGCTGCCGCTACCGCTGCCGCCACTTCCCCCGGCCGTGTAGATCCCAGCCGGTGATTGCGGACGGTCGTGATGAGGAGACGGACCGTTCGGTACCGGCCGGCCGATCGAGTGCGGGCCAGGCGATCAAGCGGTTTGAACGGCTGGCGATCCAGCGGCCCAAGCGTGTGCCCGCGCTGAGCTCATCCAGTGATCTGGACGTGCAGGGCGCGTTTCCTGTCGCAGGAGTCACAAAGGCATGCGAGCAGGTAACTGGATTGTCGAAAGGCGATCTATCACTGCTGGAGGTGGGGAATCGTGACCGAGGACGAGGTGAAGTCGCTGACCGCTTTGTGGCGCACGCGATGGGGTGGCGCGCCGATCGGTTGCGCACTGAGCGCACGGCATCCCGATCGCTGGGTGCGGTTTCACAGTCTGCCCGACTCCAAGCGGTATGCCGAGACGGAGCGGGAGTACGAGGTGATCCTTGATCGTCATCACCGCGTCCTCGCCGAGCTCGGGGCGGACGAGGGCCTCTATGTGATCGCCGGATACTTCGCGGACGCACCCGTCCAGGCTCCTGCCGCCCCGCGGACTCACGCCGGTGCGGTTCCATGGCTGACGATCGATCCCGGTGAACACCCGGAGGTCGAGATACCGCTGACGCTGCGGGTCAGTACGGCTCCCCTTCGCCGCGCGACGCTGGATCCGCTCCTGCGGTGCGTGGCCGACGACGAGCTCGGCCATGTGATCATCAGCCCGCTGGATCTCAGGTGGCTCTATCACCCTTATGACGGGGGAGCCGATGTGATCGCTCCGAGCGTTCGGGAGCGTGACGGCCTGAAGAACCGCCATGCGGACTGGCTGCCCACGCCTCCGTCGCGATTGTAGGAACGCGTCCACTCCAGTGTGAACTCGGTCGGAGGGTGGGTGTTCCGGCGGGAGGGTCCGCCGGAACACCCGGGTGCTGCTGCGGCTCAGGACGTCAGCCCTGTGACCGTGAGGAGCGCCGCCGCTGCGACGAACACGACGAACGCGAGCTTGTTCACGCGGGCCACGACCGGGGCCCACTTCGACTCCTTGAGGGCCTCGGTGAGGGACGCGCTGAACTGGTTGAAGATCGAGCCCGCCAGGTACCCCACCGCGGTGAGGACGGCCATGGAGATGGTGATCTCCCCGACCCACGAGATGAGGGCCAGGAACACCACGATGATGGCGGCGCGTGCCGACCTCTGCCTGTCCGTCAGCCGTGCGTAGGCGAAGGCGAGCAGGCCGAAAACGCCAATTGTGAGAAGCATTTCGCTCCCCTTTCGGTTGTGGTGACGCCCTAGGGCGTTCTTCTTCGAGGCACGCCTCTAAGACGTGCTCCGAAGAGGACCGTCGTGGATTCGCCGCCAACGGCAAGTGGGATGTTCGAATCCGCAGGTGAGCCCCCCAGCGAGTCGCGTGCATGCCGGGGTGAAAGAGGTGCGGCTCCTCCCGGAGGGAACCGGAGGGAAGGAGCTGCTGTTGCGGGCTGACGCTGACGGCGGCGGTCGGTGAGCCGGGGTTCAGGTGGTGCGGGTGCCTGAGGCGATGAAGAACGGGATGGCGAGGAACAGGCGGTCGTCGCGTGCCCTGGCGACCTGGTCGTCGAACCAGGTGCCTTCTCCTCCGATGCCGGCGAGGAGCGGCAGGCATGCGGCGTCCGTCCACACGAGAGTGTGGACGTCGACGGTGACGTCGGTGAACCCGTTGTCCAGCAGGAGATTCCGGTAGCGGCGGGCGACCCGCGGGTGGGGCAGGGCGTCCGCGCGGGCGTGGACGAGGGAGCGTGTGAGTTCGGGATCGTCGGAGTCGATGACGAACGTGTCCCAGTCCTGGCCGATGAGCACCGCCCGGCCGTGGGTGGCCAGGACCCGCCGGGCCTCGGCGACGGCCTGCTCGGGTTCGGCGAGGGCGTGCAGGACCTTGTCGGCGCGGTAGCCGGTGACGGAGCCGTCGGCGAGGGGCAGCGCGGTGGCGTCGGCGACGTGGAACTCGCTCGCGGGCCAGCGTCCGGCGGCGACCTCGATCATGTCGGGGTCCAGGTCGACGCCGATGGACCGCGCCCCTCGCGCGGCCAGCTCGCCGACGGCGCGGCCGCTCCCGCAGCCGACGTCGACCACCGTGTCGCCCAGCGCTTGGTAAGTGTGTTCTCGCAGGTGGCGGGCTTGGGGCAGGTCGTCGAAGGCGTCGAGGACGGTGAGCAGCTTGGACATGGCCGCCATTGTGCGACTTAATGTCGACATGAAGTCAATCGGCGAAGTGGCGGCGCAGTTCGGGCTGCCGACGCACGTGCTGCGCTACTGGGAGGCGGAGGGGCTGCTGGCACCGGCCCGCGCCGGCGACCGGCGCCGCTACGGCGACGCCGACGTGCACCGGGTGGCGGCGATCCTGATCTCGAAGAAGGCGGGCTTCGGACTCGCCGACATCCGGACGATGCTGGACGCCCGGTCCAGGCCGGCCCGCCGCGAGGTGACGGCCCGCCATCGCGAGATGCTGCTGGCGCGGATCGCCCGGGCGCAGGCCGCACTCGACATGATCGAGGGCGAATGCCCGCACGACGACATCATGACCTGCCCGCGGTTCCAGGGGCTTCTGGCCGATCGACTGCGGTCGTCGGACGCGCCGGCATAGTCGGCCGCAAGCGTCCGCGCGAATGACCCGTGACGCCGTTCGCGCGATGGTCTGGGCCACCCGAGGTGCACGAGCACATCGTCCTGCCCCCGCGCGTCGCAGGGCCCGGAGCCTGCGGCGGAACAGCAGAAAGCTCCTGGTGGCCCGGGTGTGCGCACACCCCGGCCGACCAGGAGCTTCCTGTGATCACTCTGTGCGGGCCGTGTTCGGCCTGTGAATCAGCCCGCGTGATCTGCGTTCGTCACCATGGCGCCGGCTCCGTCGCCTGGGTCGGCCCCGGTGCGGTGGCTTCCCAATGCCGGCGAATGGAGCGGCGGCTCACGGTGAGGTCTCGCTTCGGTCCGGCAGGCTCAGCCGCCGACCTTCCACTTGTAGGCGCCGTTCTTGTAGCCGCGCAGGATGACGTACGGCTTGTAGGTGTGGCGGTTCCCCGTGTAGTAGAACGCGCCCTGGGCGTAGGACGTCACGTAGGCCCAGTTGCTGGGGTGGGTGACCGTCTTGAGCTTCCAGCCCTTCCACACCCACTTGTACTTGTTGTAGGTGTAGGCCTTGAAGCCGGCCCGGTAGGAGCGGACGGAGTAGCCGTTGTAGCAGAAGTAGAGGCGGTTGGTGACCGCGATGATCCACTTGCCGTTGGAGGCCTTCCGGCCGCGGGTGTACTGGATGGTGCGGCAGTACGTGGCCGCCTGGACCGAGGCCTTCTCCTTGGAGGTCAGCGGCTGGCCCATGCGCTCCGCCTCGGAGATGAGCTGCTTCTTGGAGAGCGCCTCCTGGCTGGTGGTGGTCACCTCCTTGCCGAGCTTGTCGGCCGGCTTGGTCTGCGCCTGCGCGGCCGGACCCGCCGCGAGGACACCGGCGGCCAGGGCGCCGGAGAGGACGGTCACGATGGCGACACGCCGCATGTATTCCTCCATGCTTGGAAATGGGGGGAGCGTGCAAGGTACCGCAGCGAGAGGCTGCCGGGTGCCGTTGCACCTTTCTCGCCTTATGTGATGCTTGTGACGCTGGATTGGTTCCGCGCCGAGCGTAACCAATCCTGGCAGTTTCGCGCCGACGCCATGGCGCCGGCGGTCCGGGCGGGGATGCGGGGTCGCCGCCGGTCCCCGTCCCCCTGCGCGACCGCGGTCCGGCCCCTCGGACCGAGCCCGAAATGTCGACTTCTGAATCGCCGCGCTCGTCGGTCCCGGCAGGTGGTGCCCGGGGTCCGAGGCGGCGTGGGCGTGCCGCTCCGGTGATGGAGGCTCCCCCGAAGCGCATGCGTGGCGGCGAGCGGCTGCCTGTCCGGTGCCGCCTGTGAAACGGTAACGATTATCCGGCGCTCGGTGCCGGTCGCCCGGGTCCCCTGGGCCAGTAACTGAAACACCGTGAGGTCGACATGTCTACGGATTACATAGTTGCCGCCCTGACCTTCGTGGTCGTGCTGGTTTCCATGCTCGTCACGCACAACGTCGCCGACCACTGGGTCCAGACCCAAGCCCAGTCCAGGGACAAGGGACTGCACGGCGCCCACATGTGGAAGGGGCGCCTGGCATGCCTGCGGCACGTCGCGTCGTACACCGCCTGCACGGCGCTGATCGTCGCCGTGATGTGGGCGCTCTTCGAGTTACGGGTCTCGCTGTTCAGCTTCGTCCTCGGACAGCTGATCTCGGCGGTCACCCACTTCTGGGCCGACCGCCGGACCACCCTGCAACGCCTGGCCGAACTCGTCGACAGGTTGCAGGGGCTCAAGGGTGAGGCCGTCGGGTCCTTCTACCAGCTCGGCGTTCCGCGCGCCGGGAAGGACGACAACCCCTCGCTGGGGACGGGGGCGTACGCCCTCGACCAGGCGTGGCACTGGTGGTGGATCTTCATCGCCTCCGTCGTGACGGCGGTCGCGGCGTGAAGACCTCGCCACCCGGCGGAGCCGGCCATCGGCGACGCCTCCGCACTGGCCCTCGTACCCGCGGTGCGAGGGCCGTTCCTTTCCCTGAGGACACTCCCCAGCGCTGGGCGGCGGTGGTCACCGCCGGTCGTGGGTCGCGGTGGCCCATCGGGGGTCGATGCGGCCCAGCCAGGCGTCTTGATCATCTGCCAGGGGGCGTGTGAGCGGCAGCGGCAGGAAACGACAGGCGAAGGCCAGGCCGGCGTCGTCTCCATCGCCGCATACCTCGTGGTTCCACGCGTCCGCGGTGGTGGCGGGCACGTGGAGATGGAAATAGGTGGTCCTGCGCGGCCGGCCGGTGTCGGGATGGGGCTTGTCGTCCATGCCGAGTCGCCCGACCACCGAGGCGGTGCGCAGGCCGGTCTCTTCGAGGACCTCCCGCAAGACGGCCCGTTCGGGCGTCTCCCCAGGCTGGACGCCGCCGGCCGGAACCTGGGTGCCGGCCTGAGGCAGGCCGACGTGGTCGAAGACAAGGAGCTCGGGGCCAGGACGGTGCCTGATCACATAGGCGGCGACGCGGATTCTGGGTCGGGTCACCCGAGCATTGTGCGTTCGTGAGCCCGTGAGCGTTGCTCGATTTTTGACAGCCGCCTGGATCTGGCCGGACGGCGGTGGACGGCCGGGATCGCACCGCCCTCGCCACCCTCGGGAGGGTGGTTGGTGGCGGGGTGTCGCAGTGGGGGCGGTTTCAGGGGGTGTTCGGGGGATAGGGGAGCGAACGTGTAGTCGTGCCTTGGGGGAGGGTGTTATGAGCATGCCGCACAGGGCGGTCCATCGGCTGGAGAACGCGGAGGCCCTGGACAAGGTCGCCGAACCGCTCAGTTCCGTGGTGCAACGGGCGGTCAGGCCGCGCCTCGTCCGCGATCTGCTCAGCGGGACCAAACTGGGGCACCCGCTGCATCCGGTGCTCACCGACGTGGCGATCGGCGCGTGGAGCATGGCCGGGCTGGTGGACGTCGCCGGGGGACCCGAGGCGGAACCGGTCGCCGACCTGCTGACCGCGGCCGGAGTGGCCGCCGCCGTGCCGACGGCCCTGAGCGGGTTCAACGACTGGGCCGACACGCTGGGAGCCGAGCGCCGGGTGGGGCTCGTCCACGCGGGCGTCAACACGGCGGCCCTCGCGCTCTACGCGGCGTCCCTCGGAGTGCGTTCCGGCAAGGCCAAGGCCCTCCGGTTCGCCGGCTTCGCGGCGATGGGGATCAGCGCCTACCTCGGCGGACACCTGACCTTCACCAGGGGCGTCAACGTCAACCGCACCGCGTGGCAGCAGGGGCCGGAAGAGTGGACTCCGGTACTGGCGGCGTCCGAACTCGCCGAGGGCGAGCACCGCACAGCGGACGCGGACGGCGTGCGGGTCCTGCTCTACCGGACGTCCACGAAGCTGCACGCCATCGCCGCGACCTGCACCCACCTGGGCGGCCCCCTGGGCGAGGGGACGATCGAGGACGGTTGCGTCACCTGCCCATGGCATGGCAGTACGTTCCGCCTCGACGACGGCGGCATCGAGCGCGGCCCGGCCAGCGCGCCGCAACCGTCCTACGAGGCGCGGATCCAGAACGGACGCATCGAGGTTCGAGTCCCCCCACCGGGCACCCAGTCCGACATGGCCAATGAGGGCGCCCACCGAATGGGACGCCACCTCACTCGAACTCCGGCCGAATAAGGCGGCCGTTTCCGCCTACTCCGTGGGGGCCTCGGCCAGGGAGAGGCTGTTGCCGTCGGGGTCCAGGACGGCGACGTGACGGACACCGTTGCTGTAGGTCTCCACGGGTTCGTGCGCGATGCCGTGGGCGGCGAGGCGGGCCAGGATGTCGTCGAGGTCGGTCACGCCGAGCGTCACCATGGCCTGGCCCACGCGGTCGGCGCGCACGTCACGATGGTCGACGACCACCCACGCGTTCTCGCCGACCTGCCACAGATGCTCCTCGCCGATGACCTCGTCCGCCGGGCGCCCGAAGAACACCTCGAACCACGCCAGAGCCTTGGCCTGGTCGTTCACCGGCATGATGCTGTACAGGTCCACGCAACTCACTCCACTCGGTCGCTTGAGAAGGTGGACCGCCCGTGTGGTCAGGAGTCATCGGAGATGGCTCAGATCTTGGACGGGCGGCTACTCGGGTGCCGACCGTCGGCCGAGGAATCCGGTGAGGGTGTCGTGGTTGCGCTGGAGGCCCTCGATGCGTGCGTTGAGCGCCGTGAGCTCGCGGTCGAGGAGGTCGCGGATGCCGGCGCACCAGTCGAAGTCCGGCTGGTCGCTGCGGGTGCAGGGGAGCACCTGCCGGATCACCTCGGACGTCAGGCCCGCGTCCAGCAGCACGCGGATCTTCCGCACGGTGAGCACTGAATCGTCGCCGTAGCGGCGGTAGCCGTTCGAGCCGCGCTCGGCCTGGAGCAGGCCCTGCTCCTCGTAGTACCGCAGAAGCCGCGGGCTGACACCCGTACGGCGGGACAACTCCCCGATCAGCATGTCACCGTCCTGGATTGACCTTCTCACCAGTGTGAATGCCTAACGTCGTCCTGTAGGCGATCATTCCGCACGCTGGAGGAGCACATGACCAGTCTTGCCGTCCAACGCAATGGCCGCGCGGCGACCTCCGACGAGCTCGCGCCGCTCGCCTTCGCCGGCTTCGCCCACTTCACCGCCATGCAGGTGCGTGGCGGCAAGGTCCGGGGCCTCGACCTTCACCTGGGACGGCTGCGGTCCGCCTCGATGGAGCTGTTCGGGAGGGCGCTGCCGGACGAGCGGGTGCGGTCCTACCTGCGGGCGGCGCTGGAGGCGGGGCCCGCGGACGTCTCGCTCACGGCCACCATGTACTCGTCGCCGGGGGAGTTCACCGCGGGCGAGAAG
This sequence comes from Actinomadura sp. NPDC048955, assembly GCF_040649435.1. Classification (NCBI taxonomy): domain Bacteria; kingdom Bacillati; phylum Actinomycetota; class Actinomycetes; order Streptosporangiales; family Thermomonosporaceae; genus Actinomadura; species Actinomadura sp. NPDC048955. The sequence continues at coordinate 75,813 of NZ_JBEZJI010000002.1, forward strand.
CCGGGAGAGCCCGAAGTCCTGGTCCGGACCGGGCCGCCCGCGTCCGGCCCGGAAGGTCCGCTGAGGCTGGCGACGGTCGAGTACGACCGGTATCTGCCCGCCCTGAAGCACGTCGGGGAGGTGGCCAAGACCCACCTCATGCGCCGGGCCGTCCAGGACGGCTTCGACGACGCCGCCTTCGTCGACCGCCGGGGACGGCTCAGCGAGGCGACGATCTGGAACCTGGCCTTCTGGGACGGCGACGCCGTGGTGTGGCCCGAGGCCGAGATGCTGCTCGGGACCACGATGGGCATCGTCCGCCGGCAACTGGACCGCCTCGGCGTCCCCCAGCGCGTCCGGCAGGTCACCCCCGCCGACGTGCCGGGCCTTGCCGGCGCCGTGGTCATGAACTCCTGGACGCCGGGGGTCGCGGTCCACCAGATCGGCGCGACCCCCGTCCCCGCAGCCCCTCACTTCCTGGACCTGCTGCACCAGGCCTACCAGGCCGAACCTCTCACCGATTTCTAGCCCCGGGGCTTTCGCCGGGTCCGGCTCCCTGTGGCTTACCACCTAGGGGGCGCGTGCGGGCGATGGCCCCCTCTGACCGAGGTCTGGCGGGGCCGCCTCCCAGGCCCTTCCACCGTGTGTCCGAAATGAGATCTTTGTCGTGCATCAAGCTTCATTTGCCGGGGACAAAACGGCCCGAACGGACCAAAGGCAGACCCCCGAGGAGGACCCCCAATGCCTTGGCTGATGATCCTGGTGCTTCTGCTGGCGCTGATCCTGTTCGGCGTCGGCTTCACTCTCAAGATCCTTTGGGTCGTGGCCGCGATCGTCCTGATCCTGTGGCTGCTGGGCTTCGTGCTGCGCAGCGCGGGCCCGTCCGGCAAGCGCGGTCGCTGGTACCGCTGGTAACACCGAGAACGGCGCCGCCCCGTCCAGAACCTGGACGGGGCGGCGCCGTTCGCGCGACTGGTGATTCGCGCGATGTGGAGGGCGGGACGCCCGGCGGACACTGTGGCCCCCTGACATCGTGGAGGTCACCGTGCGTTTCTCCCTGCGGGTTCCCTGGCGGCGGCTCGCCGCCGCGGCGGCGGGGGCGGGGCTGCTCGCCGCCCCGCTGTGCGCCTCGCCCCCCGCCCTGGCCGCGGCCGACGGGCCCGTGGTCACCGTCCCGCCCCCGGGCGCCCACGGCTTCCCGTTCCTGGCGGCGGCCGAGGATCTCGGGTCGTTCGGGTACACCGAGAGCGAGTACTTCATCACCGGCACCGCCAGCTCGTACGCCAAGTCCGGCCTGTGGACGTCCGACGGCCGGTGGGACGTGCGGGCGTCCGGGCAGGCCCCTTACAAGACCAGGCTCCTGGTCCGGCGCCCCTCCGATCCGGCGAAGTTCAACGGGACCGTCGTGGTCGAGTGGCTCAACGTCAGCGGCCAGCTGGAGCTGTCCCCGGACTACTGGTTCGAGCGGGACGAACTGCTGCGCAAGGGCTACGCGTGGGTCGGCGTCTCGGCGCAGTCCGTCGGCGTCAACGGCGGGCTCGGGAAGATCCGCGGGCTCAAGGGATGGGACCCGGCCCGGTACGGCGGCCTCGTCCACCCCGGGGACGCCTTCTCCTACGACATCTTCTCCCAGGCCGGGCAGGCGCTGCGCAGCCCGGACGGTCCCGACCCGCTCGGCGGCCTCGCGGTGCGGACGCTGCTGGCGGACGGGGAGTCGCAGTCCGCCGGGCTCATGACCACCTACGCCAACGCCGTCCAGCCGGTGTCGCGGGTCTACGACGGCTTCATGATCCACAGCAACGGCGCGGTCGGAGCCCCGATCAGCGGCGAACTGTCCGACACGCTGTGGATGCCGAATCCGTCCCGGATCCGGACGGACCTGCCCGTGCCCACCTTCGTGGTGCTGACCGAGACCGACGTCCCCCTGGCAGCGGCCGCGCGCCAGCCGGACACCGACCGGATCGTGCACTGGGAGCTGGCCGGCACCTCGCACGGCGACCAGTGGGCCTACGACCTCGGCCAGGCGACGGTGGAGAGGTCGGCAGGGGCGGACGCGCCGGCGCCCGGCTGCGCGGCCGGGTCGGCCCCGTACAACGACGGGCCCGGTCACTACGCGATGAACGCGGCGCTGCGCCGGCTGGACGCGTGGGCGCGCGGCGGGGCGCGGCCGGCGAGCGGGGCGCCGCTCGACACGATCCTGCGCGACCCGCGCACCGGGCTCGCGACCGGGGGCGTGCGGCTTCCGGACGTCACGGTCCCGACCCGGACGCTCACCGGGATGCGCGACACCGCGGGCAGCGGCGTCTTCTGCGGCCTCTACGGCGCCCGGGACCCGTGGAACGGCGGCGCCGATCCCTGGGACCGGCATGACGCGGGCGACCCGTCCGATCCGTCCCTTCCGTTCACGGCGGAGCCGGTGCTCAGCGTGCTGTACCCGACGCACGCCGGCTACGTGAGCAAGGTCCGGGCGGCCGCGCAGGCCTCGGTGAGCGCCGGCCACCTGCTGCCCGAGGACGCGACGACGATCATCGCGACCGCGGAGCGCTCCGGCACCGGCGGCTGACACCCCGCCGCAGGGCGGCCCCGTCCCAAGACCGGCTCGGGACGGGGCCGTCCGCACATCGGATGAGCCCGGTGCGGGAAGAGAGACGGTGGAGGTGGCGAATGCCCGGAAGGTACGGTTCGCAGTTCGGTCCCGACATCACGTTCCTCGGGGTGCCCCGCTGCACCTGGTCCGACCCGTCCACGTACGAGGACGCCGACGTGGTCATCATCGGGGCGCCGTTCGACGGCGGCACGTCCCACCGGCCGGGAACCCGCTTCGGACCGCAGTACATCCGCCGGTCCTGCTACCTGCCCCACGACGGCTCGCGTCCGTCCCTGGCCCTGCGGGTCGACGGGCTCCGGGGCGACCTCAAGGTCCACGACGCCGGCGATGTCGAGATGTACTCCGGGGACGCCGAGCGTTCCGTCCGATCACTTCAGGAGGCGGTGTACGCGGTCGCCCGTACCGGGACGATTCCGCTCATCCTCGGCGGCGACCACACGATCGCGTGGCCCGACGCCGCCGGGGTGGCCGACCACCTGGGCGCCGGGCGGGTCTCGATGGTCCACTTCGACGCGCACGCCGACACGGGCGACGTGAACCTCGGTTCGCTGGTCGGCCACGGGCAGCCGATGCGGCGGCTGATCGAGTCCGGGGCGGTGCGCGGCGACCGGTTCCTGCAGCTGGGCCTGCGCGGGTACTGGCCGGGTCCCGAGACGCTGGAGTGGATGGCCGCGCAGGGCATGCGCTCCTACGAGATGTCCGAGATCGTCGCTCGCGGCCTGGACGAGTGCCTGACGGAGGCGTTCGAGATCGCCACCGACGAGTGCGACGGGGTGTTCCTGTCGGTCGACATCGACGTGTGCGACCCGGGCCACGCCCCGGGCACCGGGACACCCGAGCCCGGCGGGCTGACCGGGCGCGAGCTCCTGGACGCGGTCCGGCGCGTCACCTACGAGCTGCCGGTCGTCGGGGTCGACGTCGTGGAGGTCTCCCCGCCCTACGACAACGCCGACATCACCTCGGCTCTGGCGAACCGCGTCGTCCTGGAGGCGCTGTCGGGCATCGCACGGCGCCGCCGCGACGGGCGCGACGGGACGCGGTGGGACCCACGCCGCCCCCTGCTCGACGGGCGCTAGCGGCCCGTGGGGTCAGCGGCGGGCGAGGAGTCGTTCGTCGGGCGCCGCCCGGTAGGGGAGGCTGTAGTAGGCGAAGACCTCGGGTTCGGCATCGGCGAAGAGCTCGCCGTTGGTGTCGATCCCCGGAGCGCCCTTGACCTGCTTCTTGTCGTGCGCGACGCGGAGGTGGTCCGGGCCCAGCGTGCATCCGGCCAGCGGCACGAAGACCAGGCGCTGCCGGGTCGGCAGGCCGATCCTGACCGTGGCGAACGAGGGCTGGTCGGTGAGCGTGTCGACGTAGACGGCCTCCAGCGGCCCGATCTTGCTCCCGGTCGGGTCGATCACGGTCCGGCCGCGCCATTGACGAATGTCCTCGATCTCGAACATGTCATGTCCAACCGTAGGTTCTCTAGGTGTATTTACCCAGCTCACAGCGGATATCCCGGGCCTCACGGGCGGTGGAAGGCGTGGGTCTCCCCCGGCGCGACGTACGTGGCCCGGCCGGTCAGTCCACGACGCTCCAGCTCGCGACGGAAGTCGTCCAGGGGTGACTTCATGACGGCGTAGTCGTTGTAGTGGACCGGCACCGCGACCGCGGGGCGGATCGTCTCGACGACGTCCGCGCCCTGGGCGCCGTCCATGGTGACCACGAGCCCGCCGGGCAGCGTGGTGCCGCCCAGGTGGAGCACGGCCAGATCGATGTCGGAGGTGCGGCGGGCGATCTGCTGGATGCCGTCGAACATCAGGGTGTCGCCGGTGATGTAGAGGCGGAACCGCACGTCGCCGCTCACGGGGCCGAACTCCAGGAGGCTGCCCATGACCGGCGGCAGCAGCCACTGGGCGGGGCCGGGGGCGTGCCGGCCCGGCATGGACGTGATGCGCAGCAGCGAGCCGTCCTTGACGAGGGTGTGCGACTCCCAGGTGCGCAGGCCGACCGCGTGGCGGAAGCGGTGCAAGCCCTGGAGGCGCCGGGCCGCGTGGGGTGTGGTGACGATGGGCAGGCCGCGGTCGAGTTTCGCGCGGGCGATCCGGTCCCAGTGGTCACCGTGGAGGTGGGACAGGACGACGGCGTCCAGCCGCGGCAGGTCGCCGGCCTGGAGGGCGGGCTCGGTGAGGCGCCGGGAGGACAGCCCGAACCCGAGATAGGCGCGCTGCCCGCGATGCAGGAAGTTGGGGTCGGTCAGCAGGGTGAACGGCCCGCAGCGCAGCAGCGTCGTCGCGTTGCCGATGAACCGCATCGAGAGTTGGCGTAGCGCGAGATCAGCTTCGGTTTTCATGCCTTTTCCCCCTTTGGGCCGGTCATGCCCGCCAAAGGGAGTGCGAACCCCGCGAGCCCGGCGGAGGGGGCCGGAGAACCCTTGCGGAAGCGGCGCGGGAGGGTCGACCCTTGCTTCATAATTCGTGCATCACAAGTTGGCAAGGGAGCGATGGGTGAGCGACACCGAGCAGGTTCCGCCCGGAGTGGACACCACGGTCCCGACCCCGGCCCGGATGTACGACTACTACCTCGGGGGCACCGACAACTTCGAGGTCGATCGTGCGGCGGCGGAGAAGGTCCTGGCGAACATGCCGGAGGCCGGCGACGCGGCCTGGGCCAACCGCGGCTTCCTGCAGCGCTCGGTGCGATGGCTGGCCCAGCAGGGGGTCCGGCAGTTCATCGACGTGGGCGCGGGCCTGCCGACGATGAACAACACCCATGACGCCGCGCAGGCGGTCGCGCCCGACGCGCGCGTCCTGTACGCCGACAACGACCCGATGGTGCGGGCCCACGCCGAGAAGCTGCTGGCGGGGTCCACCGGGACGGCGTTCATCACGGCCGACTTCCGCGACCCCGACGGGGTGCTCGGGCACGAGGTCACCGCCGGGATGATCGACCTGACCGAGCCCGTCGCGCTGCTGGTCGTGGCGCTGGTCCACTTCATCCCGGACGACGACGACCCGTGGGGCATCGTCCGGGAGTACATGGACCGGCTCGCGCCTGGCAGCTACCTGGTGCTGTCCGCCGGCACCGGCGACCGGCAGGCCGACCGGGCGGTCGGCACGGTCAGGGACGTCTACGCCAGGTCCACCGCGAGCGTCCAGTTGCGGTCGCGTGCGGAGGTCGAGCGCTTCTTCACCGGAATGGAGATCGTCCCGCCGTGGGAGGGGTCGGCGGCGAAGGTCTGCTACATCGGTGAGTGGGGCGCGGAGGACCCCGACGCGGCCGACAGCGACGGCTCGCGGTGGGCTTACTGCGCGGTGGCGAGGAGGGAAGGGTGAGGAAGCCGTCCGTCGAGGACCTGGGCATCGACCCCGGCGTCCTGGAGTGGCGGCGCTCGCAGACCGACGAGGGCGGCATCGAGGTCGCCTTCGCCGGCGAGTGGACGCTGCTGCGCACGTCCGGGAAGCTGATCTCGGTGTTCGACGAGAACGAGTGGTCCTGCTTCCTCGACGGGGTACGGAAGGGGGAGTTCGACCACGCCGCTTCCTGAACCGGCCAAATCTGTGATTCACAAATTCGGAAGGCGTATGCTGATGCCGGCCGTTGGTCAAGGGAGGTGGCGCCGATGAGCGATGCTTACGGGGCCACCATCGCCAAGCGGGGGCTGGCACGCCGCTTGAAAGAGCTGCGCGTCGAGGCCGAATACACGGCCAATCAGGTCTGCGACCGGCTGAACTGGGGACGGGGGAAGGTCGGCCGGTTCGAGGCCAACAACTGGGTGCGGCCCGAACTCAGCGACATTCGCGACCTCGCGCGCATTTACGAGGGCAGCGATCTCGCTGAGCTGGAGGAACTGGCGGGCCGTGCGCGGCGGCGGGCCTGGTGGCGTGACTACCCCGAGGTGTTCGACAACGAGTTCCCGGGCTTCGAGAGCGACGCGTCGAGCATCAGGGTGGTCATGCCACTGGTCCTGCCGGGTCTCCTGCAGACCGTGCCGTACATGCAGGCGCTGCTGTCGGTCGGGACGAGGACGCCGGAGTGGCGGGAGCGCGCGATGCGCGCGCGGCTGCGCCGCCAGCAGATCCTCGACCGCGGGGACGGGACGGCGCCCGAGCTGACGGCGGTCATCACCGAGGCGTCCCTGCTGTACGAGTGGGGCGAGCCCGGCGACCGGCGCGCCCAGTTCGCCCACCTGCTCGCCATGTCCGAGCGTCCGAACGTGGAACTGCGGCTGCTGCGCCTCGCCGACGGGATGCACCCGGGCATGTCCACGCTGGTCAACATCTTCCGGTTTCCCGGCGGCGAGCCGCCCATGGTCTTCCTCGAGAACGACGCGGACGTCCAGGAGGTCGACACCCCCGACGACGTGGAGGCCCATGACGAGATCTTCGAGCAGATCCGCCAGGCGGCGCTCAGCCCCGCCGACACCGCGGAGCATCTGAGGAAAGTGATCTCAACTCTGGAGTAGCACCGACATGGACCTCTCTCAGGCGCGATGGGTCAAGGCGACCGCCAGCGCCAGCAGCAACGGGGGCTGTGTCGAGGTCGCCGATCTCGACACGGCCGCGGCGCTGCGCGACAGCAGGACACCGGAGGCCGGGGCGCACGTCGTCTCCCGTTCCGTGCTCGCCGCGTTCCTCGATGACGTGCGGGCGGGCCGTTACGACCGCTGAGGCCGGGCCGCACACGAGATCCCCCAGGGCTGCACCCCTGGGGGATCTCTCATGTGTGCGGCCCTCTCTCAGGCGCCGACCACGCTACAGCGCGCGGGGCCGCCCGTCCCGGTACCCGCCGGTACACGCAGGTGACGCGGGGGCGAAGCGTGTTATGTGGGCATTTGAGCGCATCAGTGAACGTCTCACTCGCAGATGCAACTTTCTTGCCATGATGCGGGCCCGGTGGCCGAAGATGTGCGAGGCTACTTCTGTGATTCACACATAGCGACTCGCGAAGCAAAAGACTCATGTCGCGATTGTCTGAATGCGAATGTCTCCGCAACCCCGAGGGTGGGCGTCATGACGAAGGCCGCGACCATGTGCGAGATCCCCTGGAGACTGGAGGACGGGGGCTGCGCGGCACTTCCCCTGCCCGATGACGACTCCATCGCCCGCGTCGCCCGCTCCCACGTCACGGCCCTTCTCCCGGCGCTCGGCCTGTCCGTCCAGGACGTCCACGACATCAAGCTCATGGTCAGCGAGCTCGCCGCGAACGTCCTGCAGCACGCCACGCCCCACGACGGCCCCTCGGGCGCCGAACTCTGGGTCTACCAGCGAGGCGACGGCCGCGGGCGCGACGAACTGGTCGTCAAGGCCTTCGACACGCGCAGGGACTGGCGGCCCCGCGGCAGCGCCCCCGGCCGGTCCGACCACGGCCGCGGTCTGGAGATCGTCGATCTTCTGACGCAGGGCCGGTGGGGCCATCACCCGTCCCGGTCGCGGCTGCGGACGCCGGCGGTCCGCGGCAAGGCGACCTGGTTCGCCCTGCCGCTCCCGCACACCGCCCGCCGCCGCCACGTGTGGAGGGTCGAGGGGCCCTACGCGACCAAGGACCTCCAGACCCTGCTCGTCCAGCGGGGCCTCGGCCACCTCGTGCCCGAGGAGGGCACGGGCGAGACCGCCCTCACCGACGGCCGCGGCCTGAGCGTCTGGTGCGAGGCGGCCGCGTTCCGATGGCGCACCGGCTCCGGGCACACCGGGGGACTCCCGCTCACCGACATCACCGAAGCCTGCGAGCGGATCGTCGAACTCTGCGAGGCCTCACCCGCCTGACCCACCTCACCCGCCTGACCCCGGCCCCGCGGCGGTGCGCCATCCTCCGCTCACTCGTCGGCCACCGGCGATCCGGCCTCTCGCCCGCGGCGCGCCGGCATCCGGCGCAGCCCCACGAAGATCAGCAGACCGCCCGCCGCCAGCAGCAGCACATTCATGATCCATTCGTGGGACGCGTCCCGCAGGTAGACGGTCCCCGATCGGCCGACGTCCCGGGCGCGGGCGCTGCCCCCCTCGCGCAGGCCCTTGCCGCTCCCGTACAGGGCCACGGTGGGACGTTCCACCGAGCCGTCGTCGGAGCGGAACGCCCCGCGCAGTGTGCACGCCTCATGACCAGGGTGCCGGATGCAGCTCCGCTCTCGCGCGGTGAAGACGCCGGGGGTCCCCTTCCCGGTCTGCGACGCGCGGAGCACCGGCCCGGCGTTGGGCACCACCAGGAACATCAGGACCAGTCCGAAAAGTGCCATGAGCACTCCGAACGGCGTCACGCCCCGGGGGCGCCGGGGCGGGGCGGTCCGCGACCTTTCGAGTGTCACCGTCCGTCACGCGGCTTCGGGGACGGGCCTGCGCTGGACCGGCGCGGCGCACGAGCAGCGCATGGCCTCGCGCTCGGACTCGCTCGGCCTGCGGTGCAGGTACATCGCCACCACCATGGGGATGGTGACGAGCGTGTTGTAGAACAGGTGCAGCTCCACGCGCGGCACCAGGAGCTGGATGATGCTCGTGGGCGCGGGACGTCCGGCGATGTAGGAGTCGGACATCGCCTGCACCAGCAGCAGCAGGTGCTCGAAGTGGTGCCAGACCTGGATGCCGAGGGAGACCGCCCACCACGTGCGGGCCCGTCCGGTGAACCCGGGCAGCAGCAGGAAGAGCCCGATCAGCATGATCAGGGCGTAGCCGTAGTGCATCCATTCCGAGGTGACCAGCCACGGGAACGGCACGCCCAGCACTCCGCGCGCCTCGGGCACCGGCCAGCCGAGCACCCAGATCTGGATGGCCTGGACGACGTGCTCGGCCCAGTGGGCGATGACGATGAATGCGTAGACGTTCAGGGCAGCGCGGTGGTGACGCGTGTTGAGCAAATGCACCACCGACCGCAGCGTCCCGCGTTCTTCCAGTACGTTCGCCACCGGCGATCACCTTCCATGAGATGACGGGGACCTTCATCTCAAGACGTATCGCAGATGGGCCTCTTTCGAAATGCTCCCGTGGTCGGCCACAGGTGGACGGTGTGGCCGGTCCCGCCGATCCCGCCGCGGCTCGACTTATGCCGTCCGATCCTGGATACTCGCGCGGCGCGGTTTAAGGGTTGCCCGAAAAAGGTCCCGCTGGCGGGACCTTTTTCGGGCGGGAGGCCGAGTCGGCGCAGGTCGGGCGAGCCGCGCTCGATCCCGGCGTTCAGATTCCGAGAATGCTTCACCAATGGTGCGAACCGTGAAGCGGATGCGGCCTAGCTGCCGCGAGAGCGATTAGTTCGGGACCTGCGCATTCTCGGCACAACCGAAATGCTGCCCGTTACGGCTCCGTCTTGACTTGCGGCCTGGATTCACGGCGCGGCTCTTTGCGGCCCGGGCCAGATCCGTCTTCCGACTGAATCGAGGACGGTGCATCAGCGCGCGTCGTGGGCCCCGCGTCTGATTTCTGCGGCGAACCGGCGAAAACCGGCCGCCGAGAGCATGAACCGAGTGCCGGAAGGGTTCTTGCTGTCGCGGATTCCGATGATGCCCGACAGCCGCGCGACCTCGACGCAGTTGGACTGCCCGCTGGTGCCGCTGCGGCTCGCCTTGCGCCAGGGGGTCATGCCCATCGCTCCAGTTCGGCTTCCAGGAGGAGCTTGGAAGGGCCGACCGGAGTGGCGATGTCGCTGATCGAGTCGTACCTCACGACCACGTCCTGGACGGCGATCGGGTCCATCAGGAACCGTCCGCGCGTCGTCGCCTCGTCATAGGCGAGATCGCGGTCGTCCACCGTGAGGACGGTGATCGGCCCGTCGAGGCCCGGGTGGGCGCCGGCCTGGTTCTCGACCACGCGGATGCTGACCCGTGGCAGTTCGCCGAGCGTCAGCAGATGGGCGATCTGGTCGCGCATGATCTCGCGCGAGCCGATCAGCTGCGCCAGGGCGGCCCAGCTCAGGAACGCGGTCACGCGGGGCGGCGTCTCCCTGTCGAAGACGGCGGACCTGCGTGCCATGCGCCGTTCCAGGTCGGCGCTCAGGTCGTTCGCCGGGCCGGCCGTCAGCGCCGCCCTGGCGTAGTCCGGGGTCTGGAGCAGGCCGGGGATCACCGTGGGCTCCCACATGCGGATCCGGGACGCGCGCCGCTCGAACGCGGCGAGGGACGCCAGCCAGTCGCCCTCGTCCGCCAGGCCGGCGAAGCCCACCAGGTTCGTGAACATCCCGCCGGTGTTCCAGAGGCGGTCGACGGTCTCGGCGTGGGTCGGCTTGAGGCGAAGCGTCGCGGACTCGTACCTGGAGACGGTCGAGCGGTCGCAGTCGAGGACGTCGCCGAGGGCCTGCCCCGACATGCCGTTCGTCTCGCGGTGGCGGCGCAGTTGAACGGCGATGAAATGCCACATCGAGCGTGACGGGTCCAGTGAGTCCCGGGCGTGCATGGCCCCTCCGGTTTGTCGCAATCCATTCCGGAACGTAGCGAACCTATCGCGGAGAGTGCTGGCCGCGGGGCCGTATCAGCGCAAACGTCCGGAGGGGGTGACGCCGATGCCGCCCTCCGGGTGATCATGGACTGGGTCGAGGAGAGGGTGCGGTGTGGGACGGGCTCATGTGGTGACCGGCGGCGGGCGCGGCGTCGGGCGGGCGATCGTGGAGCGGCTGGCGGCGGATGGCGGCCATGTCGTCGTCATCGAGATGGACGCGGCGGCGGTCGGCTGGGCGCGGGACCGGGCGGACGTGACGGCGGTCGTCGGGAGCGCGGCGGACGAGGAGGTCGCGGAGCGGGCCGCCGACGCGGCGCAGGAGGCGGGGACGCTCGCCGGGTGGGTCAACAACGCGGCCGTGTTCCGGGACGCCGTCGATCCGTCCCCGAAAGAGCTGCTCGGACTCGTGGCGCTGAACTTCGACCCGGCGGTGGTGGGGTCCGTGACCGCGGTCCGGCGCTTTCTGGACGCGGGGACGGGCGGCGCCATCGTCAACGTCTCGTCGCACCAGGCGCGGCGTCCGGTGCGCGGTTCGCTGCCCTACGCCACGGCGAAGGCGGCGGTGGAGGGGCTGAGCCGGGCGCTGGCCGTCGACTACGGGCCCCGCGGCGTCCGGACGAACGTCGTCGCGCTGGGGTCGATCACCACCGAACGGTACGAGGGGTTGCTCCGGCGGCAGGAGCCCGGGGAGGCCGCGCGCATCGAGGACGAGATGCGCCGGCTCCATCCGCTCGGGCGGGTGGGGCGGCCGGACGAGGTGGCGGCCGCCGTCGCCTATCTGCTGTCGGACGAGGCGAGCTTCGTCAACGGCGCCGTGGTGCCCGTGGACGGCGGCCGGCACGCGCTCGGCCACGATCCCGAGGAGGCCTGAGAACCTCCGTGTTTCCCCGGACCACCTGGGACAACGCGGTAAGTGGGACGCGCGGCCGGGACCCGCGGTTGGCGTCCGGCCCGGACATGGCCAGAACCCCCCACCAGTCGGTGAATACCGGTACATCTAGGGATTCGTCGATCGGAAGGGGCGTCCAGGGGTGAGGAAGCTTCTCGTTGCGGGGGCCGCCGCCGTCGCGGTGGCGGGCGGGGTGCTGGTGGCGACGCCGGCGGAGGCCGCGAGCGCCGTGCAGATCTACCGGGTGTACTACGACTCGCCCGGGAGCGACAAAGGGTCGAACACGTCGCTGAACGGCGAATGGGTGCAGCTGTTCAACACGTCGAAGTCGTCCAGGAACATGAAGGGCGTCAAGGTCCGCGACAAGACCGGGTACACGTACACCTTCGGCTCCTTCACCTTGAAGGGCCGCAAGTCGGTTTACCTTCACACCGGCAGGGGCTCCAACAGCGCGGCGCACCGCTATTGGGGCCGGAAATGGTACGTGTGGAACAACACCGGTGACACCGCGTACCTCCTCTACCCCAATGGCCGGGTGGCGGACAAGTGCTCGTGGGGTCGGACGGGTTCCTCGAAGTACTGCTGAAAGGTCCGCGTCGCCCTGAAAGCGAGCCACCGGCCCTCCGGGGTCGGTGGCTCGCCGACGTTCGGGGAGGACGTCGAACGCTTACGCGACGCCGGGGACCGTCAGCTGCTGGGGAGTGAGAGGTGGCGGGGGTTCGCAACCGTTAGTTTGTCGGTCACCGAAGCCCTTACCGCGGCCACGACCTCGTCCATCCGGTCGTCGAGGTCACCCGCCCGAATGGCTGCCGCCAGATCGGCGTCGGTGGCGCATCCCAGAGGCTTCAGACGGTTCTGATGAGCGATTCTGTGGGCGTCGCCCAGAAGGAATTCCCTGCGGGCCATGCGCAGGGCGGACGCGGCGACGCGGGCATGGAAGCGGAGGCGGTCATCGGGCTGCTCGGCCTCCGCGAGGAACGCCCCTACGGCGTCGATGAGAGCGTGCGCGTCCGGCCGGTCGTGCGGGGCGTTGTCTGGCGTGACCGCACTTTCCAACGGATCCGGGACGGTCGTCGGCTCCGTCAATCCCAGAGCCAGAAGCAGGTCGTGTTCCTGCTCGCAGACCTTCCGGCCCAGGACGGCGTACTCGATCGAAGGATCCGAACCGCTGAGGTAACGCTCGGCCTGGTGGCGGCACAGGATCGTCCAGCGGAGGGTGCCGTAGACCTCCCACCAGTGGAGCTCTTCGAGCGTGGGCGGCACGCCCCCGGCGGCGGCGTAGCCGGCGAGGAGGTCGTCACGCGTCCCGAAGCCCCCGACGGGGTGCGGGGAGCCGAACCGCCACGCCTTCACGCAGAGCCAGCCGAGGTCTTCGGCCGGGTCACCGACGTGGGTGAGCTCCCAGTCCAGGACGCCGGTCACGCCGCCGGGGGAGATCATCAGGTTCCCGTTGCGGAAGTCGCCGTGGACGACCGTCCGGCGGCCGGCCGCCGGACGGTGCTCGTCCAGCCAGCGCAGCGCAAGCTCGACGGCGGGACGAGCCTCGAACGCCGCGTAGTGCTCGGTCAGGGCGGCGAGGGCGTCGTCGTCGGGCAGCCCTGGGACGGGCGCCATCGTGTGCAGCCGGGCCAGGATTCCGCCCAGCTCACGCGCCAGACCGGGACGGACGCCCGCGAAGCGCTCGTCGCGCAGCAGCCGGCGCGGGATGGTCTCCCCGTCCAGCCGCTCCATGATCATGTAGTGGGCGCCGTCCAGGTCGTCCCCGCGATCGGCCAGCCCCGGGACCGGGACGCCGGCCCGCGCGGCGGAGGCGAGCAGGCCCGCCTCGCGGCCCATCGCCGCCGGGTCCAGGGAGCCGGGCCGGTCGCGGCGCAGGACGAGCGGGCGGCCGTCCGCGTCGAACGACCAGGTCTCCCGGCTGGCGCCGCCGGACAGCCGGCGCAGCCCCGTGACCCGGGCGCCGAGCCGGTCCGCCAGCGCGGCGGCGAGATCGCGGGTCGGTTCCATGGCTCTCCTAGTCGGGCAGGCCGAGGGCGCGGACGCTGAGGGTGTCCAGGGTCTCCAGGAGGCGTTCGGCGCCCTGCGGATCGCTGCCCTGGACGATCCACAGGTACAGCGAGTGGTCGACCATCGTGGCGAGGGCGCCCGCCGCCGTCTCCGCGTCGAGGTCGGGCGGGACGAGCCCCTCCCGCTGCCAGCGCGCGATCACCCGCGCGGACCGCCCCACCGAGGAGGCCCGGTGCTTGCGCCGCAGCTCCTGGAACTCCTCGTTGAACGTGGCGACCTGCTCGATGATCGCCATCATCCGGGCGTTGCGCAGGTAGGCCTCGTAGTAGGCGCGGTTGGCGCGGCGGACGCGGTCGGCGGGGCCCGGCCCCGGGGACGGCACCAGCGCGTGGTCGGTCATCTCCTCGAAGAGCCGGTCGGCGACCTCCAGGAACACCGCTTCCTTGGTGGGGAAGTAGGTATAGAAGGAGCCGTAGGCGACGCCCGCGTGCCGGGTGATGTGCGCGACCCGGGTCTCCGGGAAGCCGCGTTCCTCGAACACCTCGCGGGCGGCGGCGAGCAGGCGCTCCCTGGTCCGGGCGCCGCGCTCGGTGAGCGGCCGGCCGCCGGGATCGTCGCCGCTGGGCATCGCCTGGTTCCTCCCGCCGGGGTTGACAATCCCGGCAACGGTAACCGAGCATCAGGCAAGTTGATATGACTGTCAAGTCAACTTCCGTGGCGCACTCCCGCCGCAAGGAGGTTCCATGAACACCGAGTTCGAACTCGGCGGCATCAACCATCTGGCGCTGGTGTCGTCGGACATGAAACGCACGGTCGACTTCTACTCCGGCGTCCTCGGCATGCCTCTGATCAAGACCATCGACCTGCCGGGCGGCATGGGGCAGCACTTCTTCTTCGACTGCGGCGGCGGCGACTGCGTGGCGTTCTTCTGGTTCCCCGACGCGCCGGACGGCGTCCCCGGCGTCTCCGCCCCCAAGGGGCGGCCCGAGCAGGGCGAACTCCTCAGCGCCGTCGGTTCGATGAACCACGTCGCGTTCCACGTCCCGACCGACAGGTTCGACGAGTACCGGCGGCGGCTCAGGGACAAGGGCGTCACCGTCAGCCCCGTCCTCAACCACGACGACAGCCCGCTCGGCGTCTCCGGCGACGTGCACGAGGGCGTCTTCGTCCGGTCGTTCTACTTCCAGGACCCCGACGGGATCCTCCTCGAATTCGCCTGCTGGACGCGCACGTTCGACGCGTCCGACGTCTCCCACGAACCGAAGACCGCCGCCGACCGGACCGCCGGGAAGGACCAGCATGCCGCGACTGCGTGAGGTCCCGCGCGCCGAGGTCACCGACCCGCAGATCCTCTTCTTCTACGACCGGCTCTTCGCGCCCGACCGCGACCCGGCCGTGGACCACGGCACCGCGACCGGCTCGCCCGGCGACTGGTGGACGGTGTTCGCCCAGTCCCCGGACGTGTTCCGGCACGCCGTCCGCGGCTTCGCCCTGTACCGGGGCGCCGACCTCGACCCCGTCCTGCGCGAGCTCGGCCAGTGCCGGGCCGGGTGGGCGCGCGGCAGCCAGTTCGTCTTCTCCCAGCACTGCAAGCAGATGCGGGCCCTCGGCATGCCCGAGGAGAAGATCGAGTCCATCCCGCACTGGCAGACGGCCGAGTGCTACTCGCCCCTCGAACGCGCCGTCCTCGCCTACACCGACTGCCTCGTCCTGGACGGCGGCCGCGTCCCCGACGCCGTCTTCGACGTGCTGCGCGAGCACCTTCCCGACAAGGAGATCCTCCAGCTCACCTACATCACCTGCATGTACGACATGCACGCGACGATGTCCCGGGCCCTGCGGCTGGAGTTCGACGACCGTCCCGAACCGGTCGTCGAGGTCGCGGCGCCCGAGGGGTACGGCGACCGCGACATCTCCTCCGACCTCACCGGGGAGGGCTGATGCTGTTCCCCGTGCCGGACCGCGTCCGGGACGTCCGCGACGCCGTCCACGCCTTCATGACCGAACGCGTCGAACCGGCCGAGCCCGCCCTCAACGCGGGCGACCGGGAGAGACTCCTGAAACTGCGCCAGGAGGCGAAGGACGAGGGCCTCTGGGCACTCGGCCACCCCGCCGAGCTGGGCGGCGGCGGCATGCCGTTCCTCGACTACGTCTACATCAACGAGGTGCAGGGACGCAGCGAGTGGGGGCAGCTCGCCCTCGGCACGTTCACCCTCCAGGACTCGCTGATGCTGCACAGGTACGCGAGCCCCCGCTGGCGCGAGCGCTACCTCGCCCCGATGGTCGCGGGCGAGGTCTCCCCGAGCTTCGCGATGACCGAACCCGCCTACGCGGGCTCCGACCCCACCCAGCTCCGGACGAGAGCCGTCCTGGACGGCGACCACTGGGTCATCAGCGGCCGCAAGTGGTTCACGACCGGCGCCGGTGAGGCCGCCTACACCACGGTCATGTGCCGCACCGAGCCCGAGGGCGCGCCCCCGCACCGCTCGTTCAGCATGATCGTCGTCCCGACGGACACGCCCGGCTACGAGATCGTCCGGGAGACGCCCGTCCTCGGCCTGAACGGCGGCCATTACGAGGTCGCCTACAACGACGTCCGCGTCCCGGCCGACAACCTCCTTGGCCCGCGCGGCCACGGCTTCGTCATCGCGCAGGAGCGCCTCGGCCCCGGCCGCATCTTCCACTGCATGCGCTGGCTGGGCCAGGCCCAGCGCGCCTTCGAGCTGATGTGCGCCCGCCTCGGCTCCCGCGTCGCGTTCGGCGAGCCCCTCTCGGCGAAGCAGCTGATGCAGCAGCACGTCTTCGACTCCTACACCGAGATCCAGGCCGCCCGCATGCTCACCCTCCAGGCCGCCGAGCAGATCGACGCGGGCGACCAGGCCCGCATCGAGATCGGCGCCATCAAGGTCGTCGGCGCCCGCATGCTCCACAACGTCATCGACCGCGCCATCCAGGTGCACGGCGCCGCGGGCCTCACCGACGACACCCCCCTCTCCCGCATGTACCGCCACGCCCGCGAGGCCCGCATCTACGACGGCCCCGACGAGGTCCACATCCAGAGCACCGCCAAACGCATCCTCAAGAAGCTCGGCCGAGAGGAACCGGCCTAACCCCGCTCGTTCGTACCGGTGGTGAGTTCGGTGAGGTCGGCGAGAATCTCGGAGGCGGTGATCGCGTCCAGTTCGGAGAACCGGATCGGCCCGGCCTCGGCGCGCCTGCCGAGGCCGGCGTCCCGGCTGAGCCGGACGCGCTCGATCCGCTGCTCGGGCCAGTAGCCGATGTCGCCCACGACGATGCCCGGATCGACGTCGACGGCGAGGGCCCGGCCGCCGGGCAGTTCCCGCAGGACGTTGAACTGGATGCCGTTGTCCTCGGCGCTGCCCCGCTGCCATCCGCGCGGCACCATGCCGACCAGCCTGCCGACCGGCACCGTGACGCCGTGGAAGCGCGCCAGTTCGGTGCCCGCGCGCTCGTCTTCGGTCAGCGCGTGCGTGGGGCGGCCCAGCTGCGGGAAGGGCTGGTTGATCTCGTAGGCGTCGAACAGCTCGGTCCACGCCTCCAGGTCGCCGGAGAGGTGCAGCGGGTGGGCCACCCCCACCCGGGCCGTCTCGGCCAGAGTCGCCTCGTCGTCCTGGAGGTCGGCGAGCGACCTGTCCTCGGCGACGCGGAACGCGCGGCCCTCCTCAGTGATCCACACCAGCCGCCGGGCGATGTGGCGCACCAGCGGATGATCGACGATGAGGGCGCGGAAGTCCGGGACGCTCCACCGGTGCTGCGCGGTCATGGCGCGTTCGAAGCGCCGGAGCCGCTCGTCCGCCACGGTCCGGACGTCCTTCTTCAGGGCGGCGAACCGCCGGTGGGCGGCCGGGGCCAGCTCCCCGTCGTCGCGGACGCCCGGCTTGGGGAGGCCGGCGCGCCGCCGGCCGTCTCCGTCGACGACGTACGGCCTGAGCCGCTCGTCGAAGCCGGCGGTGAAGCCGCGCGGGCCGTAGTCGAGGAACAGCTCGCCTCTCTCGTCCAGCCCGAAGTCGGGAACGAGCCGGTCGCCCAGCCGGTCGGGGCTCAGCCCGAGGTCTTCGGCCAGGGCGTCGACCCGCTCCTGCGCCTTCCTCCTGAGGCCGGGATACCTGACCTTGGTGGCGGTGTCGTGGAGGTGCATCAGCGCCACGTCTCCGCCGATCGCGATCAGGACGTCCAGGCCCCTGACCGCCTTGGCGTGCCCGCCGTCGCCCGGCCAGGCCCGGATCACCGGCGTGAACCTGCGCACGGTCTCGTCGTCGCCGAACAGCCCCAGGGCCGTCAGCACCCAGTCGTCGTCTCGCACGGCGAGGCTCTGCTCGCGCAGGCCCGACAGCTCGAACAGCCGCCAGGCGAGTGCGGCGAGCGAGGCGGGGGTGCAGATCCTCCTGACGACGTCGAGGCCCGCGTACGGCTTGTCCGGCTTGGAAATGGAGAGCATGGTGACGACGTGGTCGACCGCGTCGGCGGGAAGCGCCCGGCCGTCCTCCCGAAGGAGCACCTGGGGAAGGATGTACGGGTCCTGCCAGACCGGACGCCTGGGCATCTCCGCTGGAAGGTCGTCCAGGGGGTCGGCGGCGAGCAGCGCCCTGGCGGCTTTCGCGGCCTTGGTGCCGTACTCACCGGCCACTTCGAGGATTTCCCCGTCGCCTCCGGATCCGGCGATGCGCCGAAGTGCGGTCTCCGCCCTGAACCGCTGCGGGCCGACCTTTCCCAACGCGACGGGAATGAGGGCACGGATCTGCGCCCGTCCCTCCGGCTCTTTCGGCTGTCCGGCGGTGAGCGGCTGGAGCCCCCTGACGGTCACCCTCGTGAACGGGGGACGCTCGCGCGTCCACGGCGGCTCGACCAGCAGCCTCGGCAGGGACTCCGCCGGGGCCTCCGGCGCCCAGCGGGCGGCCGCCTCGCCGATGGACTCGACGACCTCGCGGGCCCGCGCTGACAGCCCGGGCACCAGCGCGGCGGTGAGATCGGGACGGGGCGCCACATGGTCGCGTAGGAGCCGGACGGCGTAGGAGGAGATCGGTGCGGCCCCGGACGCGGCCGCCTCACCGAGCAGCCGCAGTGCCCGCCGGGGAAAGTGGCGAGCCGTCTCGATCACGGCCCTGTGGACGTGCGGCCGGTCGAGGCGGTCCACCAGAAGCCCGAACGCCTCGTCCGTGGCCAGCAGGCCGAGGGCCCGCAGCAACTCGTAGGGGTCGCGTCCGGTCTCGGTCTCTTCGTCGGCGACGGTGGCGAGCGCCGGGGCCAGCGCGGGACCGACGCCTTCCACGGCCGTGGGAAGCACGCCCGGTCTGCCGTTGAGCCAGTACCACCCGCTCTGCCCGGCGAGCAGCGTGGCGAGCTGTTCGGCGGTCCCCATCGTGCGCAGCACCATCATCCAGGTGTGCGGCTGCAAGCGGGGCAGGGCGGCGCAGAGCTCGTCGACCCACGCGGTCTGCGTCGGCACCAGGTACGCGGCGGCCAGCCGCCGCATGCCGTCGAGGCGGCGCTCGCCCAGCGCGTCGACGGCCCGCCGGTACTCCGACTCGTCGGCGACCGCGAGAAAGCCGCGAACCCGAGCCGCGACCAGTTCGAGGCAGTCCAGCCCCCGGTTGTATCCGGGGTCCTGCTCGTCCAGGCGGCGGAGCCGGAGATGGCACCGGTCCTTTCGCTCCTGCCAGCCGTAACCGTCGACGAACACGCCGCTCAGCTCGACCGCGGCCGCGGCGGCGAAAACCAGACCGTGCTCGGCGATCCACGCGTCCGCGAACGTGGAGAACGGTTCCTCGCCGTAGACGTGGCCGTCTCTCAGCGGCCACTCCGCGGCGAGGGAGGCTGCGATCACGGCGGCGCCCCGGGGGTCCGGCTCACCCCGCAGGTGCGCGCGGGCGGCCCCGGCCAGGTCTCCGCCGCTCCGCGGGTCGCCGAGCAGATGGTCGATCTCGTCGCGCGCCTCCTTCACCCACTGCCGGACGGCGTGGACGGCGCCGTCGTCGACTTCGAGCGCGGGTCCGCGCGTCCCGCCGCGACGTGGATGGAGTACGGCGCGCCAATCATCAGGAATGACGAGAACGTTCTCGTTCTGGGGCATGCGGAGCACAATAGTGTCGCCGCCCGACGGAATACGGAAAGCGAGTAACGGCTTTCGCGCGGGGAGGATCGACCGCTCGCCGCGCTCT
Source organism: Actinomadura sp. NPDC048955 (assembly GCF_040649435.1). Lineage (NCBI taxonomy): Bacteria > Bacillati > Actinomycetota > Actinomycetes > Streptosporangiales > Thermomonosporaceae > Actinomadura > Actinomadura sp. NPDC048955. The sequence continues at coordinate 95,871 of NZ_JBEZJI010000002.1, forward strand.
CAGGGCTGGAGGAGGAAGAGTTTCCGGTCGACGCGGTCGAGGGCGCCGCCGCGGCCGAAGACCAGGCCGGTGGCGAAGTCGACGAGGCGTTTGGCGTCGCCGTCCGGAAGGTCGGTCAGATCCATGAGCACCGGGACGCCCTTGCGGAAGAAGTGCCCCACGTACAGGACCTCGTTGTAGTTCTGGGGACGCAGCGACTTGACCACGGCCCCAGTCTGCCCGGCACCTCCACGGGGTCAAGTGACCCACGCCACAGGCAAGAAATCTCTCCCGATTGTCGATCCGCCCGTCCGCCGGGCGACGCGTTGGTGACGAGAGGGGATCGACATGGGTAAGCACGCGAATGTCCAGGAGTACGTGGCGGACGTCCCGGAGGGACTGCGGGACGTCTTGGAGAAGGCCCTCGCGGTGGTCGGCGAGGCGATGGGGGTCGAGCCCGCGCTGTGGCACGGCCAGCCGACCTGGAGCCTCGGGGACAAGCCGGGGCAGAAGCCGGTGTGCTTCCTGAAGGCGTATCCCAAGCATGTGACGTTCGGCTTCTGGAAGGGCCAGCTGATCGAGGACGGCTCAGGCCGCCTGGAGGCCATGTCCAGGCAGATGGCCGGTGTGAAGCTGCGCGGTCCGGACGACGTCGACGCCGACCTGTTCGCCGGCTGGCTCAAGGAGGGACGCGACCTGGAAAATTAGGTCAAGGGCGCTTGACGTCAGGATCACTTGACGCGCACACTCGCATCATGGTCACTCCAGATGGGATCGAGCGAGACATCACGCTGACGAGCGCGGCGGCCCGGTACGACGAGCTGTGGGTCCGGGACGCCGTCGGAGAACCGCCGCTCCGGCGCGAGGAGGTCCTCGAACTCCTCGCGCTCGGCGAGGTGATCGCGCGGAAGGCGGTCTACGGCCGGCAGCTCGCCGTCCGTTCGGCCCGCCGCGCGGGCGCGTCGTGGGCCCAGATCGGCGGCGCGATGGGCGTCAGCAAGCAGGCCGCCTGGGAAGCGCACGGCAAGTGGATCGACGAGTAGTTGGCAGTGCACTCCTCCTTCGGGCGCAGAGCGCCCTCCATCGTCGTGAACTGCGGGCGATCGCTGGCATCGCTCCGTCTCGCCTTGCGGCTCGCTGCGCGATCAGGTTCTCGCAAGCTCGAACCTGCCTTCGGACGCGATCGCAACATCCGGGTTGTTGTGTGGTTGCGGTACTGGCTGAGGCCTTCGCGTCCGGTGCTTCGGTCTCCGTGTCCGGTGGTTCGGTCTCCGTGCTGGTCTATGCGAAAAGCAATAGACATGGTTTCTCTCCGTTAGCTGTGGGAAATCTGTTGCTAGAGGGAACGGAGGCGATTGGCATGGAGGTCGTTCTTGAAATGACCCTGCCGAGGAACGCAGAGAGCGCACCGCTGGTGCGGCACACGCTCGACGCCTCTCTCCGCGGGCTCGGAGTGGGTTCCGAGGTCCGTGCGGATATCGCGCTCGCGCTGGGCGAGGCGTGCGCGAACGTCATTCAGCATGCCGCGGCCGGAATGGAGTACGAGGTCCGGGCGCGGATGGACGGCGCGAGATGCGTCGTGGACGTCATCGACGGGGGCACGGCGGACGGGGTTGACGGGGCCGCGGCGTGGGAGCGCGTGGAGGCGCCGCCGCTGGCCGAGCACGGGCGGGGACTTCGGTTGATGCGGGCGTTCACGGAGGGGGTTCAGATCGCCGGGCGCGCTCACCGGAACGGGTCGATCGTGCATTTCGAGAAGTCGCTGGCGAGCTGACGGCATGGAACGGCCCGGCGGGCTGGTGCCCGCCGGGCCGCGGCTCGGGACGCCGGTCAGCCGGTGACCGGGAGGTCGTGCTTGACGGGCTTCGGCGCGGGGGCCTCGGACGGGCCGTGCGCCGGGCCGGCGGGCTTGCCGCAGGTGGCGGACGCGACCCGGATGGCGCCCTTGTTGCCGGGCAGGGCCAGTTCCATGCCGGTGACGGCGAGGCGGCCGTCGGCCATGCGCTGCTGCTTGTTGAGGACGAGGGCCGTCCGGCCGAGGCCGTCCACGTCGACGGGGACGGTGGTGTTGGGCGGCGGGGTGGAGTCCAGGTGCTTTCCGGCGAGCGTGGCGCGGGCGAGGTGGGCGCCGCCCTGTCCGGCGGTGCACTTGGCGGTGACGGCGTCGGCCAGCAGCTTCGCGGACGGGACGGACAGGTGCGCGACCGCGGAGCGGGCGCGGGCGGCGGAGGCGTCGACGTCCAGCGCGGACGCCTTGACCAGCTTGGTGCGGTCCTCGCGCAGGAGGCTCTTGCTGACCCGGCCGGTGCTGGAGGAGACGGCGGGCACCGGCGGGACGGCGATCGGCCCGGTCACGGTCAGCCCGTACGCCGAGCCTTCGCTGCCGGGGGCGGCGGCGAACGCCGGGGCGGGGACGGCGGCCGCGGTGAGGCCGGCGGCGAGCAGCCCGGCCGTGGCGAACCGTTTGGCGGCATGGTTGTGACGCATGAACGTACTCCGATTCTCGTGAGGGCTTGAGGTGGTGCCGGCCGGTCAGGCCGTGATGAACACCAGGGAACCGAGCGGCACCCGGGACAGCGCCTTCAAGGCGTCCGCGGGTACGCGCACGCAGCCGTGCGTGACGGCCTTGCCGAACACCGAGGTGTCGGGCCAGCCGTGGAGTGCGACGGTGCCGGGACCGCCGCCGAAGGTGTCGAGGGTCGCCGAGTGGGTACCGAGTGGCAGGACGATGGGGCTCGGCGTCTTCTTGGCCGGGGCGAGCGTCGCCATGACGAACGTCCGGCCGGTCGGCGTCGGGGTCTTGACGTCGCCGGTCGCGACGGGCCAGCGGCCCACCGGGCGCGCGGACCTCTCCAGGACGAGGCGTCTGCGGGTGAGGTCGACGCGGACGGTGTAGGGGGTGTGCGCGGTCTTCAGCGCGGTGCCGGGAACCCAGCCGGTCGCCCCGTTGGGACGGCTCGGCAGGAGCACCCTCCGCCAGTCGCCCGAGGTCTCCACCACGGGCACCCAGGTGGGGCCGCCGAGTTCGGCGACGGGAAGGGTGGCGAAGCGGTGACCGGCCGGGCGGTCGAACACGGGCGCCGGGCTGGTGGGGTGCACGACGAGGCCGTCGGTGGCGCCGTCGGGCGTGGGGTCGGCCGGGGCGCCGGGGAGGTTCGTGTAGGTCGTGGCCTCAGGGACCTTGGCGGGCGCGGCCTGCCCGCCCTTGGTCCCGGCGGCCGACGCCGTGCCGTGCCCGGAGGAGGAGCCGCCGCATCCGCCGGCGGAGAGGAGCAGGGCAGCGGTGATCCCGCCCGCGGTGACGGCGCGCAGGGAATGCCGAGGGGCACGTATGGTCGCCATGAGCGGGGATGTTAGTAGTGGTGAAGGCGGCCGTATCGAGAATGGCGAAAACGCTCCCGAGCCGACTGCTTTAAATGTTGATAATGCTCAATTTGGAAGGCGCTTTGCGGAGGGTCACGACTTTTCGGGGAAAACGGATTTCATGGACGGTTCACGCGAGCATCGAGAGGGAACCGCCGTCGTCGTCCGGGCGGGTGGCCGCCTCGTGGAACTCGGTGAGCCCCCACAGCAGCGCGGCCTGCGCGGCCGCCGGCATCTCGGCCAGCACGCGGGTGAGGTGCTCGCGCCGCCGCAGCCGGAGCCGGTCGAGGAGCGCCTGCCCGTCGCTGCTCAGCCGGACGGTGACCTGGCGCCGGTCGCGTCCCGGGTCGCGCGTGAGCAGCCCGGCCGCCTCCAGCCGGTCGCACAGCCGGCTCGCCGACGACACCAGCGCGCCGAGCTCGCCCGCGAGCCTGCTGATGTTGACGGGCCCCCGCTCCAGGACGAACAGCGCGCGCAGTTGCGTGGACGGAATAGGGACATCCGGGGCATTGTGGGCGCGCGACCATACGTTCAACAGGGTGGAGGCCGCATCGTCGAGCGCGGCCGCGGACTCCGCGGCGTCCTCACCCGACGTGGCCACCATGCCCTCCACTGTTACACACGACGTCGCCCACGGCATCCCGGGACCTGCGGGTCCGCCGGCCGCCGGGGCCGTGCTGCGACGAGGCGAGGATCGAGATGCATGGTGCACCCGGGGATGACGGGCCGTTCGAGGCGGCCAGGAAGGCGATCTGGGCGGCTCCGCCGAACGATGTGATCGCCGTCGCGGCCGACCTGCTCGACCGGCACGCCGGCGGCGCGGACACCGAGGTCCTGATGATCGACTACCGGCAGACGTTCCTCGTCCGGACGCTCTCCGCCGGCGACGACGTCCCCGTGGACAACACGGCGCCTGGCCGTGCGTTCGCGTCGCAGCGGACCGTCCAGGAGGACGGGGGCGGGCTCGCCCACCTGCCGCTGACCGTGAAGGGGGAGCGGATCGGGATCCTGTCGGTGCGGCTTCCGGACGGCGGGCCGCCCTGGCTCGACGACTTCGCCGGCGTGCTCGCCCGCGCCCTCAAGATCGCCGACCAGGCCACCGACCTGTACCGGCGCCTGCGGCGGCGGACGCGGCTGACCCTGGCCGCCGAGATGCAGTGGGACCTGCTGCCCGCGCCCGCCTACCAGGCGTCCGAGCTCTGCTTCGCGGGCCAGTTGGAGCCCGCGTACGCCGTGTGGGGCGACGCGTTCGACTGGGCCACGTCCGCCGACCGGTTCATGCTGACCGTCAGCAACGGGATGGGGTCGGGCACGGAGTCGGCGGAGCTCACCCATCTGGCGATCAGCGCGCTGCGCAACGCCCGCCGGTCGGGCGGTGACATCGTCGAGCAGGCCGAGCTCGCCGACGAGGCGGTGTTCGGACGGTACCGGGGCGAGCGGCTCGTGGACGCGCTGCTGCTGGAGTTCGAGCTCACCGACGGGAGGGTGCGGGTCATCGACGCGGGCTCACCGGTGATCAGCCGGATGCGGGGCGGCGCCACGGAGCGGATCGCGTTCGAGGCGCAGATGCCGCTCGGCATGTTCGGCGACACCCGCTACGTGCCCCAGGAGTTCGCCGTCGAGCCGGGCGACCGGCTGGTCATCGTCAGCGACGGCGTGCACGGCGCCCGGTCGCCCGCCGGAGTCCTCTACGGCGACGCCGGACTGCCCCAGGCGATGCGCGCCACCCGCTTGCAGGACCCGCCCGAGGCCGTCCGCACCATGATCCGGCACTACGTCGGCTTCCACGGGGGCACCGAGCCGTCCGACGACGCCGTGATCGTGTGCGTCGACTGGACGGGCCGGGACGCGGACGCCGGGAAGACCGGCCCGGAAGCCTGACGATCCCACCAAACCGTCGCCGAAGCCGACCGTCCCGAAGGCCCTGGTCAGGACGCCTGGGAGGGCTGGTCGTCCTGCTCTCCGGTGCCCTCCTCGCCGTCCTCTTCTGTACTGGCCGACGGCTGGGCGGGCAGCGTCCACCGGAAGGTGGTCCCGGTGGCGGCCTCCGCGTCCGGCTCGGCGTGCTCGCCGGCGGCGAGCCAGATGCGTCCGCCGTGGTACTCGACGATCTTCTTGCACAGGGCCAGGCCGATCCCCGTGCCGGTGTACTCCTCGCGCGAGTGCAGCCGCTGGAAGATGAGGAAGATCCGGTCGGCGTAGCGGGGGTCGATGCCGATCCCGTTGTCGGAGCAGCCGAACTCCCACTCGTCCCCGGCGCGGCGGACGTCGATGGTGACGCGCGGCGGCACGCCCTCCCGGCGGAACTTGATCGCGTTTCCGACGAGGTTCTGGAACAGCTGGACCAGCTGGGTGCGGTCCCCGGCCACGTCGGGCAGCTCCGCCACGTCCACCTCGGCGCCGGTCTCCTCGCACAACGTGGAGAGGTTGTCCAGCGCCTGCCGGACGACGTCGTCGAGGTCGACGGAGTCCTCGGGGCGCGACATCCGGCCCACGCGGGAGAAGCTCAGCAGGTCGTTGATCAGGGCCTGCATGCGCTTGGCGCCGTCCACGGCGAACGCGATGTACTGCCGTCCGCGGTCGTCGAGCTTGTCGCCGTACCGGCGTTCGAGCATCTGGCAGAAACTGGCGACCTTGCGCAGCGGCTCCTGGAGGTCGTGGCTCGCGACGTAGGCGAACTGCTCCAGTTCGGCGTTGGAGCGGCGCAGTTCCTCGGTCTGCTCGTCGAGCCGGCGGGACTTGTCCTCGCTGGTGCGCCACTCCTCGATGATCCGGGCGCGCATCGCGTCGATGATCGCCGCCAGCTCGTTGATCTCCGCCGGGCCGGGGACGTCGAGCCGGTGCCCGAAGTCGCCCTCCGAGACGGCGCGGACGCGTCCGGTCAGGGTCGACACCGGCGTCAGCACGGTCCGGCGGAACAGCACGGCGAGCAGCAGCGCGGCGACGACGACCATGGCGAGCGCGGCGAACGTGGACCACTGGGCGGCCCTCGCGCGCGAGTTCAGCTTCGCGGCGGACCGCTCGTGCAGTTCGGTGATGTCGGCCTGCAGCGGCGTCATGTCGCCGCGCGCCTGGACGAGGAGGCGGCCCGCCAGCCGGCTCTCGCCGCGGTCGATGCCCTGACCGCCGGGTCCGGCGGCGACCCGGTCGGCGAACCCGGTCCGCCAGGCCCGCGAGTCGGCGGTCGCCTTGGCGAGGAGCCGGTCGACCTCCTCGTGGCCGGGCACCCCCGCGAGGAGGCGGCGCATGCGGGCGGCGGACGCCGCCTCCTGGCGCACGGCGGACCGGTACTGCTCGACGTGCTCGCGCCCGCCCTCCTCGGCGTACGCGCGGATGGCCGTGTCCTGGCCGGTGATGGCGGAGGAGAGCCGGAACTGCTCGAGCGTCGCCGGGTCGACGCGCTCGATCAGGACGTCGCGGGCCTGCTCGTTCCCGTACAGCGCCGTCCCTGCCTGCACGAAAGCGGCCAGCAGGAGGGCGCCGAGGACGGCGGAGCCGACCCGGTAGATCTGGACGAGCCGGACCCGGCCCATCCCCTGCCCCTCGGGGATCTGCGCGCCGGGCAGCACGGCGCCCGGCCCGGCGGCGCGCGGCTCCTGGCCGGTCTCGGCGGACCTCGCGGTGGTCATCGGTCGTCCCCCCGGCTCAGCATCAGCAGGGCGAGGTCGTCGGAGAGGACGTCGCCGTTCAGCCGCTCGGCCTCGGCGATGAGCCCGTCGACGAGCACGTCGCCATGCCGCCCTTCCTCGTGCGCGGTCTTGGCGAGGTGCAGCAGGCCCGCCATGTCGAGCTGGCCGCCGTCCTCGCCGGCGCCCCCCTCGATCAGTCCGTCGGTGTAGAGCAGCAGCCCCCACTCGTCGCCGAGCTCCAGGTCGGCGGCGGGCCACCGGGCGCCCGGGAGCAGCCCGAGCGCCGGGCCCCGCGGCTCGTCCGGGAGGGCCTCCACGCCGCCCGGCGAGAAGAACAGGGGGCACGGGTGCCCGGCCCGGTACACCCGGGCGGTGCGCCGGTCGGGCGCGATCGTCACCATGCAGGCGGTCGTGAAGATCTCGTCGCTCCACCGCTCGTGCTGCAGGACGGTGTCGAGGGTGTCGAGGAGGCGCGAGCCCGTGTGCCCGCCGAGGACGAGCGTGCGCCACGCCATGCGGAGCCGGACGCCGAGGGACGCCTCGTCCGCGCCGTGCCCGCTCACGTCGCCGATGACGGCGTGCACGGTGCCGTCGGAGGTCTCGACGGTGTCGTGGAAGTCGCCGCCGAGCAGCGCCCGGTCGCGTCCGGGCCGGTAGCGGGTGTGGTGCCGCAGCGTCCGGTCGTGCAGGATCGGCACGGGCAGCAGGCCGCGCTCCAACCTGGCGTTCTCCCGGCTGAGGGCCCGCGCCTCGACGAGCTGCCGCTCGGACTCGTCGGCGCGCTTGCGCTCGATCGCGTAGCTGATCGCCCGGGTGAGCAGCGCGCCGTCCGCGTCCTGCTTGACGAGGTAGTCCTGGGCGCCTGCGGCGACGGCGGCGACGCCGACGTGCGCGTCGGCGAGGCCGGTCAGCACGAGCACGGCCGTGGTCGGCGAGTGCTCGCGCACCTGGTGGAGGGCGTCGAGCCCCTGCGCGTCCGGGAGGGACAGGTCGACGATGACGCACTGGATGTCGGGCCGCAGCGCGGCGAGGGCCTCGGCGAGCGTGGCCGCGACGGTGATCCGCAGACCGGGCTGCGCCTCGGTCAGGAGCTCCTCGAACAGGAAGGCGTCGCCGGGATCGTCCTCGACGAGAAGGAGGTGCGGGGATCCGGCGACACCGGGGAGCCGCTCCGCACCGCGACTGGGCATCGCGGCCATGTCTCAGCTCCTTCTGTCCGGCCTGGGCCGGGTCGATGTCAGGTGGGAGGCCCTTGCCATCGAGCAAATGTTAGAGGCATCGGGCGCCCGGGGGGCACGCGGAGCGGTGAAACGGCGCTCGTCCGGAGGAACCCGCCGCCCTTCCGGTAACGATGCCGCCTCCCGCGCCACTACCCCGTGACATGACCTGATCGGACGGACGGAGGAGCACGCGGTGGCAGACGAGGCCCCCGATGAACAGCGCTTCACCGCGATCTACGACGAGTGCCGCCAGCGCGTGTGGGCCTACGCCGCCGCCCGCGCCGGCGGCCAGGTCGCGGACGAGGTGGTGAGCGAGACCTTCGCCGTGGCGTGGCGGCGGCTCGCCGACGTCCCGGACCCGGCGCTGCCGTGGCTGCTCGGCGTCGCGCGCAACGTGTTGCGCGACGGGCACCGCGCGCGGGTGCGCCGCGAGTCGTTCGCGGCCGAGCTCGGGCGGTGGGCGCCGCGCCAGACGGGCGACGTCGCCGAGGACGTGGCGGAGCGGATGGCGGTGCTGCGCGCGATGGCGGCGCTGCCCGAGGGGGACCGGGAGATCCTGATCCTCATCGCCTGGCAGGGCCTGACGCCCCGCGAGGCCGCCCGCGTCGTCGGCTGCACGCCCGCGGCGCTGCGGGTGCGCCTGCACCGCGCGCGCCGCCGCCTGCTCCGCGCGGCCGAGGACGAGCAGCCGGACGCCCGAACGGCGTCCGCCCGCCCGGACCCGCCCCGGCCGCCCGCCCGGACCGACCCCGGACCGGGGTCGGGGGGTGCGGCGGCGCAAGGAGCACGTTCGCAGGTCGGAGTCGTCAAGGGAGAAACGGTATGAGCGGAGCGAACCGGGGGGTGCGGGGGGTCGTCCCCCCGCCAGGAAACGGTATGAGCGGAGCGAACCGGGGGGTGCGGGGGGTCGTCCCCCCGCCGGGAAACGGCATGAAGGATGTGATGCGGGTGTTGCGGGATGCCAGGCCTGAGGAGATGGACCCGGGTGCGCCGGTGGACGAGGGCGTGCGGCGGGACGAGTTGGCGCGGGCCATGGCGGCGCCGCGTCCGGAGGCGGCCGGGAGCACCGCGCCCGCGCGTCGGCGGGTGCGGCCGGTCTGGGGGCTGGGGCTCGCCGGGGCGGTGGCCGCGGGGGCGGTGGCCGCGGCGGCGGTGTTCGTCGCCCCCGGCGGGGACGGGACGGACTCGGGCGGAACGGGCGGAGGGGGCGGCGGCGAGCGGGTGCTCGACGCGCGGACCGTCCTGCTCGCGGCGGCCGAGAAGGCGGACGGTCAGACCGAGACGACGGGGGCGTACTGGCACCAGGTGACGGTCTCGTCCTCCACGTACACGGTGGGCAAGGGCGGCGGCGCCTACGCCGTGACGGTCAGGAGCAAGGCGGAGAGCTGGACGCCGAGCAGGCCGGGCGGCAAGGCGTGGGGCGCGGCGCAGGACCTCGGGGCCAAGCCCGCGACGAAGGCGGACGCGGAGGCGTGGCGGCGCGCGGGGTCGCCCGCGACGTTCAAGATCCAGATTCCGGTCGCGCCGGGGGGCAAGGGCCGCCTGAAGGGGTTCACGGCGAAGACCGCGCCCGGTGCGCGCAGCTTCAACGGCTCCGCGCTGGTCGACGGCGACAAGGTGTTCTGGCTCGGCCGCAACGTGAGCATGAAGGACCTGCGGGCGCTGCCGTCCGACCCGAAGCGGCTCCAGGCCGAGCTGCTGCGCTGGTACAAGGGCCATGACACCGAGTCGAACCGGCCGATGGCGTCGGACCGGTGGCTCTACACCGTGGCACGCGGCCTGGTGATGGACATGCCGGTGAAGCCGGCGGTGCGGGCGGCCGCGTTCCGGATGCTGGCGGGGCTCCCGGCGGTGCGCTCGCTCGGGAAGGTCACGGATCCGCAGGGGCGGACGGGGAACGCCATCGCGCTGGACGACAAGACGCCGCAGGGCGTGATCCGGGACGAAATGATCATTGATCTGGCGACGGGCAATGCGCTGGCCGGGCTGAACGTCATGGTGGCGCCGGCGGCCGGGGTGAGCGTCCCGGCGGGGCGGACGATGAACTCCACCGCCCTGGTCGGCGCGGAATGGACGGATACCAAGCCGCGCTGACGTCATTGCGGAAGGGACGGTGCCGGCGCGGTGCCGTCCCTTCCCGGTGTTAGTGGCCGGGTTGTGATCACGCGCTTCTGGGGGTGCGGCGCGCGGTTTTCTGTGCGGCTTTGCGGCCCGCGGCGGCCGCCTTGGCGCGGTTCAGGCTTTCGCGGACCTTGGCGGCGCCGCGCGCCGCCGTCACGGTGTCCTTGGCGCGCCCGGCGTAAACGGCGAGCACCTCGGCGACGGGGGGAGGCTGCCATTCCTCCTTCGCCACGATCGGCAGGAGGGGGACGGGTGCGGCGGCGGAGTTTCCGGACACGGGGTTTCCAGTCACGGGGACGAGCGCGAGATGCGATTGGCAGTGCGGGCACTGCACCCCCGGATGGGTGTCTCTGCTCATAACAAGAATCATTACGCGTGGGTCTGACAAAACAACCCCCCGCCTTTAGCGGGCCGTCCGGCGCTTATGTGTTGCGGGCGCCCGTGTGCGCGCCGCGGACGCTCCCCGTGCGGTTGTCGTGCCGGGTCCGGTCGTCGTGGCGGACCAGGGACGCGCCGCAGCACAGCAGCGCGATGATGACGGCGAGCCAGGCCACGGCGCGTCCCGCGCGCAGCCCGTATCCGCAGGTGATCCACAGAAGGTGCAGGCCGGCGCGGCGCCACGGGTCGCGCTCGCCGTGGCGGCGCATCTCCAGCGCGCTGTAGCGGAAGTCGCGGGCGAGGCGGTCGCGGTCGGAGTCGGCCGTGGCACGTGCCAGCGCCTGGTACAGCGCGCGCAGCCGGTCGTCGTCGTGGCCGGCGCCGCCGGCGATGTCCTCGGCGAGGACGGCCCGGTCGCGGCGGCGCCACGGCCGCAGCCGGCGCCGGCCGGGCGCGGTCGCGAACGCGCAGTCGCCCGTGATCCGCAGCGCGTCGGGCCGCCGCAGCCCGAGGAAGCCGCAGCCGCTGAGGTCGACGTCGGCGAGCAGCAGCCGGGTCGCGTCCGCGCGGCGCAGCGACAGGAGCCGGACGCCGGACGTGCCGTTCCCGGCGGCGTTCCCGGTGGTGGGCTCGGCGAGGCCCTGGATCGGGTGGGCCAGCGCCCGGACGGCGGCCGGGCCCTCGAACACCGCGTCCTCCAGATCGAGTTCGGCGTGCCGGAGCCGGAAGTCGGCCTCCCCGTGGACGATCGTGCCGCGGGCGATGACCTGCCGCGCCGCCGCGTGCACCCGCAGCCCGCCGTGCACGGTCGCGTCCGACAGCGCGATCCGGCCGCCCGCCGCCAGCGGGCCGAGCCAGGCGCCGTGCCGGAACCGCGCCCGCTCGAACCGGGCGTGCCGCGTCACCTGCACGCGCCGGAACGACACGTCGCCGCGGAAGCCGGCCCCCTGCATCGCCGCGTCCCGCCCGAACCGCGCGCGGTCGAAGCAGGCCGCGCCCATGAACACGGCGCCGCGGAGGGCGGCGTCGGCGTGCCACCGCGTCTCGCCGAAGAGGGCGTCGCCGGTGAACACCGCCTCCTCGAACGAGGCGTGCCGGTGGAACCGGGCCTCGTGGAAGGACGCGTTGCGCCCGAAGCGCGCCGCCCGGAACGAGGCGTTGCCGAAGAACCGCGCGTCGTAGAACGACGCGCCGCCGAGGAAGCGGGCGCCGTCGAACGAGCTGTCGCCCTCGACGCAGAAGCCGCGCAGGCCCGCGTCGGCCGGCAGCACCGCCCCGTCGAACCGGGTCCGGCCGAGGTGGGGCCGCCCGTCGGGGCCGGTGACGGCGTCCAGCACCCCGTCCAGCAGCCACGGCGGGACGGTGACGCCGCGCAGGTCGAGGTCGGCGCCGGGGCGCAGCGAGTCCACGAACCGCTCGAACTCGCTGGGGCGCAGGTGGGCGGGGCAGGCGCCCGGGCCGCCCGCGGCCCGGCCGGTGCAGCCGTCGACGGCGGTGCAGCGCGGCCAGAACACCGTGGGCGGCGAAGCCTCGTGAGGAGTCACGGTCTTCGTTCTACCCACGCGGAGGCGCGCAGTGAAGGTTTCCCGGTGGCCAGGTCGTTGCAACCCCCCGGCCACGTTCGGCGACGGTGGCCGGAGCGGAGTGATCTGGGGGAACCACGGGAATGATCGACGTATCAGATACCTGGGCGGAACCCGCACGTTCGACTTTCGTTAACCTAGATCAGGGAAAATTCTGGCATGACCGTCAATCCAGGACATGTCCCCCCGCAATCCGAGGCGCTGCCCGACGACCGCTTCCTCGACCGGGAGGAGAGCTGGCTGAGGTTCAACCAGCGCGTCCTGGAGCTCGCCGAGGATCCGGGCCTGCCGCTGCTCGAACGCGTCCGCTTCCTGTCGATCTTCTCCAGCAACCTCGACGAGTTCTTCATGGTCCGCGTGGCCGGGCTCGCCCGCCGGATGGCGACCGGGCTGGCCGTCCAGTCCGCCAGCGGCCGCCAGCCCCGCGAGGTGCTGGCCCGCACCGGCGTGGTCGCGCACGAGCTGATGCAGCGGCACGCGTCGTGCTTCCGCAAGGAGATCCTGCCCGCGCTGGAGGACGAGGGCATCGACCTCCTGCGCTGGGACGAGCTCGCCGAGACCGAGCAGGAGCGGCTGCGGCGGCTCTTCCGTGACCGGATCTACCCCGTGCTCACCCCGCTCGTCGTCGACTCCGCGCACCCGTTCCCCTACATCTCGGGCCTGTCGCTGAACCTCGCGGTGATCGTCCGCGACCCGGAGACCGACGCCACGATGTTCGCCCGGGTGAAGGTGCCGCCGCTGCTGCCGCGCTTCATCGAGGCGTCCCCCGACCGGTTCACGCCGCTGGAGGACGTCATCGCGGCGCACCTCGGGCAGCTGTTCGTCGGGATGGAGGTCGTCGAGCACCACGCGTTCCGGGTCACCCGCAACCAGGACCTGGAGATCGACGACGACATCAGCGAGGGCCTGCTGCAGGCGCTCGAACGCGAGCTGCTGCGCCGCCGGTTCGGCCCCGTCGTCCGGCTGGAGGTCGAGGAGTCGATCTCCGAGGGGGTGCTGGACCTGCTCACCTCCGAGCTGGGGGTGGACGAGGGCCAGATCTACCGCGTCGTCGGGCCGCTGGACCTCGGCGGCCTCGCCGCCATCGCCGACCTCGACCGCCCGGAGCTGAAGTACCCCCCTTTCGTCCCGTCGAAGGAGGCGCTGCCCGAGGACGTCAGCATCTTCAGCGCCATCCGTGAGCGCGACGTCCTCGTCCACCACCCCTACGACTCGTTCACCACGACCGTCCAGCGGCTCATCGAGGACGCCGCGACCGACCCGCGCGTCCTGGCGATCAAGCAGACGCTGTACCGGACGAGCGGCGACTCCCCGATCGTGGACGCGCTGATGAGCGCCGCCGAGGCCGGCAAGCAGGTCGTGGTCGTCGTCGAGCTCAAGGCCCGGTTCGACGAGCGCGCCAACATCGCCTGGGCGCGCAAGCTGGAGACCGCGGGCTGCCACGTCGTCTACGGGTTCGTCGGGCTGAAGACGCACTGCAAGCTCGCGCTGATCGTCCGGCAGGAGTCCGAGGGCCACCTGCGCCGCTACTGCCACATCGGCACCGGCAACTACCACCCGAAGACCGCGCGCCTGTACGAGGACTTCGGGCTGCTCACCGCCGACCCCGAGGTCGGCGAGGACGTCAGCGCCCTGTTCAACCACCTCACCGGCTACTCGCGGCAGAGCTCCTACCACCGGCTGCTCGTCGCGCCGAACAGCCTGCGCTCCGGGCTCGTCCAGCGGATCGAGCACGAGATCGACAACCGCCGGGCCGGGCATCCCGCCCGCGTCCGGATCAAGTGCAACGCCCTGGTGGACGAGGTGGTCATCGACGCGCTCTACCGGGCGTCGCGCGCCGGGGTGCCGGTGGACGTCTGGGTGCGCGGCATCTGCGCGCTGCGTCCCGGCGTGCCCGGCCTGTCGGACATGATCCGGGTGCGCAGCGTCCTCGGCCGGTTCCTGGAGCACTCCCGCGTGTTCGCGTTCGAGAACGGCGGCGAGCCCGAGGTGTGGCTCGGCAGCGCCGACCTGATGCACCGCAACCTGGACCGCCGCGTCGAGGCCCTCGTCACCGTCAACGACCGGGCCCAGCGCGACGACCTGCTCGCCCTGATGGACCGGGCCATGGACGAGCGCACCCACGCCTGGGCGCTCGACGCCGAGGGCACCTGGACGCGTAGCCGGGCCGGCGCGGGCGAGACCCTCCTGGACATCCAGACCCACCTGGTGAAGAGCCGCCGGTGGAGGACGATCGATGTCTGACGTCATCAGGGCCGCCGGCGCGCTGCTGTGGCGCGACGGACCCGAGTTCGCGCTGATCCACCGCCCCCGCCACGACGACTGGTCGTTCCCCAAGGGCAAGGTCGACCCGGGCGAGCACGTGCTGCGCGCCGCCGTCCGCGAGATCGAGGAGGAGACCGGCGTCGTCCCCCGCCTCGGACGGCGCCTCCCGACCGTCTCCTATCCGCTCGGCGAGCGGACCAAGCGGGTGGAGTACTGGGCGGCCCGGCCGGTCGCCGTGAGCGCGTTCACCCCCAACGAGGAGGTGGACGAGCTGGTCTGGCTTCCGGCGGAGGAGGCCGAGGCCCGCCTCAGCTACCGGCACGACGTCGACCTGCTCCGCGGGTTCCGCCAGGGCCCGCTCGACACCGCGCCGCTGGTGATCCTGCGGCACGCGCGGGCCGGGGAGAAGCGGGCCTGGCGGGAGGCCGACGAGCTGCGCCCGCTGGACGAGGCGGGCCGCGCCGAGGCGTCCGGCCTCGCCGGGCTGCTGCACTCCTACGGGCCCATGCGGACCGTCAGCTCGGCGACGGCCCGCTGCCTGGAGACCGTCCTGCCCTACGCGCGGCGCGTGCGCGTGCCCGTCGAGACGGAGGCGGCGTTCACGGTCGGCGAGACGAACCCGGACCAGGCGGTGGAGCGGCTGCTGTCCATGGCGGGCACGCCCGCGGTGGTGAGCACGCACGGCGAGATCGTCACCGAGCTCATCGCCGGGCTGTGCCGGAAGCTGGGCGAGGAGGTCCCGGACGACACGTCCCTCGACAAGGCCGAGTTCTGGACCGCCCACCTGGCCGGCGGCACCCTGGCCGCCCTGGAACGCCACGGCACCTCGGCGGCGCCCTAGGACCGGCGCTGGTCTAGAACGAGGGGCCCAAGGTCCGTGACCAGGTGGTCGCCAGCTGGTCGCGGGCCTTCTCCGCCTCCGCTTGCTCCCCGCCGTAGAGGACGCCGATCGCGAAGGCGTCCGCGGTCGTGCGGGCGCGGGCCGCGGCCCGTTCGAGGTGCTCCATCGCGATCATGGCGTCCTGGTGGGCGCCGAGGACCTCCTGGATGCGCTTGGCGTCCTTGACCACCCGCTTGGCCGCCGCGCCCAGCACCGGGACCGCCAGCTCGGCCGCGTACCGGGCGCGCTTGGCCGCCTTGCGCGTCTCGTGGCGCGCGAGGTCGGGGTCGGCGGACGTCTTGATCGACGCGTAGTCCCCGGCCATCCGGTCCCAGGCCCGGGTGACGAGCGCGGGGAGCTCCTTGCGGGCCTTCTTCCCGGCGGCGGCCGCCAGCGGCGGTTCGGCGACCAGCCGGTCGAGGGCGTCGAGCAGGGCGAAGTACCGCGCGTCCCTCAGCGCCGAGTTCAGATGCCGGTACGCGGCCCGCTCGTGCCGCTCCAGGTCGTCCAGCAGGAAGGGCGGCGCCTGCGCGAACCGCATCCGGAGCACCTCGAGGTCGCGGACCTCGCCGAGGGGCTGCGCCACCCACCGCAGCTCGGGCCCGAGCGGCGCGGTCCGCTCCGAGTCCAGGACGGGCCGGTAGCTGCGCAGGGCGCTGCGCGTCCTGCGCACGGCCACCCGCATGCGGTGGACGGCGTCCTCCTCGCCCAGCCGCGCCCCGGGGTCGAACCGCAGGATCGCCTCGACCTGCTCGGCGAGGTAGGCCATCACGACCTCGCCCGTCGTGATCGCGGGCGCCTTCCCGTTGCTGGTGGCCGCCGTGATCCGCGACCGGGCCTCGGCCCGCTGGCGCGCCGCCTCCGAGGGCGCGACGCCGTCCCCGAGCAGCCTCGCCAGCTTCGACGCCGACTTGGCCCTCTTCGCGCCGGCCTTGCGCAGGCGCTTGCCGGCCGTCTTCAGCAGCTCCGGCGGCCCGGTGCCGAGTTCGACCTCGATCTCCCGCCACCGCTCGGGCTCGGCCTCGCGCCCGCGCCCGGTCACCAGGTCGTCGGCGACCTCCGCGAGGGCCTCGCCGTCCGCGCCGAGCAGGCGCACGACCGTCCGGCGGGTCTCCAGGGTCGCGACGGGGCGCAGCTCCGCCCCGCGGGTGTGCGCCGCGACCAGCCCGGCCAGGCGCGCCGGGACGAGCAGGGGCCGCCCGAGCGGCGCCCGGAACTCGTGCCTGCCGTCCTGCCCGGCCGGCATCTTCAGGTGCCAGCCCGCGTCCGGCCCGCCCCGCCGCCGGCGCAGTGTGATCCTGTTGGCCGCCAGGCGCAGGTCCGCGGTGTCGAAGTAGGTGGCGTGCAGCTCCCGGACCTCGGGCTCCCCGACCGACGCCACGCCCGTGAGCCCGTCCAGATCCGGCAGGACGAACCCGGCCGGGGCGTCGTACTTCTGCTCGATCTCCAGATGCCGCTCGGCCACGCGCTGCTCCTCCGGACGGGTGACAATTTGGGATACACACCCAGGTGACCAGCATTTCACGCCAAGGTGAACACCGACAGAAGTCTTTCCGGCCCTACGGGGCCAGGACGGCGCGGCAGGCCGTGACGATCAGCTCGTCCACCTCCGGCGGCGGGGGCCGGCGGTCGAGCAGGTGGCGGCGGACGGCGCCGTAGGGGACGTCCACGGTGGCGAAGACCACGCGGTCGCGGTCGGTGCCGCCGGCCCGCGCGAACGCGCTCAGCGCGTCCGCGGCCCGCGCGTTCAGGGCTTCGAGCGGGGCGGCGAGTTCGGCGGGCCAGGCGGCGGCGAGGTCGCGGCGGCGGTGCAGGAGCAGCACGGCGGCCTCGGCGGGGTGCCCGCGGCACCAGCGGGGCGTGTGCAGGGCGGCCGCCTCGGCGTCGCCCGCGTCCAGGGCCGCGACGAAGCCGTCCTGGAAGCGGCGGACGCAGCGGGTCCACAGGGTGGCGAGCAGCAGGTCGCGCGACCCGAAGCGGTGGTACAGCGAGCCGGACGGGGCGCCGAGGCGCTCGGCGATGGCGGCGATGGTCGCGGCGGCGGGCCCGCCCTCGGCCGTCACCGCCAGCGCCGCGTCGAGGATCCGGTCCTCGCCGAACTTGGCCGGTCTACCCACGCGCGCCCTCCGATGATAGTAGTGAGATGATTCTAGAACACATCCTCTAAAAAGGGAGCGGCCATGACGGCGTCCGAGATCGTCCGGGGTTTCTACACCGCCGCCCAGGCGGCCGACGCGGCGGCGATCCTCGCGCTCCTGCACCCGGAGTTCGAGGCGCGCACGGCGCCCGGGCTGCCGTGCGGCGCGGGCGGCGCCTTCCGCGGCCCCGAGGAGACCCTCGCTCGGGTGTGGGGCGCGGTCTTCGCCGAGTTCGACACGGCTCCCTACGCCGAGACCTGGCATGAGACCGCCGACGGCCTTGTGGTGGTGACCGGACGCTACCGGGGGACCGCCAGGGCCACCGGCCGCTCGTACGAGGCGGAGTTCGCGCATCTCTGGCGTGTCACCGAGGGCCGGATCTCCTGGCTGCACCAGTACACCGACACGGCCCGGTGGCGGGACGCCCTCGTACCGTGAACCGGAGCGGCGGGGCTCAGGTGAGGTGGTACTTCATCCCCATGTGGGACGGGCGGAAGCCGATCTTCTGGTAGAAGCGGATCGCGTCGGGACGCTGGCGGTCGGTGGTGAGCTGGACGACGCGGCAGCCGCGGGCACGGGCCCGGTCGATGGCCCAGGTGATCAGGAGCTGGCCGAGCCCGGCGCCGCGCTGCTCGGCGGCGACGCGGACGCCCTCGATCTGGGCGCGCTCGCCGCCGGTGTAGGTGAGGCCGGGGATGAAGGTGAGCTGGAGCGTGCCGGCGACCGCGCCGGCGACCTCGGCGACGACCAGGCTGTTGTTGGGGTCCTTCTCGATCGCGGCGAACGCTCGGAAGTAGGCCTCCGGTATCTCCTCACCCGGTGTTTCGCGGGTGGATCCCAGGGGATCGTCGGCGAGTAGCCGGACGATCTCAGGGAGATCGTCGACCGTCGCCTCGCGGAAGGTCACTTCTTGATCACTCTGCACACCTCCCAGGTTATCGGGGCGCTAAGTTGCAGCGTTCGCCCATGTCTTGTAGTACTACGTTGTGTAGTACTACGCTGAGTGGAGACCCCCCGGCTCGGACGGTGGTCTCACCGCGCAGGGAGAAGTCAATGCACAACACCGGCTCCATGCACAACACCGAGAACGAGGAACACTGGACCGACCACGCCATCTGCCGTGGCGCGGATCCCGACCTGTTCTTCCCGATCGGCTACGCCGCGCCCGTGCTCCAGGCACAGGAGGACGCGGCCAAGGAGATCTGTTCCCACTGCCCCGTGCGGGCCGACTGCCTCGCGTGGGCGCTGCGGGTGGGGGAGCCCGACGGCATCTGGGGCGGGACGACCCCCGAGGAGCGGCGCTACCTGCGCCGGACGGCCGACGCCCCGGCGCGGCGGCCGCTGCCGGTGATCGTGGTGCGCGGCGACGCCTCCGAGTCGGAGCACGCGTCCGCCGCCTAGAGGCCGCCTAGAGGCTTCTGGAGGCCCCACCGAAAAGGCCACCGGCACCATCCGGCCGTCCCGTGCGTTGGGGGAGTCAGGGACGCACAGACTTTACGGTGGCTGACATGAGCTTTACCCCCGACCGGCAACGTTCCGAGGGCCTGGCGAAGCACGGCGTCCGCGCCCTGGCGTCGGCGGTGCTGATCCTCACGGTGACCGCCGCGATGTGGGTGCTCGAAGCGGTCGACTACACGATGAACGGCTGGCTCGACCGGTTCGGGATCCAGCCCCGCGACGTGGACGACCTGCCCGACATCTTCACCGCGCCGTTCATGCACGCCGGCTTCGGGCACCTGACGGCCAACACGGTCCCGTTCCTCGTCCTCGGGTTCGTCGCGGCGGCGCGGGGCATCGCCAGGTTCCTCGCCGCCAGCCTGATCATCATCGTGGTCGGCGGGCTCGGGGTGTGGTTCCTCAGCTCCGCCAACACCCTCGGGTCCAGCATCCTGATCTTCGGTTTCTTCGGCTACCTGGTGGGTCGCGGGATCTTCGAGCGGCGGCTGCCCGACATCGCCATCGCGGTCGCCGTCGTCGCCGTCTACGGGACGATGCTGCTCGGCGTCCTCCCGAGCGACCCGAGGATCTCCTGGCAGGGCCACCTGTTCGGGCTGCTCGGCGGCCTCCTCGCCGCGTGGTTCCTGCGCCGCGGCAAGATCGAGGCGCCTCGGGGAACGTCCGACTAAATACCCTTTTGTGGTGAATGGAGCGCCATTCTGGCGACTCCATTGTTTTGTCGTCTCCAAGGCTCTTCTTGATCTTCGTCGGGTATCGGTCACTCCGAGGTGGGCGACCCGCCCACCTGGAGAAACGAGCGGGGGAGACAAGGATGAGCGTGCGCAGAACGATGGCCGTGGCCGCCGCGGGGGCGGCGGCGGGGGCGTTCGTCATGATCGGGGCGGGGACCGCGGAGGCGCAGACGGACACCCAGCTCTGCGAGTACCTGGTCACGGCGCCGCACGGGCTCAACGTCCACGAGCTGCCGAACGTGCACTCGAAGATCGTGGGCGTCCTGAAGTACCACCAGAAGCCGTGGGCCGACTGCAAGAAGACGGGGTACACCGAGATCCGCGGCAACGTCCCGGTCCAGCTCCGTCACGGGTTCATCGACGTCAAGTATCTGCACAAGATCCGTGTGATTCCCACCGGCGGCGTGGAGACGGGAGCGGGCGGCACCTCGGCCGGCGCCTCCGCCGGCACGGACTCCGCGCTCGCCGCGGCGGGTCTGGCCACCGTCCTCGCGGGCGGCGGGATCGCGCTCGCGGCACGGCGACGGGCGACCGCCCCCGCCTGATCGGCGGGGCGGTGGCGGGTGACGACGACGGCCCGCCGTCGCGGTGAAGGGCGGCCGCGTCGCCGTGGCACGGCGACGCGGCCGTCAGCGCCCCGGATTCGGCCGGACGGTGACGTCCGAGACGACCGCGTCCCGCGGCGTCTCCAGCGCGGCGACCAGCACGCGCGCGACCGTGGCGGGGGCGGCGAAGTCGTCCTCGGCGTAGGCGTGCCCCTCCTGGGCGCGCACGCTGCGCTGCATCTCCGTGGCCGTCCGGCCCGGGTAGACGGTCGTGACGCGCAGGGACGGCTCCTCCGCGCGCAGCGAGTCGGCCAGCGCGCGCAGGCCGAACTTGCTCGCCGCGTACGCCGACCACTCGGGGTTGGCGCGCAGCCCGGCGGTGGAGTTGACGAACACCACGTGCCCCTGGGCGGCGCGCAGCGCGGGCAGCAGCAGCCGCGTCAGCTCCGCCGCCGACACCAGGTTGACCGACAGGTGCTCCATCCACTCGTCGGCCTCGGTGTCGGCGACCGTCCCCAGATGCACCATGCCCGCCGCGTGGACGACGCCGTCCAGCCGGGCGGGGATCCCCGCCGCCGCGAGCCGGGCCTCGATGCGGCGCGGCTCGGTCAGGTCGAGCTGGATCGTGCCGATGGCCGCGGCGCGCGCCGGCGAGGCGACCGCCCCCGGGTTGATGACCTGCGTGGCCGCGTGCGCGCCCCCGCGCAGCGTCGCGGCGAGCTTGTCGAGGCGCTCGGCGGAGCGGCCGGTGAGAAGGAGGTCGTGCCCGCGCTCGCGCAGCAGGTCCGCCACCGCCGTGCCGATGCCGCCCGTCGCGCCCGTGATCAGATACGTGCCCATGGCGCCCCATTCTCGTTGATCCCCTACCCCGGATGGACGCCCAGGGCGCCCCGCCGGTTCGGGCCGGCCGCGCCTCAGTTCGGGCGCAGCACCCGCGTCGCGCCGGCGATCAGCGCCGTCACCAGCACCCACCCCGTCGAGACCAGCCCGTACGCCACCCAGCGCGACCAGTTCACCGCGTCGTAGGACAGCTGCTGCCCGAAAGTGTCGAGCGGGATCAGCAGGTCCAGCGTGTAGATCAGCGCGTGGAAGGAGGGCAGTTCGTCCGGCGGCTTGACCGCGCGGGGATGCTCGATCGAGAACACCGTCGTCCCGACGGCCAGCAGCGCGGCGAACCACGCGAACG
This sequence comes from Actinomadura sp. NPDC048955, assembly GCF_040649435.1. Lineage (NCBI taxonomy): Bacteria > Bacillati > Actinomycetota > Actinomycetes > Streptosporangiales > Thermomonosporaceae > Actinomadura > Actinomadura sp. NPDC048955. Next base: position 117,347 of record NZ_JBEZJI010000002.1, read on the forward strand.
CCAGCCAGGGCCGGTAGCCGAACCCCACCGTCCAGTCGAGCACGTGGTTCCACGCCCCGGGGACCGGGTGCAGCCCGCGGCGGCGCGCCCGCAGCTTGGCGAGCTGGACCTTCCGTGCCAGGTCGTCGTGGCCGATGCTGTGGTACCAGCCGGCGAGCTGCTCGTACGGCTGGAGGTGGAACTCCGGGTCCCGCGACACCCAGCTGAGCCGGTCCTTGAACTCGGCGCCGCGCAGCGTCTGGTACGTCATGCCGTTCAGGTACAGCTCGTCCGGCCAGATGTCCGGATGGTCCATGACCAGGTCGATCCTGGAGTACGACAGCGACACCCGGCCCTTGATCCGCTCCTCCGGCCACAGCAGCAGCTCGTCGACCTGCATGTGGCTGGCGTGCAGGGCCATCCGGGCCGGGTCGCAGGAGTCGAGGCGGCTCCGGAGGAACGACAGGATGCCGTTGACGCGGGCGCTGCGCAGGCGGATGGTGCCGAACGTGCTGAACCCGTGGCTCAGCTCGGCGGTGTCCTCGACGACGATGTTCTGCGCGTCCAGGGCGATGCGGCCCGGGTTGCTGAGCGTGCTGCGCTCCATGAACAGCCCGCCGTTCATCCGCGCGCCCACGAACCGCACCCCGCCGGTGATCTCGGCGTCCCGGATGAACGCCCCGGCGTCCACGATGAGGGCGCCGCCCGAGACCGCCCACTTCTCCGGCGCGGACGCGGTGACCCGCGTCCCGTTCATCCGCAGGCCGCCGAGGATCTGCGCCCGCGGCAGCCGGACCTCCCCCTCGATCTCGGAGCCGGACAGGCTGAGGAAGCCGTCCACGCGCAGGCCGCCGCCGTCGAAGCCGGGCATCCGGCAGCCGGAGAACCGGAGCTGGCGCGTCTCGGCGTTGGCGAGCACCGGCTCCTCGACGAGCCGGCAGTCCTCCAGCAGCAGCTCGGCCTCGACGCGGCCGCCCGCGACGTCCAGCCGTCCGGTGACGTAGGCGCCGCGGAGCCGGACGGCCGCGACCGCGCCGGGACGCGGCGCGCACTCGCCGAGCAGCAGCCTGGTGATGATCTCGGCGCGGACGATGCGGTCGGGTAGGGGGCCGGCCGGGCGGTCGTCGCCGAGGACGACCGCCGAACCGGTGGGGAACGCCGTCCACAGGCGCCGTTCCGCGTGGCTCAGTCCGGGGGGCAGGGGCACGGGACCTCTTTCTACGCGGAGATCCCCTCCGCGATCAACATCGCGGAGGGGATCCCGTGAACGGCTGGACGGCTGGACGCCCGGTCAGAAGAAGCCCCGGCGGCGCCCGGCCTCCTGCATGAAGCCGTCGAGCTGCTGCTCCCAGTTGGTGTGCTCGACCGACGCGTAGTCGACCGTGAACCGGCTGAACGCGTCATGCCCCTCGGTGAACACCCCGCCGCGCTTGTCGAGCTCCAGCACGACCTCCATCGACTGCGGGTAGGACACGAACGTCACTTCGAGCTGCTTGATGCCGCGCGCGTACTGCCCCGGCGGGTAGAACTCGATCTCCTGGTAGAAGGGCAGCTCCTGGTGGACGCCCCAGATGCGGCCCTTCTCGCAGTCGGCGTTGCGGAACTGGAAGCCGAGGTTGGAGAACGCCGCGAGGATGCGCTCCTGGGCGGGCAGCGGGTGGACGGCGATCGGGTCGAGATCGCCCGGGTCGAGCGCGCCCGCGACCTCCAGCTCCGTCGCGATCCCGACCGTCGTGCCGTGCAGCGGCCGCCCGTACATGTGGGTGAGCGGCGCTTCCCACGGGATCGGGAACTGGAACGGGATGCTGTGCCGCGCGCCCTCCTGCAGGCTGAACCCGCCCGCGACCGGCATCTTGGCGTACTCCAGGTTGGAGGTGTACTCGTTGTCGCCCGACTCGACCTCGACCTTGGTGCGCAGGGCGAGGTTCACCGCCTTGATGTCGGAGTTGTGCTGCCCTCCGATGATGGCGATCTCGCCGGTGACGACGCCGCCGGGCGTCGTGTTCGGGTCGTGCAGAACCGTCTCGATCGAGGGGCCGCCGATGCCCATCGCCTGACGCAGCTTCTTGAAGACCAAGGTCCGTCCTCCCGTGTTCGAGCGACTCCCCGCGCTCTCGTCCCATAGACGCTGTTACGGGAGATTACGTTCCGGAGAACTCGGCTGACCTGCGGAGGCGGTGGCCGCTCCTGGCCGTTCGCGCTGCTCGCCGCACCGCGGGTCAGTGGCCGCCTCCGGCGAGGTTCAGCCCCACGACCCCGAGGACGATGAACGCGAGCGCGACGACCCGGGTCACGGAGACCTCGTCGCCCATGAAGAGCATGCCGAGGACCGCCGTCCCGACGGCTCCGATGCCGACCCACACGGCGTAGGCGGTGCCGACCTCCAGGTGCTTGAGGGCGACGGTGAGCAGCCCGAAGGACGCTACGGCGAACACGAGGAACCCCGCCGACTCCAGCGGCTGGGTGAAGCCCTTACTGGCCTTCAGGCACAGGGCCATGGCGACCTCGAAGAGGCCGGCGACGATGACGAGGATCCAGGCCATGACGGCACTCCCGGATGACGAGACGACTACTGTCACGCGCCGTCTTCGCGTTCCGGGTACGGCGCACCTCGTCCGGGAGAGACCATCGCCCGAGCTGGGCGCGGCCCTCATCTTCGCCAACGGCCCCGAAACGCGGGTTGTTCCCCATGCACGCGTTCAGGACCGGCCCAGGGCGCGGTACTCCCAGCCCGCGGCGCGCCAGCGGGCGGCGTCGAGGGCATGGCGCCCGTCCACGACCCGTTTGTGCCGGACGACCCCGGCCAGCGCCTCCGGCTCGACCTCCCGGAAGTCCGACCACTCGGTCAGCAGGACGACCACGTCCGCGTCGCGTGCCACGTCGAACGCGCTCTCGCCGTAGGTCAGCTCGGGGAAGGCGCGGCGGGCGTTGCCGAGGGCGACGGGGTCGTAGACGCGCACGTCCCCGCCGAGGCCGTGGATGGTGCGCGCCACGTCCAGCGCGGGCGCGTCCCGGATGTCGTCGGAGTTGGGCTTGAACGCGGCGCCCCACGCGGCGACGCGCTTCCCGGCGAGGTCGCCGCCTAGCAGGTCCCGGACGAGGTCGACGGTGCGGGCCCTGCGCCGCCGGTTGATGTCGTCCACCTCGCGCAGGAACGACACGGCCTGGCCGACGCCGATCTCCTCGGCGCGGTGCGCGAACGCCCGGATGTCCTTGGGCAGGCAGCCCCCGCCGAACCCGAGGCCCGGCCGCAGGAACTTGCCGCCGATGCGGTCGTCCAGCGCCAGCGAGTCGGCGAGGTCCTTGACGTCGGCGCCGACCGCCTCGCAGACCTCGGCCATCGCGTTGATGTAGGAGATCTTCGTGGCGAGGAAGGAGTTCGCCGCCACCTTGACCAGCTCGGCGGTCGCGAGGTCCGTGCGGATCACTGGGGTGCCGAGGTCGAGGACGGGCCTGAACGCGGCCCGCAGCCGCTCGTGCGCCCAGTCGGACGCGACGCCGAACACCAGCCGGTCGGGACGCAGCGTGTCGTCCACGGCGAAGCCCTCGCGGAGGAACTCCGGGTTCCAGGCCAGCTCGACGTCCGTCCCGGCGGGCGCCAGCTCCTGCACGAGGCCGGTGAGGCGCGCGGCCGTCCCGACCGGCACGGTGGACTTGCCGACGACCAGGGCCCTGCGGCGCAGGTGCGGCGCCAGGGAGCGGACGGCGGCGTCGACGTAGGTCAGGTCGGCGGCGTCCGAACCGGCCTGCTGGGGCGTTCCCACGCACACGAAGTGGACGTCACCGAACTCCCCGGCCTCCGCGAAGGAGGTGGTGAACCGGAGCCGGCCCGAGTCGAGGGCCTTGGTGAGCAGCTCCGGCAGCCCGGGTTCGAAGATCGGGACCTCGCCCGACGCCAGCTGTTCGATCTTGTGGCGGTCGACGTCCACGCCGAGGACCTCGTACCCCAGCACGGCCATGCAGATCGCGTGCGTGGCGCCGAGGTAGCCGGTCCCGATGACGGTCAGCCTCGGGGCGGCCTCCTCCTCCTGCCTCATTGCGCACCTCCTCGTGCACCGTGGGTGAATTCGCGCCCGCCTGATCTTGCCACCCCCGCCGTGCGGGGCGAAGGAGGGTGCCACTCGGGGGGCCTTCGTGACTCGGGTCACGCGCTGGGGGAGGGCGTGGTATCGATGTGGCCTGTCTCCCGGAAACCGCCCGATCGGGGTGGTTGTCAGTGGTTACCAGCGGGTAGCATGATGACGAGTTACCGACCAGTACGCAGCGGGGCCGCCGGTCGCCGCCGGAACCAGACGGAGTCTCGAATGGGGCACTACAAGAGCAACCTCCGGGACCTGGAGTTCAACCTCTTCGAGGTGTTCAGGCGCCAGGACCTCCTCGGCAGCGGCCCGTACGCCGAACTGGACGAGGACACCGTGCGCAGCATCCTCGACGAGGTGAACCGGCTGGCCGAGGGCCCGCTCGCCGCCTCCTTCGAGGACGCGGACCGCAACCCGCCGGTGTTCGACCCCGCCGCGGGCACCGTCACGATGCCGGAGGGCTTCAAGAAGTCGTTCAAGGCGTGGATGGACTCCGAGTGGTACCGCCTCGACCTCGCCCCCGAGTTCGGCGGCAGCGGCGCCCCGCGCTCGCTGACGTGGGCCGTGGCCGAGCAGGTGCTGGGCGCCAACCCGGCCGTCTACATGTTCGCCTCCGGCCCCGGCTTCGCGCAGATCCTGTGGCACATCGGCACGCCCGAGCAGAAGAAGTTCGCCGAGCTCGCCCTGGAGCGGCAGTGGGGCGCCACGATGGTGCTGACCGAGCCGGACGCCGGCTCCGACGTCGGCGCCGGGCGCGCCAAGGCCGTCCAGCAGCCGGACGGCACCTGGCACATCGAGGGCGTCAAGCGCTTCATCACCTCGGCCGAGCACGACATGTCCGAGAACATCTTCCACCTGGTGCTGGCCCGCCCCGAGGGCGCCGGCCCCGGCACCAAGGGCCTGTCGATGTTCCTCGTCCCCAAGTACCTCGTGGACGTGGAGACCGGTGAGCTCGGCGAGCGCAACGGCGCCTACGTGACCAACGTCGAGAAGAAGATGGGCCTCAAGGTCTCCACGACCTGCGAGCTCACCTTCGGCGAGAAGCACCCGGCGATCGGCTACCTGGTCGGCGACGTCCACCAGGGCATCCGGCAGATGTTCCTCGTCATCGAGTACGCCCGGATGATGGTCGGCACCAAGGCCATCGCCACCCTGTCGACGGGCTACCTCAACGCGCTGGAGTACGCGAAGGAGCGCGTCCAGGGTGCGGACATGACGCAGATGACCGACAAGACCGCTCCGCGGGTGACGATCACCCACCACCCGGACGTCCGGCGCAGCCTCATGACGCAGAAGGCCTACGCCGAGGGCATGCGCGCCCTCGTGCTGCTCACCGCGTCCTACCAGGACGCCGTGCAGCTCGCCGAGTTCGAGGGCCGCAGGGACGAGACCGCCGAGAAGATCAACGATCTGCTGCTGCCGATCGTGAAGGGCTTCGGCTCCGAGCGGGCGTACGCGCTGCTCGGCGCGGAGTCGCTGCAGACGCTCGGCGGGTCGGGCTTCCTGCAGGAGTACCCGATCGAGCAGTACATCCGCGACTCCAAGATCGACACCCTGTACGAGGGCACCACCGCGATCCAGGGCCAGGACCTGTTCTTCCGCAAGATCCTGCGGGACAACGGTGAGGCGCTGAAGGTGCTCGTCGGGGAGATCCGGGCGTTCGCCGGCTCCGAGGCCGGCAACGGCCGCCTCAAGAACGAGCGCGCCCTGCTCGGCCGGGCCCTCGACGACGTTCAGGGCATCCTCGACCCGATGGTCGGCTGGGCGCTCGGCTCGATGGAGAACCCGAAGGAGCTCTACCGGATCGGGCTCAACTCCTCGCGCCTGCTGGTCGCCCTCGGCGACCTGATCGTCGGCTGGCTCCTGTGCCGCCAGGCCGAGGTCGCCCTGAACGCGCTCGGCGGCGGCGACGTCTCCGACTCCGACCAGGCGTTCTACACCGGCAAGGTCGCGGCCGCGCAGTTCTTCTGCCAGACCGTCCTGCCCCGCCTGGCCTCGGACCGCGCCATCACCGAGTCCACCACCCTGGACGTGATGGACCTCCCCGAAGATTCTTTCTAGCGCCCGCCCGAGAGGCCCTGCCCGCCAGGTCAGGGCCTCTTCGCGCAGCCGCCGCCGAAAAATTCGGCGGACGTGCCGCGGGGATGTCGAGAACGTGGTGCCGGCTCCGTCCCAGGGTCACGAGCGGTCGCGAAGCGGCCGCGTGACGAAGGAGAACCGGCGCGATGCGAAAGCTCAAAGTTCAGCAGTGGGTGACCGTCGACAACATCGTCGCGGAGGAGGACGGCGGGCTCGGCTTCGTGTCGGCCGAGCCCTTCTCCGAGGCCTCCGACAAAGCCTTCGAGGCAAGCATCATGGGGTTCATCGACTCGGTCGACACGATGATCCTCGGCGCGAACACCTACAACCAGACCAAGGACTACTGGCCGCACGCCGAGGAGCAGGGCGAGTACGGCGAGAAGCTCAACAACCTCACCAAGTTCGTCGCCTCGTCGACGCTGGATGACGCCCCCTGGGGCGACTTCCCCGCCGCGACCGTGATGCGCGACCCGATCGCCACGATCCGGGAGCTCAAGCAGCAGAGCGGCAAGGACCTCTGGCTGTGGGGGAGCCTGAAACTCATGCGCTCCCTGATGGCCGCCGGCGTCGTCGACGAGGTCCGGATGCTCGTCTGCCCGGCGTCACGCGGCAAGGGGACGCGCCTTTTCGAGGATCGGCAGGACCTGAAGCTGGTCGAGGCCACCGCGTTCGACGACGGCGTGGCCCTTCTGCGCTACGAGATCAAGAAATAGGGAGGCCAGGGCGCCGCCCCGACCGGGCGATACCGGCGACGGCCGGTACCGCCGCGATCGGGGCGGCTGTGCGTTGGGGGCGGGCCGGCGGCTACTTCAGATGCCTGGTGAAAAACTGAGCCGCGGCGTCTCCCGCGTAATGCGGGACGCCAGTGTGCCCGCCCATGTTGGCGTTCAGCATCTTCTCCTTGGAGCCGAAGGCGTCGAACAGGTCCAGGGCCGCCTGCCGGTCGTTCCCTTCGTCGTCCCATTGCAGCAGGACGTGCAGCGGGATGGTGACCTGGCGGGCCTCCTCGATGATGGAGCGGGGCACGAAACTCCCGGCGAACAGACCGGCGGCCGCTATGCGCGGCTCGACCACCGCCAGCCGGACGCCGATGGAGATCACTCCCCCCGAGTACCCGACCGGGCCGCTGATCTCGGGCAGCGACAGGAGGGCGTCCAGAGTGGCCTGGCATTCGGGGACCGCCTGGTCGACCAGCGGAAGGATGAGCCGGTCCACGATGTCGTCGCCGACCGGCTCGCCGGCCTCCAGCGCCCGGCGCACGTCGGCGCGGGCCTGGTCCACGGCCTCGGAACCGGGCCGGTCACCGCTCCACGGGAGCTCGATGGTGGCCGCGGCGAAGCCCTCCGCCACGCTGTGCCGTGCCCGGCCAACCAGACGGGGGTACATCCTGCGCATCCCGCCGGGGTGGCCCATCAGGATCAACGGGACCGGCGCGGCCGCGGACTCCGGCGTCCACAGGATGCCGGGGATGTCGCCGAGGGTGAATTCGCGTTCGAGGACGCCGTCGTCAAGGCGCTGCTCGGAGGTGAATTGCATGGTCGTGCCTTTCGGGAGTGCTCGTGAACGGCGCTCCCGGACGACCTACCGCCCGACCGTGACCCCAGAGGGGAGCACCCATGTCGATACTGAGTTCACGGGTACCACCTCCTCGCCCTCTGGCACGGCCTCCAGAAAAGTAGCAGCGGCCACCGCACCCCGCCAACGGCTTTTACGGAGCCCAACGCCCACGGACCCAAGTGAGCCGCAAGCCCCTCCTGACCCCACATCGACGCCCGGCTGCTGCTCGCTCGCCTAGGTTCTATATGGAATCCCACCGGCCTCCTCGGAGGTCGCTTGTCCGATCGCCGGGCCGCAGCCACCCCCACAGGCCCTGCACGCCTATCTGAGGGACCCAGAGGTCACACTCGTGAACATCCGCACGACGCATCGCACTCTCCTCAGTCGTCTGCTGCCCGCAGACGAAGTGGACGATCTCGCAGTACGTCAGGGGCAATTCCACATGGTGGTCATCGCCTCGGACCGTGTCGTGTGCTTGCCCCGCACCCCGGCAGCGGCCGCCCGGCTGCCCGAGCGGGCGGCCGCACTACACGCACTCGCCGGGCTTGACCTCGGCTTCCGCACACCTGAGCCGCTGCTCCAGGGCGGTGCGCACGGCACCGGCGAGGCACCGTTCCTGGTGCTTGGCCGCATTCCGGGGGAACCGCTGGACGCCGAGGCGCTCAACGACGCTCAAGTGGCCGACACCGTGGCAGCGCAATGCGCCACGCTGCTGTCCAGACTGGCCCGTGCCGGTATCGACGAAAAGGCACGAGCAGTTCTCCCCCACGCGACAGAGGACCGGTGGCGGCAGTTCGCGGAGAGCGTGCGCGCTGAGCTTTTCCAGCTCATGTCCGACAGCGGACGCCTACGGGCCGAGCGGGAACTCGCAGCACTCGACGGCCTCCCCCACGTCACCCGAGCAGTGGTGCATGGCGACCTCGGCGCCGAAAACGTCCTGTGGGAGTGGAAACACGGCCTGCCGCGCCTCGCCGGAGTACTCGACTGGGACGACGTCGCCCTCAGCGACCCGGCCGAAGACCTCGCTGCCATCGGCGCCAGCTACGGCCATGAGTTCCTGGAACGGGTACTCGCCTTGGGCAACTGGTCGGACACCGGACTCCTTGCCCGCATCACCGCGATCCGCAACACATTCGCCCTGCAGCAAGCTCTCTACGCAATCCGCGACGGCGACGAAGAAGAACTAGCGGACGGCCTGGCCACCTACCGCTGAGCCGCACCGACCCGCCGGACCCACACGGTCACGGCACTAGCAGGAGCCGCTCCGGCACGCCTCCAGACGCTCCTCGCCGAAGTCCTCGGCGACCTCGCGCACCTCCTCGTCGAGGCTTTCGCCGGCGCGTGCGCACAGCTCCTGGAGTGCTTCGTGCAGGCCCAGATGGTCGAGGAGCTCGGCCATGCGTCGATAGCCGTCGGCTTCGTCTTCAATCTCGAGCAGGCGCCAGACGGCCGGCGGGACGATCTCCTTCGCCTCTGACCAGGCCAACCTTCCCAGCAGGTTACGGATCAGAAGGGTGTAACGGACTCGCAGGGCCTGGCCGAGCAGGTCATCGATTCTTATTTCTCGCTCACTCCAAAACGGTGTCCCGGTGGAGAGGCTTCGAGCCTTTCTACCGGGACACCGCGGACGGCGGGGAGACTGAGCCTCTCCCCGGCAATTCGTACGGATCATGCGAAACCGTACAAACTGAGCCGACCGGCTTGGATCACACGTAGCCGACCGGCCTTCTCAGGCGCTCGATCGTCCCGCGTAGAGATCGCCATGTGACGATCTCCGCCTTGGGCTTCTTCGCGAGAAGGGCCGCCACGGCTGCGATCACGCTGATCCAGGTCATCCCGATGACCTGCCATGCCGTCGGGATCTTCTGCTCCATGATCAGGTCGACCAGCAGGCCGAGCAGCGGAATGACGCTCCACAGGATCGTGTAGACGGCGTCTCCGAGGGCCCTCCTTGCCCGGGAGTGCAGGTACCTGGGTACGACCACGGTCATCAGCGCCGTGCAGAGCAGCGCCAAGAGGACCTCCCGGGACCAGCCGACCGACGAAACCTCGCCCGCCAGCGTCGCCCACACGCCGAGACCGACCACGCCCAGGCTCGTGCCCAGTGCCTGGAACTGGTCTGCCTCCGCGCCGCCCCGCTCGATGAAACCCTGGGACAGTGCCATGTAGACGAGGCCGGAGAGAGCCGATCCGATGGACCAGATGACTCCCCACGGGCTCGCCGTGATGTGCCATGCCTCGATGGATACGGCGAGGCCCAGCACGATGAGCAGCGGCACCAGCATCGCCGCGAACCGCTGCCCCGTCTTCCAGACCCCTGTCGAGTAGGTCATGGTCGAGACGGCGAACGTGATCGCGTTGATGGTGGCGAGGGCCGTCCCCGGCGCCATCATCGCCAACACGATCAATCCCCGGCCCGCGATATTGCAGCCGGCGAAGGCGATGACGGCCGTCACGGTCTTCCAGGTGAACAGGAGCCGCACGGGCCGCGGCTCCTCGGGGCGGTAGGGACCCGGTACCTGGAGGCTGAACACCACCAGCAGAGCCGCCAGCACGGTGCCGTACTCGGCCATCGTGAGGATGAGGACGACCGTCGTGAACACGATGGTCGCCTTCACGGCTCGCCGGGTGTACCGGAACCGCTGGGACCGCGACTTCAAGGGGCGGAAAAGCCCCAGGATCTGGAGCCTGTACGCCACCAGTAGCATGATCACCGCGCCGATGCCGTACTCGGCCGTCGCGACGACCAGGGCCGACATCGTGATGCTCTCGAGCAGGTAGTTCTTGAAGATCGATCGCCCGAACAGCTTCGAGGAACCTTCGACGAGGGTGAGACCCGCGCCCAAGGCCATGTTCTCCGGCCTCGCGGCCGGCTTCTTCTCCATTGTTCTGATCCCCTCAGACAGGCGCGCAAGAGGATCAGCCGTGAGCCGGTCCCCTGGAGATCGCGCCGATGGATGCGACGAGACTCCGCAGAACCGGAAAATTCTTCTGGTTTGTGAAGTTCAGGTGATCATATGCTCGACCTGCGGCGAATGGCAGTGTTCCAGCCCTCCCGGCCGACGGGATGCCATCGGGCGCCAGGGGTGCCGGCGGCCGCGGAGCGCTGGGGTTATGGCGGGGGGTGGTGCGGTTTACTACTGTTGCCCGCGTCCCTCGCCCGTCCCCCTTCCGAGCGGATGAACGATGCGTGCGCTCCCCCTCGCCGTTTCTTGTATCGGCCTGTTGCTCGTGGCCGGATGCGCCGATGCCGACCGGGCCGAGAAGGTCGCTCCGCCGACGGTTCGCGCGGGCGCCGCTCTGCCCACCGTGCAACCTCCGGGCGCGTACGCCAAGGAGGGGTGGTTCGGCGGCGCGGACGGTCTGCACGCGCGGGTGGCCATCAGGGGCGTCGAGCGGCAGGCCGCCAAGTCGGTGCTGCGCTACAGCGTGACGTCGCTGGACTCGTCGGTGAAGTCCGTTCCGTTCGAGATCGCGCTGCTCGACGTGGCCGGGCGTCGGCTCTACAAGCCGACCGGCACCACCAGCGGCTCCGGTTTCGCGCCCGGGACGACCCGCGAGATGTCCGCCGACTATCCGCCGATCCCGGCGACCGTCCAGAAGGTCACCGCGATCACGCCCGGGACGGCCGGCGAGTTCACCGGCATCCCGGTGAACTCCGTGTCGACGACGCCGTCGGCGCCGGGGACGCCGCCCTCCTCGTCCGCGCCGCCGAGCGGGTCGGTGCCGTCTTCTCCGTCGGCGTCCTCTACTCCGTCGGTCGGGGCCGAGCCGCAGGTCGGGGCCGAGCCGTTCATGGCAGGCGCGCCGTCCCCGATCACGACCTCCCCGTCGGCCACCTCCTCCCCGCCCAGCAGCACGCCTGGCGGGAACCCCGTCGACCTTTACGACATCGTCGAGGGGGAGAACCGGACCGTCTCGTCCAGCGGATCGAGTGTCACGGTCAGCTTGCGCAGCGATGCCCTGTTCGAGAGTAGTTCGGGCAAACTGTCGAGTCGGGGCAAGGCCGTTCTGGGGGACCTCGCCCAGGAGATCAAGGCCAAGGCGGCGGGTGCGCTCGCATTCGACGGGCATGCCGGTGACGCGAAGCTTTCCGGGGAGCGGGCCCAGGCCGTACTGGACGAGGTGAAGGGCAAGGTCGGTGCCGGGTTCACCTATGCGGCCAACGGCAAGCAGGACGGTGACGGCGTCGACGTCACCTACCAGCTCAAGTCGAGCGCGTCAGGTTCTGTCCAGCCGGCCTCTTTCCGTGTGCGGGACGGTCAGAAAGTGGCGTCCCGCACGGCTCCCTTTGGCGCAGCCAAGCGGCGCCTTGAGGTCAAACCCTTCTACCGGGACGGCGCCTACATCGTCGCCGTATTCGACATCGTGAACGAGGGGCCTGGGACCACTCCGCCGGACGCCTCCTACCCGAACCCGAGTTATCCAGGCGGAGTGTTCGGAGCGTTCTCGATCCAGGTGCCGGGCAAGAAGGACGTCTATCGCGCCGTGCGTGTAGGCCCTTCGACGCCGGGCCGTCCCACCAACTACGTCGACGCCGGACGGGCCGTCTTCCGCACCGCCGTCAACGAGCCCGTCCGAGGCTTCGTCTACCTTCCCGCCCCGCCCGGCAACGTCACGTCCGTGACCTTCGACGCCGGGCCTTTCGGCAAGGTCGAGAAGGTTCCCGTCTCCTGAATGGGGGTCGGCCCAGGGCCGACCCCCACGGAAACCGTCAGCGGCTCCAGGCGAGCATGCGGATCGGGTCTTCGAGCATGTCCCCGACGTCGCGCAGGACGCGGGAGCCCAGTTCGCCGTCCACCATGCGGTGGTCGAACGAGAGCGCCAGCGTGGTCACCTTGCGGATCGCGAGCTCGCCCTCGTGTACCCACGGCATGTCCCGGACCTGGCCGAACGCCAGGATCGCGGCCTCGCCCGGGGTGAGGATCGGAGTCCCGGCGTCCACCCCGAACACGCCGACGTTCGTGATCGTGATCGTTCCGTCGGACAGGTCGGCGGGGGACGCCTTGCCCGCGCGGGCCTTCGCCGCCAGCTCGTTCAGGGCGCGAGCGAGGCCCGGCAGGTCGAGCTCGTGCGCGTCCTTCACCTTGGGGACGATGAGGCCGCGCTCGGTCGCCGCGGCGATCCCCAGGTTCACGTAGCGCTTGACGACGATTTCCGCGCCGTCGGGGCCTTCCGCCCACGTGGAGTTCACCATCGGGTTGCGCGCCACCGCGGTGAGCAGCGCGCGCGCCACGAGCAGTAGCGGCGACACCTTCACGTCCGCGAACTCGGGAAGCTCGCGGAGCCGTTTCACGGTCTCCATCGTCCGCGTCACGTCCACCTGGAGGAACTCGGTGACGTGCGGGGCGGTGAACGCCGAACCGGACACCGCCGCGGCGGTCGCCTTGCGGACGCCCTTGACGGGGATCCGTTCCTCGCGCGGGCCCGCCTGGACGGGCGCGGCGGGGGCCTCGCCCCCGGCCTGCGCGGTGAGGACGTCCTCGCGCGTGATCGATCCCTGCGGGCCCGACCCCGTGATGGACGCGAGGTCCACTCCGAGATCCTTGGCCAGCTTCCGGACGGGCGGCTTGGCCAGCGGCAACCCGTTCCCAGAGGGGCTCGGACGGGGCGTGGGCGGCGCCTGCGGGGCGGGCGCGGGCGCCGGTGCGGGCGCGGGCGGAGCCGCGGACGCCGCTGGGCCCGCGCCGTTGGCGGACTTGCGGGGACGGCGCTTGGTCGTCCCCTCCTTGACGCCGTAGCCGACCAGGACGGGCGTGCGCTTCGGCGGCTCCTGCGGCGACACCATGCCGGGCTCGTTGACGGTCGGGACGCCCTCCTCCCGGAGCGCGGCCGCCTGCGCCGGGGGCTCGGACACCGGCGTCGCCACGCCGCCCTCGCCGCCGGGGTCCACCGCGATGATCGGGACGCCGACGTCCACGGTCTGCCCCTCGGTGACCAGCAGCTCGGTCACCACGCCCTCGAACGGGCAGGGCAGCTCCACGATCGCCTTCGCCGTCTCGATCTCGACGATGGTCTGGTTCACCTCGACGGTGTCGCCGGGCTGGACGTGCCACTTGACGATCTCGGCCTCGGTCAGGCCCTCGCCCACGTCCGGCAGTTTGAACAGTTTCGGCTGGCTCACCGGCGTCACCACGCGAAGGTCCGGTCGACCGCGTCCAGGATGCGGTCGAGGTCGGGCAGGTAATGGTCCTCGATGCGGGACGGCGGGTACGGGGTGGAGAACCCGCCGACGCGCAGCACCGGCGACTCCAGCCGGTAGAAGCACTTCTCGGTGATCCGGGCGGCCAGCTCGGCGCCGTACCCGTTGAAGACCGGGGCCTCGTGGACGACGACGCAGCGTCCCGTCCGGTTCACCGAGTCGGTCACCGTGCCGATGTCGAGGGGGTTCAGCGAGCGCAGGTCGATGACCTCCAGCTGCCGTCCCTCCTCGGCGGCGGCCCCGGCGGCCTCCAGGCACGTCTTCACGGCCGGCCCGTAGGCCAGGAGCGTCGCGTGCTCGCCCGGCCGCACGACCGCGGCCCGGTGCAGCGGCGTCCAGTCGGCCGCGCCCGAGTCGGTGTCGACCTCCGCCTTGTCCCAGTACCGGCGCTTCGGCTCGAAGAAGATCACCGGGTCGGGGGAGGCGACCGCCTGCTGGATCATCGAGTAGGCGTCCAGCGGGTTCGAGCACGCCACCACGCGCAGCCCGGCGGTGTGGGTGAAGTACGCCTCGGGCGACTCGGAGTGGTGCTCGACCGCGCCGATGCCGCCGCCGCACGGGATCCGGACGACGACCGGCAGCTCCAGCGCGCCGAGCGAGCGCATCCGCATCTTCGCCAGCTGCGTGATGATCTGGTCGGCGGCGGGGAACACGAACCCGTCGAACTGGATCTCCACCACGGGCCGGTAGCCGCGCAGCGCCAGCCCGATCGCCGTCCCGACGATGCCGGACTCGGCGAGCGGGGTGTCGATGACCCGCTCCTCGCCGAAGTCCTTCTGCAGGCCGTCGGTGATGCGGAAGACGCCGCCGAGCTTGCCGACGTCCTCGCCCATGACCAGGACCTTCGGGTCGTTCTCCATGGCCTTGCGCAGGCCCGCGTTGAGGGCCTTGCCGAGGGTCAGGGTGCTCACTTCGCCGCCTCCTCCTCGAACGACGCCAGGTAGGCGGCGAACTGCTCCTGCTCCTCGGTCATCAGGGGGTGCTCTTCCCCGTACACGTGGTCGAACATCGACAGCGGCTCCGGGTCGGGGAGCGCCAGGCACGCCTCACGCAGCTCCCTGGTGATCTGCTTGGCCTCGTCCTCGATCTTCTGGAAGAACCCCGCGTCCGCCAGGTCGCCGCGCACCAGATACGCCTTGACGCGCTCGATGGGGTCCTTGAGCTTCCACGCCTCCTCTTCGGCCTTCAGCCGGTAGCGCGTGGGGTCGTCGGTCGTGGTGTGGGCGCCCATCCGGTACGTGTACGCCTCGACGAGCGTGGGGCCCTGCCCTGTCCTGGCGTTCTCCAGGGCCTTCTTGGTGACGGCCAAGCAGGCGAACACATCGTTGCCGTCCACGCGGATGCCCGGGAACCCGAAACCCTGCGCGCGCTTATAGAGGGGGATCCTGGACTGCCGTTCGAGGGGCTCGGAGATGGCCCACTGGTTGTTCTGGCAGAAGAACACGATCGGCGCGTTAAAGACCGAGGCGAAAACGAAGGATTCGTTCACGTCGCCTTGGGAGGTCGCTCCGTCCCCGAAGTAGGCGATCGTGGCGCCGGCCGACGGGGTGCCGAGCACGCCGTCCCTCTGGACGCCCATCGCGTACCCGGTCGCGTGCAGCGTCTGGCTGCCGATCACGACGGTGTACAGGTGGAAGCCGTGCTCCTTCGGGTCCCATCCGCCGTGGTTGATGCCCCGGAACATGCCGAGGAGCTTGAGCGGTTCCACGTCCCGGCACCAGGCGACGCCGTGCTCGCGGTACGTGGGGAAGACCATGTCGTTGGCGGACGCCGCCCGCCCGGAGCCGATCTGCGCCGCCTCCTGTCCGAGCAGGGACGCCCAGAGGCCGAGCTCGCCCTGCCGGGTGAGCGCCACCGCCTCCTGGTCGATGCGCCGCACGATCACCAGGTCGCGGTACAGGCCGCGCACGTCCTCGGCGCTGAGTTCCAGGGGGTAGTCCGGATGCTCGACGCGCTCGCCCTCGGGCGTGAGCAGCTGGACGAGTTCGGGCTCGGCGACCTTCGGGGTGTCGGGCGCGCCGCGCACGGAGTCGATCGTCATCGATGACACTCCTCGTTCGGGGCCGTCACGCGGGGTCGCCGCGCGGCCGGCCGATGTCGACGGCCCCGTCCCCGGTAAGGGACAAAAGCCGCAATGCCATCGTGGCAGACATCACACCCTGCGATGCAAGCCCCCGCCACCGCGATGCGAGTCCTCCACCGGAGGTCCTACCCCCGGCCCTACCCCGCGACCCGGACGTGACGCACGTTACGTCCGCTATTCCCGGGAGAGCGCCCGCGTGGCGCCGGCCGCGACCGTCAGGCCGAGGAGCAGCCCCCCGGCGACGATGAAGTTGGCGATCCACTGGTAGACGCCCTTGGGCGCGAACTCCATCTCCTGGCCGAGGCTGCCGATCGGCAGGAGGAGGTCGAGCGTGTAGAAGAACGCGTTGAAGTGCGGCTTGTGGCCGTCGTCCAGGACGTCGGGCCGGTGGATCGAGAAGACGATCGTCCCGAAGGCGAGCAGCCCCACCAGCCAGCTCGCGGCGCGGAACGGGCGGTAGCCGTAGCCGACCAGCCCGTCCTGGAACCAGCCGACGATCTTGCGGGGGACGCCCTGCGTCCTGCGCCGGTCCCGGGCCTTGGCGAGCAGGACGGAGCGCCCGTCGGCGTCCAGGCCGAGGGAGCGGTAGGTCTGCGCGAGCCGCTCGTAGGGCTGCGGGGCGTAGCCGTCGGTGTCGCGGCGCAGCCACGCCAGCCGCTCCCGGGCGGTGAGCGGCGGTTCGAGGGTCTCGTACTGGAGCCCGTCGAGCTGGAGGTGCTCCGGCCACGACGCGGCGTCGTCGCGCAGCAGGTTGATGCGCGCGTAGGACAGGTCCGCCGTCCCCTTGATCGGCTCGGCGGTGCGCAGCAGGAGCTCCTCGGCCTGGAGGCGCTGCAGGCCGAGCGCCGTCCCCTCGTCGTGGAGCAGGCGGGCGTCGCGCAGGCTGAGCTGCCCGGTGACGCGGGCCCCGGAGAAGCTGACGGCGCCGATGGCGGTGAACCCGTCCGAGCAGTAGATGTCGGTCTCCACGGCCAGGTCGTCGGCGTTCAGAGCGGTCCGCTTGGGAGCGGACAGGCGGGCGCCGACGAAGGACAGGTAGCCGCCGACGCGGGCGCCGCGGAGCCGGATCTCGCCCTCGGCGGTGAACCCGCCGTCGCAGAACACGTTCGCGGCCACGTCCAGGCGGCTGGCGTACAGGGCGGCGCCGGACGGGTTGTACAGCCGCGCGCCCCGGAAGATCAGCTGGCCGCCGACGCGGGCCCCCGGCAGCCGGACCTCGCCGTTGGCGGCGAACCCCTGGTCGCAGTAGACGTTCGCCTCGACCGAGAGGCGGTCGGCGAGCATCGCGTCCCCGCCCGGGTTGGACAGGTGCACGCCCGACATGTTGAGGATGCCGGTGATGTTCGCGCCGTCCAGCCACAGGCCGCCGTTGATGCGGCTGCCCTCCAGCCACAGGTGGCCGTCCACCCGCGTGCCGGAGGCGATCAGGCCGGGCAGCCGGCAGCGCATCAGGTGGACGCTGTTCATGCTCGCCCAGTACAGGTGCGGCGCCTCGTCGAAGTCGCAGCCGGTGAGCGCCAGCGGGACGTGGACCTCCGCGTGCCCGAGGTTCAGCGAGCCGGTGATGCGGGCGCCGCCGAGCCGCACGGCGGCGACCTGGCCGGGCTCGGGCTCCACCGCCCCGACGAGCAGCGCGACGAGGACCTCCGCCCTGACCATCCGGTCCCGCCCCCACCGGTCCGACCGCGTGATGTCGTCCATCGCCTGGTCGCCGGACGACAGGTCGACGGATTCGCCCTTGGGGAACGCCTCCCACAGGCGGCGTTCCACGGGCGTGAGGTCCTCGATGTTCATCGGCAGGCTCCGGGGGTGCTGATGGCTCGTGATGGGCCATGGTGCCGTACGCTTCAGGATCGTAAGCAAAAGCGCAGATCAGTGAGGGGGCGACCGTGGCGCGTGTCGTCGTGGACGTCATGCTCAAGCCGGAGATCCTCGACCCGCAGGGTCAGGCGATCGCCCGCAAGCTGCCGCAGATGGGGTTCGACGGGGTCGTGGCCGTCCGGCAGGGCAAGCGGTTCGAGGTGGAGCTGGAGGGGGACGCCGACGAGGCGGCCCTGGAGAAGGTCGGCAAGATCGCCGAGACGCTGCTGGCGAATCCGGTCATCGAGAACTACGAGGTTCACGTTCTGTAACCGTCCGGTGCGTGGCCGGGACCGGCCTCGCGGCCGGGGCCGGCGGCAGAACGCCGCTCGGTTCTCGGTCGTGACATGGCCCGTTCCAAATGGCGGACCCGCGACTGTGGCGATTACGGAAGATTCCTCCGGGGAACTGTTAGCTGCGTTGAGTCGTCGAGCACGCTCCGGGACCGGGGGCACGGTCGGGACGCCCGGAGCATGACACGAGGTGTCCGGGTGGATATGAGGTTCTCGCTCGCGCTGCCGCGCGACGCGCTGAGCATCCCGGTGGTCCGGCGGGTGACGGGCGAGGCCCTGCGGGGGCTCGGCGTCGCCGAGGACTGCGTCGACGACCTGCTGGTCGCGATCTCCGAGGCGTGCACGAACGTCATCGAGCACGCCCGCGCGAACGGCGACTACGAGGTGACCGGGCACGTGGACGACGGCACCTGCATGCTCAAGATCATGGACTGGGGCCGCGGCCTGCGGTCCGCCCCGCCGGAGCCGGAGGCCCTGAGCGAGTCGGGACGCGGGATCAAGCTGATGCGCGCCCTGGTGGACGACCTGGACATCGACTCCGCACCCGACCGGGGCACCGTCGTTCACCTGCGAAAGCGGCTGACCTGGAGGGACGGGGCCCTGGTACGGCGCCTCGACCGCAGCCTCATTCCCAACGCCGGGTAGATTGGGACCTGCGCGCGGGGGAATGCGACGCGCATCGGGGTTGATCGGCGGAGGAGATCCCGATCGTCTCGGCCGCACCTCATTTCGGAGGAACAGAACAGATGGACGCTGCCCGGGTTGGGATCATCACCTTCCCAGGTTCCCTTGACGACAAGGACGCCGCACGCGCGGTGCGGCTGGCCGGCGCTGAGCCGGTCGCCCTCTGGCACGGCGACCATGACCTGCGGGGGGTCGACGCCGTCGTCCTGCCAGGCGGGTTCTCGTACGGGGACTACCTGAGGGCCGGGGCGATCGCCCGGTTCGCGCCGCTGATGGCCGAGGTCGTGGCCGCCGCAGGCGACGGCCTGCCGGTCCTCGGCATCTGCAACGGGTTCCAGGTGCTGTGCGAGTCGCACCTGCTGCCCGGCGCGCTGCTCCCGAACGCGGGGCTGCACTTCGTCTGCCGCGACCAGCGACTGCGCGTCGAGAACGCCGAGACCGCCTGGACCTCCGAGTACAACGAGGGCCAGGAACTGGTGATCCCGGTGAAGAACCGGGACGGCCGCTACACCGCCGACCGGGAGACGCTGATCGAACTGGCCGACTCCGGCCGCATCGTCGCCCGCTACCTCGACCTGAACCCGAACGGCTCCCTGGACGACATCGCCGGGATCTGCAACGAGGCCGGCAACGTGGTCGGGCTCATGCCCCATCCCGAGCACGCCGTCGAGTCGCTGACCGGGCCGTCCACCGACGGGCTCGGCTTCTTCACCTCGATCGTCAAGAGACTGGTCAACGCATGAGTGAGCAACGGCCCCACGCTTCCGGAAGGGCTACCCGAGACGAAGACGAGCCCTCGATGGAGTGGCTCGGCGAGCTCAAGTCCGACGCGGACGACCCGGAGCTCCAGCCCATCAACCCCGCAGTGACACAGGGGTTCAAGGCCATCCTCGAAGAGGACCAGCCTCCCGCTCTGCCCGGCTCCCAGGACCCGGCCGCCGAACCGGTCCCCGGGCCCTTCACCGGCCCCATCCCGGTGCTGAACGACGAAGAGCCCGTCCAAGGCCCCGCGCCTTCCGAGCAGGTGCCCGAGGAGTTCACGCGCGCTCTGGAAGAGGAGCGCTCTGGCGGCGACCCCACGTCCACCGTCGCGGACCCGACGCTCACCGCGCCCGACCTGAGCGCCTTCGCGGCACCGCCGCCTCCCCGGGGCACGGGATCCGGCCCGCAGCGCGTAGCCGGTTCCGGCACGGGCCCGCAGCCCGCGGTGGGCCACGGCACGGGCCCTCAGCCCGCGGTGGGCCACGGCACGGGCCCTCAGCCAGCCGGAGGCCACGGCACGGGCCCTCAGCCCGCCGTAGGCCACGGCACGGGCCCTCAGCCGGCCGTAGGCCAGGGGACGGGCCCTCAGCCCGCCGTGGGTACCGGTACGGGCCCGCAGCCGGCCGTTCGCCCGGGCAGTGGCCCGCAGCCTCTCATCGACCTGAACTCGGGCCCGCTGTCCCAAGGCCCCAGCACCGGCCCCCAGCCTCCGGTAAGCCGCGGCACAGGCCCGCAGCCAGCCGGAGGCCACGGAACGGGCCCTCAGCCTGCCGTGGGTACCGGTACGGGCCCGCTGCCCGCTGTTGGACGCGGGACGGGCCCCCAGCCCACCGTGCGCCCGGGGACCGGCCCGCTGCCCGCCGTCGGACGGGGAACGGGTCCTCAGCCAACGGTCGGCCGTGGCACGGGCCCGCTGCCCGCCGTCCGCCCGGGAACGGGCCCGCTGCCTAGGATCAGCCCAGGAACGGGTCCTCTGCCCGCCGTCGGCTCCGGCACCGGCCCGCAGCCCGCCGTAGGACGCGGAACGGGCCCGCAGCCCGCCATCGGCTCTGGAACGGGCCCCCAGCCCGCCGTAGGACGGGGAACGGGTCCGCTGCCCGCCGTCGGACGCGGCACCGGCCCGCAGCCCGCCATCGAGGCGCCCGCGCACTACGACCAGGGCACCGACACGGTCGCCGTCGCCGCCGCGTCTCCCGAGCGTCCGCAGCCGTACGCCGAGCTGGGGATGAACGAGGAGGAGTACCAGCGCGTCCGCAACATCCTGGGACGCCGGCCCACCTCGGCCGAGCTGGCGATCTACTCCGTCATGTGGAGCGAGCACTGCTCCTACAAGAGCTCCAAGGTGCACCTGCGCCAGTTCGGCGACAAGGCCCCGAAGACCGACAAGCTCCTCGTCGGCATGGGCGAGAACGCCGGTGTCGTGGACATCGGCCAGGGCTGGGCGGTCACCTTCAAGGTGGAGTCGCACAACCACCCGTCCTACGTCGAGCCGTACCAGGGCGCCGCTACCGGTGTCGGCGGGATCGTCCGCGACATCATGTCGATGGGGGCGCGCCCCATCGCCGTCATGGACTCGCTGCGATTCGGCCCGGCCGACGCCGCCGACACCCAGCGCGTCCTGCCCGGCGTCGTCGCCGGCGTGGGCGGTTACGGCAACTCCCTGGGCCTGCCCAACATCGGCGGCGAGACGGTGTTCGACGCCTGCTACGAGCAGAACCCGCTCGTGAACGCGCTGTGCGTCGGCGTGATGAAGCACGAGGACATCAAGCGCGCGGTGGCCCCCGGCCCCGGCAACCAGGTGATCCTGTTCGGTGCCCTGACCGGCCCGGACGGCATCGGCGGCGCGTCCGTGCTCGCCTCGGCCACCTTCGACGAGGAGTCGCACCAGAAGCGGCCGTCGGTCCAGGTGGGCGACCCGTTCATGGAGAAGCTGCTCATCGAGTGCTGCCTGGAGCTGTTCCGCGAGGACCTCGTGGTCGGCATCCAGGACCTCGGCGCCGCCGGGGTGTCGTGCGCGACGACGGAGCTGGCCGCGGCCGGCACCGGCGGCATGCACGTCGACCTCGACACCGTCCCGCTCCGCGACGAGACGCTCCGCCCTGAGGAGATCCTCATGAGCGAGTCGCAGGAGCGCATGATGGCGGTGGTGGAGCCCGCCAAGGTCGAGCGCTTCATGGAGATCTGCGCGCGCTGGGAGATCCCGGCCACCGTGATCGGGACGGTCACCGACACGCGCCGGCTGGTCATGACGTGGCGCGGCGAGACGATCGTCGACATCCCGCCGGTCACGGCCGCCGACGAGGGCCCCGTCTACAACCGTCCGCTGGCGCCGCCGCACGACCTCGGCGCCATGCAGTCCGACACCCCGGGCCGGCTCACCCGCCCGTCCAACGGCGACGAGCTGCGCCGGACCGTCCTGTGGCTCGCCGGGTCCCCGAACCTCGCAGGCAAGACGTGGGTGACGTCCCAGTACGACCGGTACGTCCTGGGCAACACCGTCATGGCGATGCCCGAGAACGCCGGCGTGGTCCGCATCGACGACGAGTCGGGCCTCGGCATCGCGCTGTCCCTGGACGGCAACGGCCGCTACACCCGGCTCGACCCGTACGCGGGCGCGCAGCTCGCCCTGTCCGAGGCGTTCCGCAACGTCGCCGCGACCGGCGCGCGGCCCCTGGCCGTGACCAACTGCCTGAACTTCGGCTCCCCGGAGGACCCGGGCGTCATGTGGCAGTTCGCGCAGGCCGTCACGGGTCTGGCGGACGGCTGCCAGTACCTCGGCATCCCGGTGACGGGCGGCAACGTCAGCTTCTACAACCAGACGGGCGACACGCCGATCAACCCGACCCCGGTCATCGGCGTCCTCGGCGTCCACGACGACGTGCGCCGCCGGGTGAACATGTCGCTGACCACCGACGGCGCCACGATCGCCCTCCTCGGCGAGACCCGCGAGGAGTTCGGCGGCTCGGAATGGGCGCACGTCGTCTACGGCCACCTGGGCGGCCTGCCGCCGCTGGTCGACCTGAAGGCCGAGGCGGCACTGGCGTCGGTGATGGTCGCGGCCGTCCGGGACGGCCTGGTCAACGCCGTGCACGACCTCTCCGACGGCGGCCTCTCACAGACGCTGGTGGAGTCGTGTCTGCGCGGCGGCCTCGGCGCCCGCATCACCCTGCACGGCGACCCGTTCGTCTCGCTGTTCAGCGAGTCGGTGGCCCGCGCCATGGTCGTCGTCCGTCCGGGCGCCGAGTCACGCCTCGCGGCCCTGTGCGAGTCGGCGGGCGTCCCGGTCAGCCAGATCGGCGTGGCGGGCGGCGATTCCCTGCAGGTGACGGGTCGCGGCCCCGAAGGCGACCAGCAGGAGCTGTTCAGCATCGGTCTCTCCGAACTCCGCGAGGCCCACGAAAGAATGCTCCCCTCCTACGCCGACTGACCCGAGCATCGAAGGGCGCCCCCGAACCGGGGGCGCCCTTCGCATGTCAACGCAGGCCTCTAGTCCTGGCGACGGGTGAGCGCCTGAGCGACGACGACCCGATCTCCGTTGAACGTCACCGACGGAGACCCGTGCAGCTCATAGCCAAGGTCGAGCGCCTCACTGACCCGCCAGCAGAACGTCTCGTCATCCGGCCCGGTCAAAACCCGATACCGCGGCAGCTCCCGCTTCTCACCCATGCCCAGACCCTAACGGCATGACCCATTGGGGCCAGAGGGGCCGGGTTCAGGAGCCTCGCGGCCGCAGCCGGCGCGCTGCGCCCACGGATACCGCCGTGACCTGGCGCTGTCGCCCCGTGACGACTCCCACCGTCTCCCAAGAGGGCGAATCCTTGTGCCCCCACCGGCGGCCCCTCTGTTCGGTTTCCTGGTGCCGTCCTGCGCTTGCCGGAGGCAGGTGCGGCGGGACGGTCTTTCTCCGGAAACACAAATGAGACCGGTGATGCGACCTCGTGGTCGCAACACCCCTAGTTGTCAGGGGAGAAACCTGATGAATGCCCTGCGCACGACGATCGCCAGCTGGCTCTGCGCGCTGATCCGACTGCTCGACCCGTCCCGCAAGTTCGTCTCGGAACCGCCCCGCACGCTCGTCGTCCACACGACCTGCGGGAACGCGGCGCGGATCGAGGAGGTCGCTCTGGAGCGGGCGCGAGCCTGCCTCGGGGAGGACGGCACGTACACGATCGTGCCCGGCTACACGATCACGCCGGACGTGTACATGCGCGAGTTCACCGGCAAGTTCACCGCCAAGGTGACCGTGCTGGAAGGCTGATCTGGCGGCCCGGGCTCGACGCGTCGCCGCGTGAGCCCTCAACTGCGGTGGCTCTCCCTTGACCGGGAGGGCCGCCGGCTTTTTCTCCCACACCGTCCTGCAGTCGGCCGCCGTGCTCACTCGGCTGATGTCTACGCTTCTCGCATGGTGTTCGCATTCACCGCTCGCGCCGCCGCAGCGGAAGTGAGGTTCCCCCCGTAGCACGGACAGCTGGCGTGAGATGGGTCAGGTGGCCGTAGTCGAGCAGCGGTGTCGTTCCTCGTAGTCCACCGGACTGAGCATTCCGAGGCTGGAATGCCTTCTGAACGGGTTATACCAGCACTCGATCCATTCAAACACCGCGGCTGCGAGCTCGGCTCTTGTTTGCCATTTCCGGGTGTCGAGGAGTTCGAGCTGCATCGAGCCCCAGAACGACTCCATCATGGCATTGTCGTAGCAGTCGCCGACCGTGCCCATCGAGCCGAGGAGACCGGCGGCCCGGAGCCGCTTCCCGAACGTCCAGGACGTGAACTGCGTCCCATGGTCTGAGTGCAGAATCGTGGCGTCCTTGGCGGGCTTTCGGCGGGCGACTGCGGCAGCCATCGCATCGACCACGAGTTTGGCGGTCTGGCGGATGTCGATGGAATGGCCGATGATGCGGCGGGAAAAGCAGTCCAGCACGGCCGCGCAGTACAGCTTCCCCTCGCCGGCCGGATGCTCGGTGATGTCGGTGACCCACAGCACGTCGGGCGCCTGGACGTCGAAGGCCCGCTTCACCAGGTCCTCCTCGGTCGGCTCGTTGACCAGGTTGCGGCGCCCCTTGCGCCGGAAGATCCCCTGGATCCCGGCTTCGCGCATCAGCCGCTCGACCCGTTTGCGGCTCACCCGCTCGCCCCGTCCCAGCGTCAACTCGGCGTGCACCCGCGGCGAGCCGTAGCTCTGACGTGACTCTTCATGGATTTCTCTGATCATTTTCACCAGCTCGGTGTTGCGTTGCTCCCGAATCGAGGCGGGCCTGCCGAACCAGTCGCTGTAACCGGACCGGGAAACTCCTAACACTCGGCAGGCCACCGCGACGGGAATGTCGTTCTCGGCAAGTTCACGGACCAGCGAGTACCTTATTTTGGGAGCACGTTCTCGCGAGCGAAGTAGGCCGCTGCCCGCTTGAGAATCTCGTTCTCCAACTCCAGTTGCCGGGCCTTTCGGCGCAGCTCGACCAACTCTTTCTGCTCGCCGGCACTCAGACCGTCGAGATGGCCTTCTTCGACGTCGGCCTGCCGGACCCAGTTGCGCAGGCACGACTGGCTGATACCCAGACTCTTGGCCAGCGCGGTGACCGACTTGTCGCCGGTCCGGGCCAGCTCGACGGCGCGACGCCGGAACTCGGGCGGGTGAGGTGGTGGCACGAGACACTTCCTTACCAAGTTGATCAAGGTCAACTCAGATGAGGTGTCCGTGGAACCGGGGGAAGCTCAAAGCCTATGAAGACGATGAGACTTTCGCAGCCGGGGTGGCTGAGCAGGAGAATGGCGGAGGTCACGAACTGACCTTTATGTGCTGCCTGCACGAGCCTGATGAGCAGGACATCGCCCTTGGAATGGATTCCTACTGCCTCGTCACGGCGGACCAGGGCACCGTCTACGGCGGAGTCAAAGAGGTGCGCCTGAAGGATCGTGTCCTCCGTGTCGTCGTGGATTCCAGCAATCTGGAGGCGCTGGGGCTGGACGACGCTGAGATAGAAGTGACGCTGGACGTCGACGACGAACGCATCGAGCAACTGCGAGAAGGGCTGCTCCGCGTCCTGGCTTATGGACGTCCCAGCGAACGACCTGCGCTACTGGACCTCTGAATCTGCCCAGATGCCGGCCTCCTCCCGCGTGAACGGGAGAGCGGTCATGCCCGGCTGTGGCCGGAACGCCATACGCCGGGTCGGGCGGAGCGGCGCTATGCGGGAGCCTGAGTGATGCGGCTCTGGTCGGAGCCAGATACGACCTAGAAGACCGAGATGTGGACGTGGTCGTAGTGGTTGGCGGTGACGCCGCCTCGATTCTCCATCGAGCGCCAGCCGGGGCTGCGGAGGTCGTAGATGCGCTGGCGCCAGATGATGTACTTGATGCCGAGGGCGCTGGCGTGGGCGATGGCGTAGGCGGCGGTGCGGTCGCCCAGGGACTGGGCGCTGCCGGAGGCCATGACGCCGCCCGTGGTGACCATGAAGTCGCAGGCGCGGCCGCTGCCGTGGTCCTGCGGGTCGCCGGTGGAGCGGAAGCAGCCGATCGTGGGGAACGGGCCCATCTCCAGGTCGATGGTGTTCTTCACCTTGAGCATGCGCGGGGTGACGCCGCCCATGCCGACGCTCGGGGACTCGGGCTTGTACTTCTTGACCAGGGACTGGATCTGCGACTTGCGCCGCCTCAGGTCCTTGATCTCCTTGTTCAGCTCCGTCATCTTCTGCTGGGCCGCCTTGCGGGCCGCGAGCTGGTCGTTGACGAGCTTCTGGATCTGGGCGACCTTGCCCGCCTTGTTCTGGGCGAGATGGCTGACCAGGGTGGCGTTGCTGAGCAGGTCGGAGGGGTCCGCGTCGGCCAGGAACGTGACGGTGGGGTCCTCGCCGTTCGTCATGTACTGGGACGCGGCCAGCTGGGCGACGACCCCGCGGGCCTCCTGAAGGTCGCGCTGGAGGTTGTTGGACTTGTCCAGCGCCTTCTTCGCGGCGTACTCGGCGTCCTTCAGCTTGGCGAGGTCGCCGCCGTACTCCTTGTCGAGCTGCTCGATCTGGCGGTTCAGCTTCGCGAACTTGCCGCTGTCGCCCGGGTCCAGGGGCAGGGACGCCGGCGCGGCCGCGGACGGCGTCGCGGAGGCGACCAGGGGCACCGCGGCGGCGAGGGCCACGAGAGCCGCGGCGGCGTGGCGCCGGCCACGGCGGCGGTCAGCATGCCGACGGGTGGAGGCGGGGGTCTCCACGTGTTCTCCTCTCGTCATGGCCAAAGGTCAATGGACGTTAAAGAGCCGTCTGCCTCGCCAAGGGTAAACCCTGCGGTAATGGGACGTGGCGGAGGCGCGAGATGCCCGGCTCCCTTGCTGGGAGCCGGGCCATCTTACGTGACGGGACTCACAGCTTGCCCTTCCACAGGAGCCTGTTGGGCTGCGAACGCAGACCCTTGAGGGTGTGGGTGGAATTGTCGTTCAGCACCTTCTGCACCGTCGGGAAGGTGGCCTTCGGGTGGGTCGACAGGTAGAGGGCGGCGACACCGCTGACGTAGGGGGCGGCCATGGACGTCCCGCTGAGCGCCTTGCTGCGGTTGCCGGGCCAGGTGGAGTAGACGCCGTAGCCGGGGGCGTTGATGTCGACGCACTTGCCCCAGTTGGAGAACGAGGCGCGCGTGTCGCTCTTGGTGGTCGCGCCGACAGCCATGACCCAGCCCGCGCCGGCCGGAGAGACCTTGCACGCGTCGGCGTTCTCGTTGCCGGCGGAGACGGAGGTGAACACCCCGGACTTGGACAGGTTCATCACGGCGGTGTTCACCGCGGTGGACTTGGGGCCGCCGAGGGACATGTTCGCCACGGCCGGCTTGGCGGCGTGGGTGCGCAGCCAGTTGGCGGCGTCGACGATGTCCGACATCGAGCCCTCGCCGTTGCAGTCGAGGACGCGCAGGGCGCGCAGCTTCACGGACTTGGCGGCGCCGTAGGTCTTGGAGCCGATGATGCCCGCGACGTGGGTGCCGTGCCCGTTGCAGTCGCGTCCGTCGCCGTTGAACCTGCTCGCCGCCCAGGCGATGGAGGCGCGGCCGCCGAACTCCTTGTGCCCGACGTCCAGTCCGGTGTCGATGATGTAGGCGTTCACGCCCTTGCCGGACGACTTGTAGGTGTAGGTCTTGGACAGCTTCGCCGACCGCTGGTCGATGCGGTCGAGGCCCCAGGGCAGCGGCGCGCGCTGGGTCGTGGTGGCCTTGACGATCTGGTCCTGCTCGATCGCGGCGACGCGGTCGTCGCGGCGCAGCCTGTTCACCTGGTCGTCGCTGAGCTTCGCGGCGAAGCCGTTCAGGACGCCGTCGAAGCGCCGGACGCCGGTCGCCTTGACCTTCTTGGCGGCGGCGTCGGTGGACGCTCCGGTCTTCAGGGTGACGATGTAGCGGCCGGGCACCGGGGTGCCCTCCGCCGCCGTCACCTTCACCAGCGACGACGAGTCGTCGGCGAGCACCGGGAGCGCGGCGGCGGCGCCGAGGCACGCCGCGACCGAGCCGACGAGCAGCAGCCTACGGTGGACAACCCGCAAAGCGCCTCCTTCTGCAGGGGAGCGCGCGCAGGCGTCCCGCCCATGATCGATGGTTTCGATCGAGGGGAAACCTTAGCGGAACTGTCCTGATAAGAGGCGACAAAATGGACGCATTGCCGGAGGTGGCAGAAGCAGGTCAGGCCCGGCTGAGCCGCCCCCCGTAGCCGAGGCTCGTCCCCGGCTTCGTCCAGGTGTACTGGAGCGTCCCGTCGGGCTGCCGGGTGACCTGGACGATCCCGGACGTGCACGGCTTGCCGATGTCCAGGTTCATCTTCAGCGCGCTCTCGGTGCCCCGGGCGAGCCGCAGGGTGCCGTCGCAGTTCTCCCGCGGGTACAGGGCGCGCCCGGTCGTCCCGCCGGTCTGGAACGTGATCTCCACGGGGAAGGA
The DNA here is from genome assembly GCF_040649435.1 of Actinomadura sp. NPDC048955. Taxonomy (NCBI): domain Bacteria; kingdom Bacillati; phylum Actinomycetota; class Actinomycetes; order Streptosporangiales; family Thermomonosporaceae; genus Actinomadura; species Actinomadura sp. NPDC048955. The sequence continues at coordinate 145,823 of NZ_JBEZJI010000002.1, forward strand.
CGCGTTGCGGCCGGTGTTGACCACCGTCCCCTTCCACGTCCCGGCGAACGAGGCCGGGATCGTGGTCACCGGGCGGTTGTCGGACGTGTTGGTGCTGTCGGGCGGCGACCCGTCGTCGTCCGCCTTCAACTGGGGCCACAGCACCAGGGCGATGATGGCGACGCCGACGCTGACGCCGATGGCCAGCGACAGCGCCAGGCCGAGGACGTGGTTGCCGGGGCGCCGCATCTTCGCGAGGGCCCCGAACGGCGAGGAGCGGTTGGGGGAGCGGTGCCCGCCGCTGCCCTCGCGCCCCTGCCCCAGCCCCGGGATGAGGGGGTTCGGGGCGGTGGGGTCGGCCGGGGGCATGTCGACGGCGTCGAACGTGGCCGTCCGCTCGGGGACGGGCGCGTCGAACGTCGCCGTCCGCTCGGAAGCGACGGCGTCGAACCGCGTGGTCTGCTCCGCCTGGTCGCCCCCGCCCGTCTGGGCCTGCTGCCCGGGCCGGTTCGTGCCGACCGCGTCGAAGGTCGTGGTGGCCTCGAACGCGGCGGGGTCGAGGTCGGCGGCGGGCGGTTCGGGCTCCCGCTCGGGCTCCGGACGCGCGCGGCGGGAGCGCGCGAGCTTCCCGAGCAGCGGCACGGATGGCGAGGCGGAGTCCGCGACCGGCCCTGACGGCGAACCCGGCGGCGGTCCGGGCACGGGAGCCGGAGGCGGTCCGGGCACGGGAGCTGGGGGCGGTCCAGGCACCGGACCCGGAGGCATGGCAGGGCTCGGCGTGAACCCGGCCGGAGGAGCGGCTCCCATGGGGTTCCCCGGCGCTCCCCTGGGGGGACGCGGCGGCGGCGTGACCCGTGGCAGGTTGTGGCGGACCATCACGCCCGTCGCGAGGGCGCGGCCTTCCTCGACCATCGAGGTCGGCAGGCGCTCAGAGAGCGCGCTGCCCTTGCCCAGCAGCCGTTCGAGGATCGTCCTGGCCATCGGGCGCTCGGCAGGGTCCTTGGCCAGGGCGGCCTCCACCACCTCGCGCAGGGAGTCGGGCACTTCCGACAGGTCGGCCTCGTCGTAGACGATCCGCTGCATCACCTCGGACGGCGAGCCCTCGCCGAACGGCGGCCTGCCCGAGGCGGCGAACAGGACGGTCGACGCCCACGCGAACACGTCGGCGGCCGGGCCGATGCCCATGCCGCTCAGCTGCTCGGGGGACTTGTAGGCGGGGTCCTCGGTCATATGGCCGCGGAACGCCACGTTCACGGCCTCCATGGCGTGGGCGATGGCGAAATCGCTCAGCCGGGGACCGTGCCGGCCGAGAAGAACGTTCCCGGGCTTCAGATCGTGGTGGACGGCGCCCGCGCGGTGGACGGCGGCCAGAGCGACCGCCATCCCGATCGCCACGCGCTCCACGACGACGACGCCGCGCACGCCCTCCTCGTCCACGAGCTGCTGGAGGGACGGCCCGTCCACCCACTCGCTCACCACGTAGGGGCGGTCGCCCTCCACGTCGGCGTGCAGGATCGCCGCCGTGCAGAAGCCGGTCACCTTCCGGGCCGGGGCGAACGCGTCGGCGAAGCGCGACCGCGCGACCGGCTCGCCGCTCAACCGCACGTGCAGGACCTTCACGGCGACGGGTCGTCCGGACGGGTCGCTGCCGAGGAAGACGGCGCCCTGCTCGCCCACGCCGAGCCGTCCCGTGATCTCGAACGATCCGAGCCGTCTCGGATCGCCCGGCTGCAGGGGCAGCGCCTCGGGCATCTGACGAACCTCCGTCTCCTCCGGGGACGGCGTCCCCGGCCTCCCCGTTCCCTGCGCCCCCATGCCTGGCACCGGGGTCCTTTCTACCGCCTGCGCGGCACCGAGGATGACCCGGTAGCGTTTTGCGCGATGCCGCGAACACCGCTTTCCTCCACCGTGCTGAACGAGCAGCGCGCCGCGCTCGGGCTGGCGCCCTACACCGGCGCGGACGAGCCCGCCGCGCTGCGCCGCGCGGCTCTGGACACGGTCCTCGCCGGCATCGAGGCGGGAGCCGCCGAACCGAGCCGTCCGGTGGTCAGGGGAGCGGTGCGGTACCTGCTCGACCGGCTGGCCGAACTGGCCCCGGGACGTTCGGTGGAGGTCCGGGTACCGCCGCACGCCGCCGTTCAGTGCATCGACGGCCCGCACCATACCCGGGGTACGCCACCGAATGTGGTGGAGATGGACGCCGCCACGTGGATCGCGCTCGCCACCGGCCGCCTCACCTGGGAAGACGCGGCGTCGAACGGCCGCGTCCGCGCGAGCGGCCCGCGCGCCGACCTGACACCCCACCTCCCCCTCCCCCTCGACTGAAGGCGGCCCCTCGACTGACGCCGCCTCTCGGCCGACGGCGGCCTCTCGACTCGGTGGGGGAGGCGCGCATAGCGTGCGCGGGTGACGCGGGCCTTACCGGAGGTGATTCCGTGCTGATCGCGCACTGGACGTTCGACGCCGGCACCGTGGACGGCCGCCGGGCCGCCGACTCCGCCGGAGCCGCCGCCCCCGCCGCCGAGCTTTCGGAGAACGCCCGGATCGTCCCCGGACGGGACGGGGAGGCGCTGTCGCTCGGCGAGAATGACCGCGCCGTGATCCCCGCGGCGCCGCAGCTCGTCCTCAGCCAGATCTTCGGGTTCGGCCTGGCGTTCTTCGTCCGGGTCGACGAGGGGCCCACCGGCGAGTGGCGCAGCCTCCTCTACAGGCCCGTCGCCGAGAACGACGCACGCGGCCTGGGCCTTTGGCTGTACCCGGACGCGATGAGGCTCCGCGTCCAGCTGTTCACGGTGAAGGGCCCCGAGTACGTCGACAGCAAGGCCCGGCTGGCCGTGGGCGAATGGGCGCACATCGCCTTCGTCGTGGACACCCGGGGCATGGCCCTCTACATCGACGGCGAGAAGGACTCCGCCGTCTCGCTGGAACATCCCGTGGTCACCCCGGCCGGTCCCATCTACCTGGGCAAAGAGCCTGCCAAGCCCGGTTTCGGCGGCCTCATCGACGATCTGCGCGTGTACGCCTCAGCGCTCGGGCAGGAGGCCGTCCGTTCCCTGGCCGACCAGCCGGGCGCCTGAACCAAGGCGTCAGGGGGTCGCCTGGGCGAACGGGAATTCGCGCTCGACGCAGTTCCGCCGCGACACGTCGTCCGGGTACCGGGCCGCGTCCCCGCACTGGGCCGCCTTGCTCAGCAGCCAGAAGAGCGTCCCGGAGCCGATCAGCAGGGCGATCGCGGAGCAGACCACCCCCACGAGGGCGGGGCGCCGGTCGGGGGCGCGGCGCACGAGCGCCACCGTCCCCAGGACGAGGCCCGCGAGCGCCGGGATCATCCCCGCGAAGCACACCGCGAGCCCTGCCAGGCCGACGATTCCGAGCACCTGGGAGGACCGCGCCAGGGTGCTCCGCCTCGGCGGAGCGGGGGGCGAGTAGGTCCGGTACCCGGGCATGGTCATGCGTTCCTCCACGTGTCGTCCCCCAGATTCCCCCGCACCCCGTGATCCCCGTGGTTTCGGGGAGTAAAGGTCGGTTAAGGAGATGCCACCGATCGGAGCAGGTGAACCGGGCATCTAGACTGGCGAACGTGCCTCTCCGTGACGGACGTCTGAGCCACGACATCGATCCCTCCGACCGTGCTCCGCAGGACGCCTGCGGCGTCTTCGGCGTCTGGGTTCCCGCCGAACAGGCGGCCCGGGCCGAAGTGAGCAAGCTCACGTACTACGGGCTGTACGCGCTCCAGCACCGCGGGCAAGAGTCGGCGGGCATCGCCGTGAGCGACGGCTCGCGCATCGTCGTCTTCAAGGACATGGGCCTCGTCGCCCAGGTCTTCGACGAGTCGGTGCTGAACACGCTGCGCGGCCACATCGCCGTCGGCCACTGCCGTTACTCCACGACCGGCTCGCCCACGTGGGAGAACGCGCAGCCCACGTTCCGGTCCACCGACGACGGCGGGCTCGCGCTCGTCCACAACGGCAACCTCATCAACACGCCCGAACTGGCCGCGCGGCTGGACCCGGGCGAGCTGACCGCCACGACCGACACCGAGGTCCTCACCGCCCTGCTCGCCGCCCGCGGCCAGGGCGGCGCCCTGGAGGCGGCGCGGGAGATCCTCCCCGCGACCCGCGGCGCGTTCTCCCTGGTCTTCATGGACGAGGGGACGCTCTACGCGGCCCGCGACCCCGAGGGCATCCGGCCGCTCGTGCTCGGCTCCCTGGAGGACCGCGGCTGGGTGGTCGCCTCGGAGACGGCCGGGCTCGACATCGTCGGCGCCCGGTTCGTCCGGGAGATCGAGCCGGGCGAGCTGATCGCGCTCGACGGCGAGGGCGTGCGGTCCGAGCGGTTCGCCGAGGCGCGCCCGAAGGGCTGCCTGTTCGAGTACGTGTACCTGGCGCGGCCCGACACGACGATCGCCGGGCGCAGCGTCCAGGCCACCCGCGTCGAGGTCGGGCGGCGGCTGGCCCGCGAGCACCCCGTCGAGGCCGACATGGTCATCCCGACGCCCGAGTCGGGCACGCCGGCCGCGATCGGCTACGCCGAGGCGTCCGGCATCCCCTACGGCCAGGGCCTGGTCAAGAACTCCTACGTCGGCCGGACGTTCATCCAGCCGTCCCAGACGATCCGCCAGCTCGGCATCCGCCTGAAGCTGAACCCGCTGCGCGAGGCGATCGAGGGCAAGCGCCTGGTCGTGGTGGACGACTCGATCGTGCGCGGCAACACCCAGCGCGCCATCGTGTCGATGCTGCGGGACGCGGGCGCCGCCGAGGTGCACGTGCGGATCTCCAGCCCGCCCGTCTCCTGGCCGTGCTTCTACGGCATCGACTTCGCGACCCGGGCCGAGCTGATCGCCGGGAACCTGTCGGTGGAGGAGATCCGCGACTCCATCGGCGCCGACTCCCTCGGCTACGTCTCCCTGGACGAGCTGATCTCCGCCTCGCAGATCGCGAAGGACGAGCTGTGCCGGGCGTGCTTCGACGGCCAGTACCCGATCCCGGTGGAGCAGGACGCCCGCGGCAAGCACCTGCTGGAGGCCACCCGATGACGGATCGCCCGACGACCTCCTACGAGGCCGCAGGCGTCGACATCGCGGCGGGCGAGCGCGCCGTCGAGCTGATGAAGTCCCGGGTGGCCCGTTCGCGGCGGCCCGAGGTCGTCGACGACGTCAGCGGGTTCGCGGGGCTCTTCGACGCCTCGGCACTGCTGCGCTACGACAGGCCCCTGCTCGCGACGTCCACGGACGGCGTCGGCACCAAGGTCGACCTGGCGCGGCGCCTGGGCGTCTACGACACGATCGGGCACGACCTGGTCGGCATGGTCATCGACGACCTCGCGGTGTGCGGCGCCGAGCCGCTGTTCATGACCGACTACATCGCCTGCGGCAAGGTCGTCCCGGAGCGCATCGCCGACATCGTCGGCGGGATCGCCGACGCGTGCGCTCTCGCCGGCGCCGCCCTCGTGGGCGGCGAGACCGCCGAGCACCCCGGCCTGCTGGAGGCCGACGAGTTCGACGTGGCGGGCGCCGGGACGGGGGTCGTCGAAGCCGACCGGATCCTCGGGCCCGAACGCGTGCGGGCGGGCGACGTCGTGATCGCCATGGCGTCGTCCGGCATCCACTCGAACGGGTACTCGCTCGTCCGGCACATCCTGGCGACGACGGACCTGACGCTGGAGTCACGGTCGGCCGATCTCGACCGCCCGCTGGGCGAGGAGCTCCTCACCCCGACGCGCATCTACGCCAAGGACTGCCTTGCCCTGGCCGAGACCGGAGGGGCGCGGGCGTTCGCGCACATCACGGGCGGCGGGCTGGCGGCGAACCTGGCCCGGTCGCTTCCGCCCGGGGTGGACGCCGTGCTGGACCGCTCGTCCTGGGAGGTCCCGGCCGTGTTCCGCCTGCTCCAGGCGCACGGCGACGTGCCGCAGGCCGAGATGGACAAGACGTTCAACCTCGGAGTCGGCATGGCCGCGATCGTCGCCCCGGACCGCGCCGACGAGGCCCTCCGCCTGCTGACCTCCCGCGGCGTCCCGTCCTGGGTCCTCGGTGAGATCACCGAAGGAACCGGCGAAGCGACCTTCCGCTGATCCGCCGGCCTGCTGCCCCCCTCCGCCCCGCCCGACCTCGCGGACGGGGCTGAACGGGACGCTGAGCCCCTCCCGGACCTCTCAGGGCAACGGGTGCATGCCGGACACCGAACGCGGCCCGTGGGGTCGCTCAGCGTGAGCGGCGGCCCCCGGACCTGGTCCGGCCCATGACAAACGCCACCGCCCGGCGGTGCGGGCGGTGGCGTGCTGTCTGCCGGTCAACCGGAGGTGTCGTCCTTGCGGGTCTCCGTGCCGTAGTCATCGGCGTAGTCGGCGTACTTCTCGGCGAGCTCGTCATAGGAGTCTTCGCCGGAGTCGCTGACTCCTAGTTCATCCTTCAGGCGGTCGAGGTCCGTGTTGCCGGTGCTGTACTTGAGCTGCCGGGCAACCTTCACCTGCTTGGCCTTGGCTCGGCCGCGACCCATTGGCTCGACCCCCTCGATGGTCAGGGCTTTCGTGGGCCCATCAACGCGCGCGTGTACCACACGAACCGGTGCCTGATGAGCCATGCGTCAGTCACGGGTACAACCGTACCCGTTTTGCGCCTGGCTCGGTACATCGACGGTACGTGGCGGCGCCCCTGTTGCTGATGACAACAGTGTATCCGGTGGTCACGTGAACGTGCGAAGGCCACCGTGGGACGGTCGTACGCCGCCCCACGGTGGCCCTCACAACGGTTTTGCAACGGTCTAAACAGGTCTAGGGAGTGCACCCTCCGCCCGCGCCTTCCGCGAGCTCGGAGGCCGTCCCCCGCGAAGCTCAGAGAAGGATGCCGCGCAGCCTGCCGACCTCCGACATCCGGCGCTCCGCGAGGCGGTCGGCGGCCACCGCCGGCGGGACGCCCTCGTCGGAGGCCAGCGCGAAGATCTTCCGGGTGGTGTCGTAGATGCCCGCGGCGCGGGCCTTGGCGCGGTCGAAGTTGAAGCCCTCGATCTCGTCCGCGACCTGGATCACGCCGCCGGAGTTCACCACGTAGTCGGGCGCGTACAGGACGCCGCGGTCGGCGAGGCGCTTCTCCACGCCCGGGTGGGCGAGCTGGTTGTTGGCGGCGCCGCAGACGACCTTGGAGCCCAGCACGGGCACGGTGTCGTCGTTGAGGGAGCCGCCCAGCGCGCACGGCGCGTAGACGTCGAGCTCCGTGCGAACCATGGCGTCGGCGTCGGCGACCACCTCCACCTCGGGGTGCAGCGCCCGGACGCGGTCGACGGCGGCCTCGTCCACGTCGCAGATCACGACGTCCGCGCCGTCCTCGCGCAGGTGCTCCACCAGGCGGTGGCCGACCTTCCCGACGCCCTCCACCCCGACCCGCCTGCCGCGCAGCGTGGCCTGGCCCCACACGGTCTCGGCCGCGGCCCGCATGCCCTGGAACACGCCGAACGCCGTGAGGATGGACGAGTCGCCGGCGCCGCCGTGCGCGACCGTCCGTCCGGTGACGAAGCGGCACTCGCGCGCGACGATGTCCATGTCCTCGCTGAAGGTGCCCACGTCGCACGCCGTGTAGTACCGGCCGTTCAGCGACTGGACGAAACGCCCGTAGGCCCGCAGCATCGCCTCGGACTTGTCCGTGGCGGGGTCGCCGATGATGACGGCCTTGCCGCCGCCGAGGTCGAGCCCGGCCAGGGCGTTCTTGTACGCCATGCCCCGGGACAGGTTCAGCACGTCGGCGAGGGCCTCTTCCTCGGAGCCGTACGGGTAGAAGCGGGTGCCTCCCAGGGACGGGCCCAGCGCGGTGGAGTAGATGGCGATGATGGCGCGCAGGCCGCTGGCCTCGTCCTGGCAGAAGACGACCTGCTCGTGTCGGGGTTCGGTGCCCTTGTGGGGCGCCCCGAAGACATTAGGCACGGTAGTGCCCTCCTCTCTGTCTCTAAGATCAGCCTAGGGCGCGCGATGGCGCCACGCCCGACCGAATCTCATGTCACGATGCGATTCTCATGTCACGATGCGATGGTGCTTCCGTACGCGGCGTACCTACGGGTTTATGAACCGGTGACCGCCTTCCCGGAGCCCGCGCGGACCCTGTGGACGGTCTACGCCGACTCCAGGCGCCGTCCCAGGCGGATCCACGCGCTCGGGGCGGAGAACCGGGAGGCCGTGCTCAGGCTGACGGGCTCGCCGCCCGAGGTCGTCCCGGAGCGGGAGAGCAGGGACGCCTACGTGCGGCGCCTGGAGGACATGATCTACGTGTGCCCGTGGGGGACGCGGCTGCGCTCCTGGCTGGCCTTCGAGCGCTTCAGGGACGAGCACGCGGCGGGTGTGGCGGCGGCCTTCGTCCCGCCGCCCCTGTCCGAGCGGGTGCGCAGCGACTTCGAGCAGTGGAAGAACGCCGGCCGCTCCCTCCGCCCGCACATCCTGACGAGCACCTGGCACGTCCCGCTGGACTGGTTCGTGCCGTTTGCGCGCGGCGAGCGGTGCCTGACGCTCGGCACGCCGGGGACCGGGTACCGGCCGCCGGACGACACGGCCGAGGAGCCCGCGGCCCACGGCCCGGCGACGGCGGCGCCCGTGCGGACCCTGATCTACGTCACCTCGATGGGGGAGGCGCGCCGCCGGGTGGCGGCCGCGCTCCCGGTGGTGCGCGAGAATCTCGGCGAGGGGACGGACGACGTCTACCTCCTGTCGGCGGGACGGCTGGACACCCTCGGCCGGTGGCTCGGCGAGTTCCATCCCGGCGCGCTCGTGGAACTCGACTACGGCGGGCTCGTCCATCTCCTGGACGACGCCACGCTCCGTACTGACGAGTCGGTCGCGGAGATGACCGTGGCCCTCACCGGGATGGAGCGAGGTGAGGTCGAGCTGACGGTCGCGATGTACAAGCGTCTCCTGGCCCGCTGGCGCCCCGTGCGGGCGCTGGAGGCCGCGAACTAAAACAAATTTCCCGAATCCGCGCGCGATACGACTATACGTGTCGCTAGAATCACGCAGCGTGACCCAGCGACCACCGGACATGCACACTTCCCCGCTCTCGCGGGGATGTTTGCACGCAACTACCGCCAGGAACTTGCTTGTTGCGCTGAGTGGTGGCAAGGTTACACGTTGTGATGTCATAGTGGCTCTTTCGGGCCATAGGGGACATCAGTGACCACGCGAGGATCAATCGCAGGATCGCTGTCATCGGTCCACGGAGGAGAGGCCGCAAACATGTCAGCACGTACGCCAGAGGCCGAGCCCCTGCTGACGCCGGCGGAGGTGGCGACGATGTTCCGCGTCGACCCCAAGACCGTCACGCGCTGGGCGAAGGCGGGAAAGCTCACGTCGATCCGCACGCTCGGCGGGCATCGCCGGTACCGCGAGGCGGAGGTGCGGGCGCTGCTCGCGGGAATCCCGCAGCAGCGTTCGGAGTAGGCACGCCGACCGGCAGGGCTCCAGCGGAGCCCTCCGGACGCACAGCGCAAGAGGGGGGCGGCCAGGAGGTCCTTGATCGGACCTCGCGCCCGAGATACGTGCGGGGACCCGCTCAGTGGTCTCCTGGCCGACACGGGACCACGGTCATCCGAGAACCGTCGGTCCCGAACGCCGAAGTCGCGCTGTCCCCGGGACGGGCACCAACCCGCCCCCGGGGACAGAGCGCACACTCCCAAAGCAACGCCCCAGCCCCGGCGATCGCACAGGTTTCGGACAATACGTCTCTCCTGAGAGACGCGCAGGTTGCGGGCGACGCGTCTGTCGCGGGAACGCACCTGGTCTGAGCGGTGCGCCGGTTGAGGATGCCGCGCCGGTGCGAGGGACGCGCCCGTCGCGGGACGTGGTTTGGTTCCGGGGGGTGTGTCCGGTTGTGGACGCGGGCGAGTTGGGTGTCCGAAACTCCGCGCACGTCAGCGCGATAACCGCAGGTCGAGCGGTTAGTGGTTCATCTCCGGGCGGCTAGGGCCTGTCTCGAAGTGGCCCCGGCCACGCGCGCGAACGCGTGACCTGGCCGGTGGAGCGAGGCCGAAGGCGAGCGGAGCCGGGCAGATCGCGAAGCGATGCCGCGTTCGCCCAGTACCGGTCACGTAGCGAGCCGCCAGGCGAGCGAAGTGGGCCGGAACTGTGGAAACACAGCCGCCAGGCGAGCGAAGTGGGCCGGGACTGTGAAACACGGCCTAATGGTTCATCTCTTCGTGGGCCAGGCGGTCGAACAGGGCGCCCGTGCCCGGGTCGTGCCTGCCGGAGACCTGCATGATCACCACGAGCTGGTCGACCAGCAGCCGCTCCAGATCGGGGCGGGACACGTCGCGGTTCTCCAGCCAGTCCAGGCCGGCGGTCTCCACGGTCGCCATCCAGCAGCGCAGCGTGATGCGCAGGATCGGCGGCGGCACGTCGACGTCCAGCGAGTGCAGGATCCGGTCCAGCAGCAGCCGGCGGATCCCGTCCACGATTTCGCCGGCCTCGCCCGAGCGGTCGGCCGGCCCGCCGCGCAGCAGCGCCGTGTACCCGGCCGCGTGGCTCTCCACGAAGTCGAAGTAGCGCTTCAGCGAGATCCGCAGCCGTTCGAGCGGCCTGCCCTCCGTGGGCGGTTCCAGCAGTACCGACAGCTGCTTCGCGGCACTGCCGAGCGCCGCGATGTACAGCTCGTTCTTGCCGCCGAAGTAGTGGTAGACCAGCGCCCGGGAGGCTCCCGCCTTCGCCGCGACGTCGTCGATCGAGACGTCCTCGGGCGAGCGCGTGCTGAAAAGCTGCAGCGCCGCCTCGATCAGCTCGTCCCGCCGTTCGTCCACGCTGAGCCGGCGCCGGCCGCGCCCGCCGCTCGGCCGGCCGCGCGCCTTCGCACCGGCCATCGCACGATCTCCCACCTGGGCAGGGTATCCGAGCCGGGCGCCGTCGGGGCGCACACCGAGCGCGACGCCGGCGGGCCCGCCGCCGGTTCCCCGCCACGAGTGTGATCCAGAACACCACAGGCCCGAACCACCATTGTCGGATGCCCGTTACTCAGTGTCGCGGCGGTATGGGGGGAAGGCGCGGCATCATGGCATCTCCTCCTGAGCGGAGGGCGGTGCACCGAATCCCTCACCGGGGCGCCGCCGCGGCAGGTCCTGCAGGTTCCCCTGGACGGAGTGCCATGTCAGCAGATGAAGCAAATCCCCCGCACGACTTGCAGGGAGAGGGCGCGGTGCCTCGGCCGCGCAGCGAGCCCTCTCCCGCACCGCGCGACGAGGGCAGGACGGTGCCCGCGCCGAAACCGACCATCCGCAATGTCGCTGAACGCGCGGGAGTGTCCAAATCGCTCGTCTCGCTGGTCATGCGAGGGTCACCGCATGTGAGCGAACGCCGGAGACAGGCCGTCCTGCAGGCCGCCCGGGAGCTCGGCTACCGCCCGAACGCCGTGGCGCGCAGCCTGGTCGAGGGGCGCACCCGGCTGATCGGCGCCATCGTCGCCGACCTGCACAACCCGTTCTTCGCCGAGTTCCTGGACGGGCTCCAGGAGAGCCTGCACGGCGCGGGGCTGCGGATGCTGGTCGGCAGCGGCCGCTGGGACCCGATGTTCGAGGCCGAGGCGGTCGAGGCGTTCCTGGAGATGCGGGTGGACGGGCTGGTCCTGCTCAGCGTCGTCCCCGAGTCGCTCAAGGAGGCGGCCGCCAGCGTCCCCGTGGTGGTCGTCGGCGAGCGCGACGTGGTGGGCGTCGACATCGTGGTGGACGACGACGAGCTCGGTGCGAACCTCGCCGTCGACCATCTCGTCCAGCACGGCCACCGCCGGATCGCGCACATCGAGGGCGCGCGCTCCACCACCGCGCGCTACCGCCGCGCCGGCTACGAGAAGGCGATGCGGCGGCACGACCTGGCCGACGAGATCGTCGTCGAGCCCGGCGACTTCACCGAGGACGGCGGCTACCGGGCCGCGCTCTCGCTGCTGCGCCGCGACGCCCGGCCGACCGCGATCTTCGCTCCCAACGACCTGGTCGCCACCGGGGCGCTGTCGGCCGCCGACGAGCTCGGCATGCGGGTCCCGGCGGACCTTTCGATCATCGGCTACGACAACACCCACCTCGCGGCGATCCGGCACATCTCGCTGACCAGCGTCGACCAGCCGCGCCGCGACATGGGCCGGGTGGCCGCCGAGATGCTCACCGCACGCATCGGCGACCCGTCCCGCGCCGCGCGGCAGAAGCTGGTCGTCCCGCACCTGGTGGTCCGCTCGACGACGGGGCCCGCTCCCTCCCCGTGACCCGCCTGTGCGCCGCCGCAGGACGTCCCCCCGCCTTCTCCTCGCTCCCGCCGGCCCGGTCCGTGCCCTGATCCGCGCGTTGTGACGCCCGCCGCCCTGGCCGGTGACGCCGCGTCCCGCGCAGCTCCGCCCGTGCCGCCGCGGCCGTGCTCCCGAGGTCCGTCGTCCTGTCGGCTCGCCGCTGACGCGTCCCACGAACGTGGCGTCATGGGTTCTCGACGTCGTGCATCGAAACGGCGCCGTCGCCTGGGGCCGGTTATGGCCGGGGTACGGGGACGGTCGATCGTTCGTCGAACCGGTGCGCGCCGGGTAAGGGGCCGGCCAAACCTGCCGCATTCCCCGGGACGGGGCACGCGGCCAGGTGGTTAATGGGACTTCACCGTCGGCGGGCGGTCCCGGGCGGCCTCACGGAAGGCCGCCGGGACGGTCCTGCCGGCGGTCGGGAGAGGGTCCGTTCACCAGAGGGGAACAGGTCGTGCGTGATCCGGAACTGGTGTCGTGCGCGCAGCGCGCGGCGAGCGAATTGGAACGCGCGTGGTCGGAGTGGCGGCACGCCCGCGGCCTCGCCGAGCAGGTGTCGGAGTCCGTCGCCAGCTACGTGGCCCATTCGATCGACCACCCGTGGGGGCGTCCCCGCGTGGTCCTCGGCTTGGACGCCGACGAGGCGCGCGCCCTCGCCGCCCTGCTGGGCAAGGAGGACCCGCTGCGAGGCTGATTTTCCCGACTCCGTTTGACGAACCCGTACCGGTGTGCAGACTGTCAGGGTCGGTAACGAAGTCATCACGGAGGAAAACGGCCTGTGCGGATTCATCGGGGCGGCCCCGCGGTCGCCGGTATCGCGCTGTGCCTGGGCGCGCTCGTCGCGTGCAACGGTTCCTCCGGGACGTCCGGCGGCGGCGAGGCGGCCGGGCCGCCGACGGCCGGGGCGGCGTCCCCGGGCGCCGGGGGCGGCAAGTCGCCCGCGTCCGCCAAGGGTGACCCGCGGTCGCTGGACGGCAAGGTCATCGTGATCGACCCCGGGCACAACGGCGGCAACGCCGACCACCCGTCCGAGATCAACCGGCAGGTGAAGATCGGCAACGGCAGCAAGGCGTGCGACACGACCGGCACCGAGACCAGGGCCGGCTACACCGAGCACGCCTTCACCTGGGACGTGTCGAAGAGGCTCGCCGGCATCCTGAAGTCCCGGGGGGCGAAGGTCTCGCTGACCCGCAAGGACGACGAGAGCGTCGGTCCCTGCGTCACCGAGCGCGCCGCGCTCGGCAACCGGCTCAAGGCGGACGCCGCGCTGTCCATCCACGCCGACGGGGCGTCCGCGTCCGGCCACGGCTTCCACATCATCGAGCCGCTGTCCATCGGCCGGAACTCCGAGATGGTGTCCGGCTCCGCCGAGCTGGGCGAGGCGCTGCGGAACGCCTATCACGAGGGCACCGGCATCCCGTACTCCAACTACCTCGGCAAGAAGGCCATCGACCGGCGCGACGACCTCGGCGGGCTCAACATGTCGACCGTGCCGAAGGTCTTCATCGAGTGCGGCAACATGCAGAACAAGGGCGACGCGGACAAGCTGTCCAGCGCGTCCTTCCGGCAGCGCATCGCCGAGTCCCTGGCCGAGGGCTTCCAGACCTACCTGGGCTGATCCCCGGACGGCGATCCGGGACGCGTGCCCGGCCCGCAGGGGGCAGGATGAGCGGATGCCTGATCTTCGTCGTGTGCGCGAACTGCTGCTCGGAGCCGGTTACACCGTCGCGGGGGTGCGCGAGTCGCTCGGCCCGGTCGCGGGTGGGGCGCTGGCGCGGGACGAGATCGTGCCCGCGCTGCGGGCGACGGCCGGCGGCTCGCCCGTCGAGGCGCTGACGCGGCTGTTCTGGCTCCAGGTGCCCGTCCCCGAAGGCGCGGTCGCCTCGGACGATCTGGTGGCGGCGGGGCTCGCCGAGGTGTCGGGCGGGCAGGTGCGGGCGCTGCTGCGCGTCGAGCCGCTGGAGGCGGTGGACGGCGACGGGCACGCCGGTTACGCCGTGTCCGATCTGAAGGTGCGGCCCGGGGACGGGCGCCTCCCGGCGGACGATCATGTGGTCGGAACCGGTGGCGCGTCCGGCAATCTCGCCCGGCTGGTTATCCACAGGCCTGTGGACAGCGTGCTCGATCTGGGCACGGGATGCGGCGTCCAGGCCGTGCATGTGGCGGGACGGTCGCCGGGCGCGCGCGTCACCGCGACGGACGTGAATCCGCGGGCGCTGGAGCTGGCCGGGATGAGCTTCGCGCTGTCCGGCGTGGAGGGCGCCGAACGGCTGCGCGGGTCGCTGCTGGAGCCGGTCGAGGGTCGCCGCTTCGACCTGATCGTGTCGAATCCGCCGTTCGTCGTCGCGCCGCCCGGCGACCGGCGGTTCACCTACCGCGAGTCCGGGATGGCGGGCGACGACTTCTGCCGCCGCCTCGTCGAGAACGCCTCCCGGTACCTGAACGACGGCGGATATTGCCAGCTCCTGGCCAACTGGCTGCATGTCGAAGGGACCCCCTGGGAGGAGCGCGTCGGCGCGTGGGTGGACGGCTGCGACGCGTGGATCGTGCAGCGCGACGTCCAGGATCCGGCGGAGTACGCCGAGTTGTGGCTGCGGGATTCCTGCGAGGCGGGCACGCCCGAATACCGCGCCCGGTACGGGGCGTGGCTCGACGAGTTCGAGCGGCGGAACGTCACCGGCATCGGGTTCGGCTGGATCACGTTGCGGCGCAGCGAGCGTCCGGCCGTCCGGATCGAGGAGCTGCGGCACGCCGTCGAGCAGCCCGCCGGCGCCTACGCGCACGAGGTTCTCGACGGCCTCGTGAAAGCGGAAGAGTTTTCCACAGCCTGTGGACGACTGCTCGCGGCGGCGCCCGGTCTCGTCCAGGAACAGATCGGCCCGCCCGGTGCCGAGGACCCGGAGCGGATCGTCCTGCGGCAGGCCGGCCGGCTCCGCCGCGCCGCCGGCGTCGGAACGGTCGAGGCGGCCCTCGCGGGGGTCTGCGACGGCACCCTGCCCCTCGATCCGCTCCTGGACGCCATCGCCCAACTCACGGGCATCGACCCCGGCGAGGTCCGCGCGCACGCCGCCGCCGTCCTGCCGGAGCTGATCGCGGACGGCTTCTTCGTCTAACCCGGGGGAACGCCCCGGGTCAGCCGCGGGCCTCGTCCAGAGTGCGGAAGGCGCTGCCGCGCAGGCGGCGCGACAGGTCGCGGTTGACGCGGTGCGCCCAGAGCGGACCGCCGTAGATCATCCCGGTGTACCCCTGGACGAGGGTCGCGCCCGCCCGGACGCGTTCCCACACGTCGTCGGCCGTCTCGACCCCGCCGACGGAGATCAGCACGAGCCGCCCGCCCGTGCGGGACCGCAGCCGGCGCAGAACCTCGACCGACCGCTCGCGCAGCGGCGCGCCCGACAGCCCGCCGGTCTCCTTGACCAGCGCGGGCGGGCTGAGCAGGGCGTCGCGGCCGATGGTGGTGTTGGTCGCGATGATGCCGTCGAGGCCGAGTTCGAGGGCGAGGTCGGCGACGGCGTCGACGTCGTCGTCCGCCAGGTCCGGTGCGATCTTCACCAGCAGCGGGACGCGGCGGGCGGACGAGCGGTCGGCGGCCTCGCGCACGGCCGTCAGCAGCGGGCGCAGGTGCTCGACGGCCTGGAGGTTCCGCAGGCCCGGCGTGTTGGGGGAGCTGACGTTGACGACGAGGTAGTCGGCGTGCGGGGCGAGCCGCTCGGTGCTCGCGACGTAGTCGGCGGCGGCCGAGGCCTCCGGGACGACCTTGGTCTTGCCGATGTTGGCGCCGACGACCACTCCCGGCGCCCGCTCGGCGAGCCGCCGCGCGGCGGCCTCGGAGCCCGCGTTGTTGAAGCCCATCCGGTTCACGACCGCCCGGTCAGGGACGAGCCGGAACAGCCGCGGGCGCGGGTTGCCGGGCTGCGGGCGCCCGGTCACCGTCCCGATCTCGACGTGGCCGAACCCGAAGGCGCCGAGCGCCGCGTAGGCGACGGCGTCCTTGTCGAACCCGGCGGCGAGCCCGAGCGGACTCGGGAAGTCCAGCCCGAACGCGCGGACGGCCAGCGCCGGGTCGCGCGGCGCGAACAGCCGCCGCAGCAGCGGCACCGCACCGGGCACCGCCTGGATCGCACGCAGCGCCCGCAGGGTCAGATGGTGGACGCTCTCCGCCGAGACGCGGGCGATGACCAGTGAGAAAAGAAGTCTGTACATCACTCACCAGTATCCCAGCAGCCCTTACAAGAAATTCGTTTGAGGCCCACCGAACCGGCTGCCACCCTGACCGCATGCTTCTCAATGCCGAGGCCACCGCTTGGTGGCCCACTCCCCAGCGCGTCTACCGCGACCGTCCCGCCGCCGGGTCCGGCCGGGACGCGATTCGCGTCTGAGCTGCGCGCTCCCGCACGGCCGGACCTGGGTGCGACCGACCACGACACCCAGCCGGACGGGAGATCACCATGTCCAAGAGCCGAGGCCGCGACGGCATGCTCGGCGTAGGCGGCCAGCGCAAGAACCTGTCGCGCGGAGAACTGCGCGGCGGCAAGGCGCGGGCAGCCGACGGCGACGCCGCCAAGGCGGCCGAGAAGAAGAAGGACCTGCTCCGCAAGATGCGCGAACGCACCGAGCAGCGCACCACCGACACCGACGAGTAGCGAACGGAACGCGCTGGTCCCCTTGGGGGCCAGCGCGTTCTACCTTCCGCGGAAGGTCCGGCGGAGGGTGAGGCGGACGTCGCGGGCTGCTTCTCGCATCGTGCGCCGTGCCGCGCGTAGGGGGTCTCGTACGGTGACTCGCCAGGTTGAGCGGACGCCGTGTCCTATCGGGCGTAGGAGGCTCTGCCGTACCCAGCGGGCCGGGGCGACGACCAGTACCCGCAGCGGGATGACGACGAGCGTTCGCCAGAGCCAGCGGAGGATCCGGGCGGCGAGGCGCCAGGTCCCCACGGCCCCGGCGACGATCGGGGCCAGGAGGTAGCGCCAGATCGCCCGTGCGGGCACGACGATCAGGACACGTCCCAGCCAGGCCAGGAAGCGGCCGATCAGCCGCCATGACCACGCCACTGCCGCCGCGAAGGCGCGCCAGCCGGCGGCGAGCGCGCCGCCGAGCGCGACCAGGAGGGTGAGCGTGCCGCTGCCGAGCCAGGCGAGGCCGGCCCAGAGGGCGCGGGCCAGCCAGGCGAGGCCGAGCAGCGGCGGGCGCAGGACGTAGCGCCACAGCAGCACGGCAGGCAGGACGACGAGCACGCCGATCAGCAGGCCGATGCCCTTGAGCAGCAGCCCGAGACCGCGCCCGAGGACGCCGAACAGCCAGGCGAGCCCGCGGCCGAGGACCCGGAGCGGCCGGAGCACGAGGAACGCGAGCAGTCCTCCGAGGCCGCGTCCGAGCAGGGCCAGGAAACGGCCGATCGGCGCGATGAGGACGCGGTGGATCCAGCGAGCCAGCCGTCCGGTCCCGCGCCCGAACCACCGCAGGAAGCCGAGGACCACGACGACGGCGAGCCAGCGCAGCGGCCGGACGAGCAGGAGGTCGAGCAGCGCGGCGATGCCCCGTCCGATGGCGGCCAGCAGCCGTCCGGCCGGAGCGAGCAGCCATCGGTACAGGGCGTTCCAGGCGCCGCGGAGCATCCGGCCGAGGAGCCGGGCGAAGCGGCCCGGCACCCGCATGAGAACGTTCCACGCCGCGCGGACACCGCGGGCCGCGAGCACGGCCAGGTCCCATCCGAACCGCAGCGGGACCACGACGATCAGCGCCACCACGCGGGCCGGCACGACGATCCACGCCGGCCCCGGACTCCGCTCCGGTGCCGGCGCCGGTGCCGGGGGACGTTTCTTCGTGAGGTCGACCGGGCCGTCCGCTGAGTCGTTTCCCGTGGTCACCGCAGCCTTCCTCGTCCGCCGCCGCAGGCATGCGGCACAAGCATGGGACTCGGCGCGAGGGCGGCCGGTTCCAGGCGGTTGAACCCGCTCCGAGGGGTTCACCGTATTCCTCCTCGATCCGGGAGAGCGGCGGCTCCACCTCGATCGACGTGCGGGACCTGGAACCGGAGCCGGGGCCCAGGACCACCTGGAGGACACGACATGAAATTCCCACGTTGGGCGATCCCCGCTGCGGCCGCCCTCACGGCGTCGGGCCTGGTGCTGAGCGGGTGCGGGCAGGAGAAGGCCGGCGGGAAGCAGAACGCCGCGGGGACCCAGGCGCAGGCGCAGCCGTCGGCCGAGCCGTCCGAGTCGCCCGCCCCGGAACCGACCGTCCTGGAGGTGGCCAGCGTCACCAAGCTCGGCAGGGTCGTCACCGACGGCACGGGCATGACGCTCTACCGCTTCGACAACGACACCGCCCGGCCGCCCGCGTCGACCTGCGCGGACGCGTGCGCCAAGGCGTGGCCGCCGGTGTGGGCGGGCCAGGGGAACACCGAGGTCAAGGGCGTCCAGCAGTCGCTGGTCGGCAAGGTGAAGCGGCCGGACGGCAAGTGGCAGGTCACGCTGGGCGGGTGGCCGCTCTACCGGTTCGCCAAGGACCGCAGCCCCGGCGACACGAGGGGCCAGGGCGTGGGCGGCACCTGGTACGCCGCGGCCCCGACCGGCAAGAAGGCGGCCCCGCTCAAGCAGGCGAACGGCAACCGCTGGAAGGGCTGGACGGTCGTCAAGGCCAAGCGCGATCCGAAACTCGGCCTCATCCTGACCGACGGCAAGGGCATGACGCTCTACCGCTACGACAAGGACAAGAACAAGCCGCCGACGACCAACTGCTTTGGCTCGTGCAAGAAGGCGTGGCCGCCGGCCGTCTTCAACGGCTGGAAGCACCTCAAGCTGGAAGGCGTCTCGAAGAAGGTCGTCAACTTCATCGAGCGCAAGGACGACGGCAAGTGCCAGCTCACCATCGACGGCTGGCCCATGTACTACTACGAGCAGGACAAGCAGCCCGGCGACACCAAGGGCCAGGGCGTCGGCGGGGTCTGGTGGGCCACCACCCCGACCGGCAAGAAGGCCGTCGGCACGGGATCCGGCACGGGATCCGGCACCGGTGACGGGGGCGGCGGCGGAGGCGGCGGCTACGGGTCGGGCGGCGGTTACTAGAGCCGTTCACCACGCCACATCCGCCCATCAGGCGAAGGCGCGGAGGGAAGCGCGGGTCGGTCGGGGCCCGCGCTCTCTCCGCGCCTTCTCGCGTCGTGAATTCTGATCACGTAACGGCCCGGGTCACCCCATGCGGAGACCAAGATCCTTTGCCTTCCGATTACTCTCCGGATCTCGACACTCACCCGATCCGGTGGTCGAATGGGGGACCAATCCCGCCGAGGGTGCGGCCCGGCGAAGTGCCCGCAGTCCGGTGGGACCTTCGGGAGGCCTCATGGATGAGCGAGCCGATCGAACGGAGAGCGACCAGGCGGGACGGGCCCGGCCCCGGGAGAGGGCGGCCGGGCGGCACGGTCCCGCGGAGCGGGCGCGATCGGCTTGGCTCAGGGGCGCGGTGGCGCTGGCACTGCTGGCCGGCGGGCTGACGGCCTGCGGCGATGACGGCGGGACGCCGAAGCTCACCTGGTACGTCAACCCCGACAACGGCGGCCAGGCGGCTCTCGCGAAGTCCTGCACGCAGGCCGCGGGCGGCCGGTACCGGATCGAGACGTCGCTGCTTCCGAGCGACGCGACGCAGCAGCGCGAGCAGCTGATCAGGCGGCTGGCCGCCAAGGACTCCGGGCTCGACCTCATGAGCCTGGACCCGGTGTTCGTCGCCGAGGCCGCCAACGCCGGTTTCCTGCGCCCGTTCACCAAGGGCGAGGCCGCACCGCTGACCGACGGCGTCTTCGCCCCCGCGGTGCAGAGCTCGATGTGGGAGGGCAGGCTCTACGCGGCGCCCTTCTGGGCCAACACGCAGCTGCTGTGGTACCGCAAGTCGGTGGCCGAGAAGGCGGGCATCGACCCGAACGCCGCCGACTTCACCTGGGACAAGCTCCTCGACGCGGCCGTCCGGACGAACACCACGATCGGCGTCCAGGGCAACCGGTACGAGGGCTACATGGTGTGGATCAACGCGCTGATCGCCTCGGCCGGGGGCCGCATCATCAGCGACGCCGAGAAGGGCGACGACGCGCGCATCGACATCGACTCGCCGGCCGCGAAACAGGCCGCGTCGATCATCCGGAGGCTCGCCCGGTCCTCGGCCGCGAGCCCGACGCTGTCCACCGACATCGAGGAGCAGTCCCGGGCGACGATCAACGGCGCGCGCGGCGGCTTCCTGCTCAACTGGGGCTACGTCTGGCGGGCCGAGAAGGGCGACGCCGACGCGGGCGCCATCGGCAAGAACATCGTCGGCGACCTCGGCTGGGCCCGCTACCCGCGGGTCGACCCGCGGCAGCCGAGCAAGCCGCCCTTCGGGGGCATCGAGATCGGGATCGGCGCGTACAGCAAGCACGAGACCCTCGCCGTCGAGGCGACCCGGTGCATCACCTCGCCGGCCAACATGAAGCGGTACATGCTCGACGAGGGCAACGTCGCCGCCCGGCCGGCGATCTTCGATGATCCCGACATTCTCGAGGAGTTCCCGATGGCCCCGCTGATGCGGGACTCCATCGCCGCGGCCGCGCCCCGCCCGGCCACCCCCTACTACGCCGACCTGTCCGGCGCCGTCCAGCACCGCTGGCATCCGCCCGCGTCGGTGAACCCCGCGACGACGCCGCGCCGGTCCGCGGAGTTCGTCCGGGCGGTCCTGAGCGACCAGGCGCTGCTCTGAGGGAAGGCTCGGAAAGGAAGGTGTCCGGATGACGTCCGCAGAAACGGCGCCGAAGCTCGGCCGGTCCGGCAGCGCCCCCGCCCCCGCCCGCGCGGAGATCTCCGACCGCGGCCGCGCCGAGCGCAGGCTCGGGCTGCTGCTCTCGCTGCCCGCCGTGGTGGTGATGCTCCTGGTCACCGCGTACCCGCTGGTCAACGCCGTCTACCAGTCCCTGTTCAGCTACCGGATCACCGCACCGGAGGACCGGCACTTCGTCGGGCTCGGCAACTACGCGACCGCGCTGTCGGACGCCCTGTTCTGGCAGACGGTGCTCACCACCCTGATCATCACCGTGGCGACGGTGGGGGTGGAGCTGGTCATCGGGTTCGCGCTCGCGATGGTGATGCACCGGGCCGTCTTCGGGCGGCGGACGGTGCGGACCGCGATCCTGCTGCCCTACGGGATCGTCACGGTCATCTCCGCGTTCGCCTGGAAGTACGCCTTCGACGTCCAGTCGGGGTTCGTCAACTCCTGGTTCGGGCTCGGCGACTTCGCCTGGTTCTCCGACCGCTGGGCGGCGCTGTTCGTGATCGTCCTGTCGGAGATCTGGAAGACGACGCCGTTCGTGTCGCTGCTGCTGCTCGCCGGGCTGGCGCAGGTGCCGGCCGACCTCGGCGAGGCCGCGACGGTGGACGGCGCGACGGCGTGGCAGCGCCTGAAACGGGTCACGATCCCGAACATGAAGGCCGCGATCCTCGTCGCGGTGCTGTTCCGGACGCTGGACGCGTGGCGGATCTTCGACAACGTGTTCATCATGACGTCCGGCCAGGAGAAGACCCAGGTGCTGTCGTTCCTGACCTACCAGCAGATCATCACGCGGACCGAGCTCGGCCTCGGCAACGCGGTCGGGGTGCTGCTGTTCCTGTCGGTGGTGCTGATCGCCGCCGTGTTCATCAAGGGGTTCCGCGTGGACCTGTCCCAGGTGCGAGGTGATCGCTGATGGAGTCGGCGCGCTCGAAGTGGCTGTGGATCGCCGCCTCGCTGCTGATCCTGGTGTGGACGGCGTTCCCGGTCGTGTGGATCGTGATGCTGTCGTTCAAGCAGCCCAGCGAGATCGGCAACGTCCAGGGCTTCTTCCCGAAGACCTGGACGTGGGAGAACTACGAGACGGTCTTCAGAACCGACCTGTTCACCTCGGCACTGATCAACTCGATCGGCATCTCGCTGATCGCCACGTTCGTCGGGGTGGTGTTCGCGACGCTGGTGGCGTACGCCATCGCGCGGCTGGAGTTCCCCGGCAAGCGGCTGATCCTGTCGTTCGCGCTCGCCATCGCGATGTTCCCGGTGGTGTCGCTGGTCGGGCCGCTGTTCGACCTGTGGCGCACCATCGGCCTGTACGACACCTGGCCGGGCCTGATCATCCCCTACATCTCGTTCGCGCTGCCGCTCGCGATCTGGACCCTGTCGGCGTTCTTCCGCGAGATCCCGTGGGAGATGGAGCAGGCCGCGCAGGTGGACGGGGCGACCACCTGGCAGGCGTTCCGCAAGGTGATCGTCCCGCTGGCGGCGCCCGGCGTGTTCACCGCCGCGATCCTGACCTTCTTCTTCTGCTGGAACGACTTCGTCTTCGGGATCTCGCTGACCTCCACCGACCGGGCCCGTCCCGTCCCGGCGGCGCTGGCGTTCTTCACCGGCGAGTCCTACTTCGAGCAGCCCACCACCGCCATCTGCGCCGCCGCCGTCGTCGTCACGGTCCCCGTCGTGATCATCGTCCTGGCGTTCCAGCGCCGCATCGTGGCCGGGCTGACGTCCGGTGCCGTCAAAGGCTGAGAGGCAGACATGGCCGCCATCACCATGAAGAACATCGTCAAGCGGTACGGCGACGGTTTCCCGGCCGTGAACGACGTCTCCCTGGACGTGCGGGACGGCGAGTTCATGATCCTGGTCGGCCCGTCCGGCTGCGGCAAGTCCACGCTGCTGCGGATGATCGTCGGGCTGGAGGACATCACGTCCGGCGAGATGCTCATCGGCGACCGGGTCGTCAACAAGGTCGCGCCGCGGCAGCGGAACCTGTCGATGGTGTTCCAGAACTACGCGCTCTACCCGCACCTCAGCGTGTTCGAGAACATCGCGTTCCCGCTCCGCCTCGCGAAGACCGCCGACGACGAGGTGCGGCGGCGCGTCAACGAGACCGCCGAGCTGCTGGAGCTGACCGAGCACCTGGACCGCAAGCCCGCGAACCTGTCCGGCGGGCAGCGGCAGCGGGTCGCGATGGGCCGCGCGATCGTCCGCCAGGCCGACGCGTTCCTGTTCGACGAGCCGCTGTCGAACCTCGACGCCAAGCTGCGCGGGCAGATGCGCACCGAGATCTCCCGGCTCCAGCGGCGCCTCGGCGTCACCACCGTGTACGTCACGCACGACCAGACGGAGGCGATGACGCTCGGCGACCGCGTCGCGGTGCTGCGCAAGGGCGTCCTGCAGCAGGTCGGGAGCCCGCGCGAGCTGTACGAGGAGCCGGTCAACCTGTTCGTCGCCGGGTTCATCGGGTCGCCGTCGATGAACTTCCTGCCCGCCTCCGTCACGACGGACCGTTCCGGCGACGGCGTGTTCCTGGAGACGCCGCTCGGGCGGTTCGAGCTGCGCGACGCGCGCAAGGCCGCCGCGATCGGCGACCGGTCGGTCGTGCTCGTCGGGATCCGCCCGGACCACTTCGAGGACGCCTCGCTCGTCGGCGAGGACAAGCAGGCCCGCGGCAGCCTCGTGCGGGTCCGGGTGGACGTGACCGAATGGCTGGGCAACGAGCTGTACGCCTACGTCCCGTACGAGGCGCCCGAGGACCTCGCGTCCCGGCTGCGTGATCTGTCACGGGAGCTCGACAGCGACCAGCTGCGGACCCAGGCCGTCGTGGCGCTGGACGCCTCCAGCACGATCGCGCCGGGGCGCGAGGCGGAGCTGTGGATCGACACGACGCGGGTGCACCTGTTCGACCCGTCCACCGGCGACAACCTGACCCGCGACGAGGAGCACGTCGCGCAACTCGACAGGCTCGCCGAGGAGTCGCGCGCCGCCCACCGGGAGGCGCTGCGGGAGGCCCGGCACGAACCGTCCGACGACGCCGCGGACGAGACGTCCGTGACGAGAACCTGAGCCGGGTGCACTCGTCCCAAGGGACAGGAGAAGCAGTGCCGCATGATCGAGCGCCCGCAGTGGCCGCACCCGCGCGTCCGCACCCGCGTGGCTGCACCCCGCGTGGCCGGACCCGGCCAACATCGCCCATCCTCATGGCCCGCACCGGTCCGGATGCCAAGGAGATCCAGGCCCGCCGCCTCCTCGACGACATCGCCGCCTACCGCTGTCACCTGAACGCGCCAGCGTCGGCCCGGTCTCCAAGGATCTGACAGAGACCGGCCGTCCTCCTGACACAGCTGGTTGATCTTTCTGGCACGATCGGAGGCATGTACGAGCGCTTCGCCCACGAGTACGCCTCCCATGCCGAGGACAGCTCCTACAACGCCTTCTACGACCGTCCCGCCGTGCTCGGCCTCGCGGGGGACGTGGCCGGCCTCACCGTCTTCGACGCCGCGTGCGGTCCCGGCCTCTACGCGCGAGAACTGCTGGACCGCGGCGCGGGCGTCGTCGGCTGCGACGTGAGCCCCACGTTCGTCGACATGGCCTTGGAACGCACCGGGGGCCGCGCCGACCTGCGCGTCCACGACCTGTCAACGCCCGTGGCCTGGATGCCGGACGCCTCCGTCGATCTGGTGGTGCTGGCGCTGGCCCTGCACTACTTCGACGACCGCGTCGCGCTGCTGAAGGAGTTCCGCCGCATCCTGTCCCCGGGCGGAGCGGTCGTCCTTTCGACGGAGCATCCGATGGCGGGATGGCTGCGCCTGGGCGGCTCCTACTTCCTCGAAGAGCCGGTGGAGGAATCGCTGAGCCCCGAACGGGACTGGCCGATCCGGGCGTGGCGACGCCCCCTGACGGCGATCTGCGCCGAGTTCCGCGCGGCCGGATTCCTCATCGAAGAGCTCCTGGAGCCGCGTCCCGACCCCGAGATGGCCGACCGCTACCCCGAAGACCACGCCAAGCTGGAGCAGTCTCCCGCCTTCGTGGCCTTCCGCCTGGTCCCGGCCCGCTCCTGACCCCGTCGCCCGGACGCTCGCTCAACCGACCGGGTCGTCCTGCACGTTGTAGGGGCGGCAGCCGTGGTGGTCGGCGCCGGATGCGAGGCCGTCGCTGCGGACCAGGTGGTCGGTGCCGTAGCCGCGGCGCTGCTGGTAGGCCCAGTAGCCGCGGCGGGCGGGCCCCGTCCACCGGTCGAAGACCAGAACCTCGCGCACGTCGGCGCCGCCGCTCGCCTTGATGACGAGGTCGCCGGGAAGCAGCGACGCCATCGGGATCCGCCGGCAGTAGGACGCTTCGAGGAGCGCCGAGTTGGGGCCGGGCTTCGGCAGCCCGAGCGCCATGGACGCATACCCGGAGCCGTCGGTCCGGTAGCCGCGGTAACCGGCGTTCTGGTCGTACGGCACCCGCCGGGCGCTGTGCGGATGCCACGACCTCGTCCGGGCCAGGACCTCACGGCGGCTGATCACCTTGACGGGCCGCCGTGCCGGCTCGGACGGCCGCGCACCCGCGTCCCCGGCCACCGGCGGCGTCTTCAACGCCGCGCCCAGGGCCACCCCGGCGCTCCCGGCGACGAGCGCGCACCCGGCAACGGCCCCAAGAAAAAGCAACCGCCGCGACCGCACCCGCCCCGCCAGCCCCCCGAGCCGCACGGAGTCAGTACCCCCCAAACCACCAACAGCCGCAGCCCCACCAACAGGCACAGCTTCAACGACGGGCCCAGCCTCACCGACGGGCGCTGAACCAAGGGCGGGCGAGGCATCACCGGCGGGCGCAGCTTCACCGGCGGGCACGGCACCACCGGCTGGCGCAGTATCAGGGACGGGCGCCGCACCAGGGAGGGGTGCTGGGTTGTTCGGTCCAGTTGGGGGCGGTGCGGCGGCAAGGGGGTCGGCAGCAGACGCCAGCTCCGCCGCGGACGGGGCCGAGCGCCGAGCCTCGTCCGCGAGCTCCCACAGGACCGCGAGGCGGCGCGCGTCCGCGCCGCAAAGGTCCGCGAGCGAGGTGACGGCGTCGACCGGGATCCACGTCTCGCCGCTGAGCCAGCGGCTCCAGGACGAGCGGCTGGCATGCGTCCTGCGTTCCAGGGCGCGCAGATCGAGCCCGGAATCCTCTTTCAAAGCGCGCAGTTCGGTGAGCAGGATGCGTGCCGCCTCAGGCAGGCCGTCGGGCAGCGGAGTCGGCGGTCGTCTTCGGCTCATTGCTCGTCTCCCTCGGGCAGGGCTGGCCATTATGCCCAGTTCCCTCTGCGCCGGTAAGAGGACCAAAGCTTGATCACCCAGGGTTCGTGAATAAGTACCCCATGTGACTGCCTCGTGCATTCCGTGTTGTCTCGTTGTCTCGCGCGAGCCCTTGCTGGGACGGCGTTCTCGCAGTTCGGAAGCGTCCCGCGCGTCCCGGTGTCCCAACCTTTCCAGCGGCCCTGCCGAATGGCACGAGGTGATCCCTATCGTGTGCCGGGTCGATCGACACCCCCGAACTCGGCGCCCGACGGGGCGCAATTCCCGCACATTTCACGGAGGATTGCCAATGCCTTCCCCTCGGACCGTTCTCCTCGGCGTCAGCTCGCTGGCGCTGGCCGGCGGAACCGCCTTCGGCCTGTACGGCGTGTCCACCCCTGCCGCGCACTCGGCGCCGGCGCAGGGCGTCCAGCTCCAGGCGGCGGACGCCAGGGTCGCGGTGGCGGCCGTCCCGAAGGTCACCCGGGACCAGGTGATCGCCCGGGCCAAGACCTGGCACCCGCACACCAGCAGCCGCGTCCCCTACAGCCAGTCGAAGACCCACGGCGGCTACCGCACCGACTGCTCCGGCTACGCGTCCATGACGCTGCGGCTGCCCAAGCCAGGCCCCAACACCGTCGGCCTGGCCTCGTCCACCTACAGCAAGCGGATCTCGATGTCGCAGCTGAAGAAGGGCGACCTCATCATCGACGCGATCGGGAGCAACACCACCCGGCACGTCGTCATCTTCGAGAAGTGGACCAGCAGCAAGCACACCGCCTACTGGGCGTACGAGCAGCGCGGCGGCTACGGCACCGACCACCGCACCCGCACGTACGGGCTGTCCAGCGGCAGCCAGTACAAGGCCTACCGCCCGAAGAACCTCACCTGACCCGACCCCGCAAAGCTCCCCCGCGAAACGCCCGGCCGGCTCCCCTCTCCCGGCCGGGCGTTCCGCCACGCAAACACGGGCCGCGCCCCTACTCGCCCGTGGCCCGCTTCGCTACGCGCCTGCTTGGCCGTGCGCCTGCTTGGCTATGCGTGCGTGTCACCGTGTTCCCTTGGCTGCGCGCCCGGTTCGCGGCGTCCCAGCTTCGCCACGTTGAGCTTCGCTGCGCGCCTGCTTGGCTGTGCGCTTGGGTTGCCGCGCTCTTGCTCCGTCGCGCGGCGGTGTTGGCGCGACCGTTTCGGGGGGCTAGGCGGGTGTTTCGGTGATCTTCCAGCGTCCTACCTCGGCGTAGTTCGAGTCGTAGATGGCGGATCCGTCTCCGGGCTTCAAACCGTAGTGCCGGACATTGCCGCCCCAGTAGCGCAGGATCCGTCCCAGCTCGGCGACGGCGTCTTCGGCGACGGCGCCCTCACTCAGGTCCACTTCGAGAACGAACTTCATGCGCCTGCCTCCCTGTGATCGACACCTTCAAGGGTGTCATTGAAACTCCCAGTGAAGGTTCAGCAGCCAAAGCGCTGACTAGCAACCGTAAACCCTCAACTTGGCTGCGGAGGAAATCCGGAGCCCCCGCCACTTTCGTGTTAGCCTTGATTATCGTGAAAAGGACCTACACCATGCGGGCCCGCGCGCAGTCGGCGGATGAGACGCGGCGGCGGGTGCTGGAGGCGGCCGTGCGGCTGCTCGGCTCGCGGCTGCGTTCCGACATCCGGCTGGAGGACGTCGCCGCCGAGGCGGGCGTGAGCGTCCCGACGGTGCTGCGGGCGTACGGCAGCCGCGCGCGACTCATTGAGCTGGCCCTGGAGAAGGTCCTGGAAGGCATCGGCGCCGAGCTGCGCCAGCCCGAGCCGGGGGACGTTCCGGGCTCGGTCTCGGCGTGGTTCGACCACTATGAGAAGTACGGGGACGCGGTGGTGCGGAACCTGGCGGACGAGGCCGACCCGGCGGTGGCGCCCATCGTCCAGATCGGCAGGACCCGGCACCGGCGGCACGTCGAGAGGCAGCTCGGTCCACGGCTGGACGCGGTGCCCGAGGAGCGGCGGGCGATGGTCGTCGACGCGCTCGTCTGCGCCTGCGACGTCTACACCTGGAAGCTGCTCCGCCGGGACATGGGGCGGTCGCGGACCGGGGCCGAGGCGACGATGGCCTTGATGATCGAGTCCCTGCTGGGAGGGGTGTGACGATGGCGCGCTGGCTGCTGCTCACCTGGGACGGGGCCGGGAACCAGGGACCGATGACCGGTCTCGCGCGTCACCTGAGGGCACGGGGCCATGAGGTCACTGTCGCGGGCTATCGCTGGCAGCGGCACCGGTTCCGCAAAGCCGGGCTCGCGTTCCGGCCCCTTCCACGCGCCGACGCCGGCTATCCCGCCGCGCCCCCGCCGGAAGGGTGGCTGCCCGCGCTGGTCGACGCCGTGTGGGCCTGCTCCGCGCATGTGGAGGACGTTTCCGAACTGCTGGCGGACGGCGCCTACGACGGCGTGGTCGCCGACTGCCTGATGTTCGGTGCGCTGGCGGCGCTGGAGGCTTCCGGACCCCGGCGGCGGTCCTGGTGCACAGCGCGCCGGGTGCGCTCTGCCCGCCGGGCGGCCCGATGGACCGGATGCTCCTGCCCGCGGTGAACGCCGTGCGCGGCCAAGTCGGGCAGCCGCCGATCGGCAGGTTGTGGGACGCCTGGGCGCCGTTCCTCCCGCTGTGCACCACCATCCGCGACCTGGACCCCTCCGCCGACGAGGCGCCGCCGTCGTTCGACTTCATCGGACCGGTCCCTGACGAGCAGCCGCCGTCCGACCTGCGCCTTCCCTGGCCCGCGGACGACGCCCGGCCGCTGGTGGTGGCCGGTTTCTCGACCGGCCCGGCGTGGGACCAGACCTCGCGCATCCAGCGCACCCTCGACGCACTCGCCGACGGGCGCCATCGCGTCCTCGTCACCAGCGCCATGACGGACGTCGCCGGGCTGCGGGTGCCGGGTGACGCCGTCGTCCTGCCGTGGGTGCCGCACACCGAGGTGCTGCCGCACGCGGCCGCGGTCGTGACGCACGCCGGCCACGGGACCGTCACCGCCGCGCTCGCCCACGGCGTGCCGATCGTCGCACTTCCGAATCCGGCCGCCGACCAGCCCGCCCTGGCAGGGCGCACGGCCGAGCTGGGCGCCGGGATCGCGCTGGACGGGGAGAGCGCCCGGCCGGAAGAGATCGCGGCG
This sequence comes from Actinomadura sp. NPDC048955, assembly GCF_040649435.1. Classification (NCBI taxonomy): domain Bacteria; kingdom Bacillati; phylum Actinomycetota; class Actinomycetes; order Streptosporangiales; family Thermomonosporaceae; genus Actinomadura; species Actinomadura sp. NPDC048955. The sequence continues at coordinate 175,227 of NZ_JBEZJI010000002.1, forward strand.
GCCGTCCACGCGCTGATCGAGGACCCGTCGTACCGGGCGGCCGCGACCGCACTGGCCGGACGCCTCCGCGCCGCGCCGGGCCCGGCGTACGCCGCGGAACGGCTCGAACGGCACGTGCGGGCCTCCGGCCGCGGTGGCGCGGGGTCGCGCGCGTAGGCGTCAGCGGAGCTTCTTCACCAGCAGCTCGAACTCCAGGTCGCCTCGCCTGGGCAGGCCGAAGCGCTCGTCGCCGTACGGGAACGGGCTCGTCTTGCCGGTCCGGGCGTAGCCGCGCCGGACGTACCAGGCGATCAGGTCCTCGCGCAGGCTGATCACCGTCATGTGCATCTCGGCCGCGCCCCACTGCTCGCGCGCCCTCCGCTCGGCCTCGGAGAGGACCCGGCGGCCGAGCCCGCCGCCCTGCACGGACGGGCTGACGGCGAACATGCCGAAGTAGGCGTGCCCGCCGCGGTCCTCCAACTGGCAGCAGGCCATGAGCGCGCCGTCCACCTCGGCCACCAGCATCACTGCCTGCGGGTCGTGCACCACGGCCGCGACGGCGTCCGGGTCCGTGCGCTGCCCGTCGAGAAGCTCGGCCTCGGTCGTCCATCCGGCGCGGCTGGAGTCCCCGCGGTAGGCGCTCTCCACGAGCGCGACGAGCGCCGGGACGTCGTCCGCCGCGGCCGTCCGGAAGATCGGTTCCATGCTCCCCACCAAGTCCGTGCCACCCACCAGCCCGTGGTCACCCACCAGCCTGTGCTCACTCGCGGGCGCCCACCGGCACACGCCGCTCACCTGCCCGTGCTGCTGCCTGTCAGGTGCGACTCTAGCCGGGCCGTGCACCTGCCGGCGGGGCCGTGCACCCGCCGGTCGGGCTGTGCGGCTGTCGGCCGGGCGTGGTCTTCAGTCGGTTGCCTGGTCGACGCGGCAGTCCGGGCCGAGTGGGCGGGTGATCGTCCAGTGCCGGTGGAAGTGGCATTTGGCCATCTTCCAGCGGCCGTCCTCGACCACGTATTCGTCCTCGTATTCGCCGGTGCTCACCGACTCGGTGCCGTCCTCCAGGTTCACCTGGCGGAACTTGAGCGTCCAGCGGCCCGACGCGCGCGTCTCGTCGTGCACGACGATGTCGGGGTGCGTCGCGTGGTGCATGTCGAGGATGACGTTCCTGCCGTCGACCTTCCGGAGCGCGATCGACTCGAAGACCCTGACCATGCCCTCCGCGTCGTCGAACGCGCCCAGCCGCCCGTAGTCGATCGAGGCGCCCGAGGTGATGAAGCAGGCGCGGAACCCGTCGGGGTCCTTGGCGTCGCAGGCCCGCAGGTAGCGGTGCTTGAGCGCCTTGATCTCCTCGATGGCCTCCAGCCGGGCGACGCGCGCGGCGAGGTCGGGACTCGGGGGCTGCGACATGGTGGCCCGACCTTCGCCGACGGAACGGCCGCTCGTCCAACCGCTGTCCCGGTGAACGGGAGGTCGGCGGACCGTCCACGCGCGAGGCTTCAGGATCGTCTCCTACGGGAGGCGGGTCCGATACAGGATCGTCCTGCCGGAGGGAGGCCACGGCATGAGTTTTCGCGAACGCCACCACATGCTGGACGCGGGCGAAGCCGCCCTCCATGTGGTCGAACAGGGCGACGGCGTGCCGGTGGTGATGTGTCACGGCTTCCCGGGCCTCTGGTACAGCTGGCGGCGGCAGCTTCCGGCACTGGCCGCTGCGGGGTACCGCGCCATCGCCCTCGACATGCGGGGATACGGGCGTAGCAGCCGCCCGTCTTCACCGCAGGCTTACGACCGGGGGCACACCGTCGCCGACCTCGTCGGCGTCCTGGACGCCCTGGACATAGACGAGGCCGTCTTCGCGGGCCACGACTTCGGCGCCGCCCTGGTCTGGGACCTGCCGCAATGGGCCCCGGGCCGGGTCAAGGCACTGATGCAGCTGAGCGTGCCGCGCATGCCCGTCTCGAAGCGTCCGCCTACCGAGCTGTACGCGCGGATGGCCGAACAGCACTTCGTCCATGTGCATTACTTCCAGAAGGAGGGACCTGCGGACGAGGAGCTGGGGGCCGCGCCGGACCGCTTCCTGGCGAATGTCTTCTGGGCGCTCAGCGGCGGCTACCGGTACCTCGACATCTGGCAGCACCCGAGTGAAGGCAACGGATACCTTGATGTGCTCCCCGAAGCCCCGCCCCTGCCGTGGCCGTGGTTGTCGGAGGACGAGTTCGCCTACTACGTCCAGGAGTTCCGCCGGACGGGCTTCACCGGTGGCCTCAACTGGTATCGGGCCTACGACCACGTCTGGAACGAGAAGCAGAACCGTCCGGATGAGCCTGTAACCGTCCCCACGATGTTCCTCGTGGGGGAGCGTGACCCCGTCCTCCAGATGATGGGGTCCGGCGCGCTGAAGCAGATGGAGGCTCAGGTGCCGGGCCTGCGCAATGTCCACGTCATCGAGGGCGCCGGGCACTTCGTCCAGATGGAAGCGGCCGATCAGGTCAACGCCGCCATGCTCGCCTTCCTCGCCGGCCTGTGACCGGAACGCCCTGTCAGCAGGGACCGTCGTCCACGGATGTGGTGACCGAGTGGCTCCAGGGCTCGCCGCCGCCGAGGTCCAGTTCGTTGTCGACCGTGACCGTGAGGCACACGGGGTTCTTGCCCTTGCGGTTCGTCAGTGCGTACTTGTCGCCGCCCGCCGAGCGGATGTGCACGTTGCCCCCGCCCTCGTCGTTCACTGCGTCGTAGATGTCGGACATGGTGCCGAACGACGAGCCGATCCCCGACGACGGTCCCTCGTCCAGCCGTGACGCCGCGGCATGGGCGACGGAACTGACCTGCGCGGTCGAGTAGGTCCGCGCGTTCTCGACGCCCAGCAGGACGCCCGCGGTGACGAGCAGCGCGACGGCGCCCGCGAACGCTCCGGCGCGGCCCGTCGCGAGCGCGGCGTCGGACGGCTCGTTGGCCTCCGGGTTCCGGTACTGCCAGGCGCGGGTCTTCCAGTAGACGGTCCGCTGGTCCATGCATCCGAGGACGAACATCGCGACCGCGACGAGGAGGACGAAGACGATGAGACCGGTCATGCGCGTCCTTCCCGTAAGCGGACCCGCTGATCGGACGCACGGGGACACGCCCCAGTTCATGCCCGCCCCCGCCGCCCGCCCGCACGGGGCGAACGGCGATCAAGCCGGCCGACGACTCAGCGGGCGGGGAGGATTCGGCCGGTGACTTCTCCGAAGCCGACGCGGGTGCCGGAGGGGCCGGGGGCGGAGGCGGTGATCGAGACCTCGTCGCCGTCCTCCAGGAAGGCGCGCGGCTCGCCGCCGACCGTCACGGGCTCCTTGCCGCCCCACGTCAGCTCGATGAAGGCGCCGCGCTGGTCCTTGGCCGGGCCCGAGACCGTCCCGGAGGCGAACAGGTCGCCGGTGCGGGACGAGGCGCCGTTCACCGTCATGTGCGCGAGCATCTGCGCGGGCGACCAGTACATCTCCCGGTAGGGCGGACGGGAGACGACCTGCCCGTTCCAGGAGACGGCGAGGTCGAGATCCAGGCCCCACGGGTTCTTCTCCCGCAGGTAGGGCAGCGGCTCGGGGTCCTGCGGCGGCGTGGCGACGCGGGCGGCCTCCAGGGCGAGGAGCGGGACGACCCAGTGGGAAACCGACGTCGCGAAGCTCTTCCCCAGGAACGGGCCGAGGGGGACGTACTCCCATGCCTGGATGTCGCGGGCCGACCAGTCGTTGACCAGGACGACGCCGAAGACGCGCTCGTCGAAGTCGTCCGCGCTCACCGGGTCGCCCAGCGCCGAGCCGGTGCCGACGACGAAGCCGACCTCGGCCTCGATGTCCAGGCGGCGGCTCTCCCCGAAGGTCGGAGCGGTCTCGCCCTTGCGCTGCCCGCTCGGGCGCACGATCGGCGTCCCGGACGGGACGACCGTCCCAGCGCGGCCGTGGTACCCGACCGGCAGGTGCTTCCAGTTCGGCATGAGCGGCTCGGAGTCCGGGCGGAACAGCCGGCCGAGGTTGGACGCGTGGTGCTCGGAGGCGTAGAAGTCCACGTAGTCGGCGACCTCGAACGGCATGTGCGGGGTCACCGCGTCGAGGGGGTGGACGGCCTCGTCCGGGACGTCCTCGGAGACCAGGTCGAGGACCTGCTCGCGGACCTCGACCCAGCGCGCGTGGCCCTGCGCCATGAACGGGTTGAGGGACGGCGCGGCGAAGACGTCGTCGCCGAGGCCGGAGGCGAGGTCCACGACGGAGTCGGCCACGCGGACGCCCACGCGGGGCGCCGTGCCCGGTGTCGAGAACACGCCGTAGGGGAGGTTGGCGAGCCCGAAGAGGGAGCCTTCGGGGATCGCGATGCGGGTCATCGGGAGGTCTCCAGAAGTGCGGACCCGAGCAGCCCGAGGTCCGCGAGTTCGGTCAGGGGGTCGGTGATGCTGCACGTCCCGAACGACAGGAAGCGGGCGCGGGCCGCGGCCGTGCGCGCCTCGCCGAGCCCCGCCACGCGGGCGGCGACCGACGGCGCGTCGCGGTCGGCCAGGACGGCGGCGAGCTCCGCGCCCGGGCGGCCGCGCAGGGCGGCGTCGGTCGCGAGCAGCAGGTTCAGGAAGCCGTGCTGGTGGAACCCGGTCTCGGGGTCGGTGTTCCGGACGGGATGGTGCAGCCCCGCCGTCGCCTTGAACGGCACGCCCGCCGCCACGACCGACGTGACGGCGGCGGCGAGCTCGTCAGGGCCCGGGTACAGGTGGGCCTTCACCCCGCCGGTGCGGAACTTCGCACGGTCGCCGCGCGCGGCGACGGCCTCGATGAAGGCGGGGCGCCGCTCGTCGCGCGGGATCTCGACGTACACGGGCACGCCGGGGCGGCCGAGCACGCGGAAGAACTCCTCCGGGTCCATGCCCGGCGGGACGGCGACCTCCAGCCCGCGCACCTCGACGGGCAGGTCGGCGGCCACGCCCACGGCCTTCGCGGCCTCGCAGGGGCCGTTCGGCGCGGTGATCGACAGGTCGAGCGGGTCGCCGCCGAGCAGCGGATACAGCGCGTCGAGCGCGGTGGCGGGCAGCACGAGCGGGCCGACGAGGGCGGCGTAGGGGGCGGCGCGGTGGTCGCGGTGCGCCGGGACGGCGTCGGCCAGCGGCGCGAGCCCCGGCGGGAAGACGGCGGCGTCGTCGCACAGGCCCGCCGCGAACGGGGGGATCGCGAACGGGGGGATCATCGCCGCCCCGCCCACGTCCAGGCGTACGCCTCGTCCTCGCAGGCCAGGCCGCCCTCGCCCAGTTCGAGCGGGCGGAAGGTGTCGACCATGACCGCCAGCTCGTCGAAGAACTCGACGCCGATGCTGCGCTCGTACGCGCCGGGCTGCGGGCCGTGCGCGAGGCCGCCCGGGTGCACCGAGACCGAGCCCTGCCCGATGCCGGAGCCCTTGCGCGCCTCGTAGTCGCCGCCGCAGTAGAACATGATCTCGTCGGAGTCCACGTTCGAGTGGTAGTAGGGCACCGGGATGGACAGCGGGTGGTAGTCCACCTTGCGCGGCACGAAGTTGCACACCACGAAGTTGTGGCCCTCGAACACCTGGTGGACGGGCGGCGGCTGGTGGACGCGTCCGGTGATCGGCTCGAAGTCGTGGACGCTGAACGTGAACGGGTACAGGCAGCCGTCCCAGCCGACGACGTCGAACGGGTGGCGCGCGTAGGTCAGGCGGGTGCCGGTGATTCCGCGCGACGTCCGGTGCTTGACGAGGACCTCGACGTCCGTGCCGTCGGCTAGGAGGGGCTCGCCGGGGCCGTGCAGGTCGCGCTCGCAGTACGGGGCGTGCTCCAGGAACTGGCCGTAGCGCGACAGGTAGCGCTTCGGCGGTGCGACGTGGCCGGTGGCCTCGATCGCGTACGCGCGCAGCGGCTGGTCGCCGGTCGGGAGCCACCGGTGGGTGGTCGAGGTCGGGATGACGACGTAGTCGCCCTGCTTCGCCTCCACCGTCCCGAAGATCGTCTCGACCGTGGCGGTGCCGGACTCGATGTAGACGATCTCGTCGCCGGTCGCGTTGCGGTACAGCGGCGAGTCGGCGGCGGACACGACGTAGGAGAGCCGGACGTCGGCGTTGCCGAGGACGACCCGGCGGCCGGTGACGACGTCGGTCTCGGACCACGTCTCCTTGGGGAACAGCTCGTGCAGCTTGAGGTGGCGCGGCCGCAGCGGATGGTTCGGCGTCGTGCCCTGGTCGGGGACGTCCCAGACCCGCGAGTCGACGATCGCGGACGGGATCTCCCGGTGGTACAGCAGTGAAGAGTCGGAGGAGAAGCCCTCCTCGCCCATCAGTTCCTCGAAGTGGAGCCGCTCCTCGCCGTCCCCGTGGCCGATGTGACGGTGCTGGGTGTGGCGTTTCGGCGGCACGTGGCCGACCCGGCGGTAGTGGGCCATGCTCTCTCGCCTCCGATGATTAACGCATTAACTACTTTCTGCCGACCCTAAGGCTGTTCTCCCTCCGAAGGGAAGGCCCCAATCAGCGGGGCCCCAATCAGCAAGGCCCCATCAGAAGGCCCTGATCGGCCATGCCCTGATCGGCCATGCCCTGATCGGCCATGCCCTGATCGGCCATGCCCCGATCGGCCATGCCCCGATCGGCAGGGCTCTGATCAGCTCCGCTCGCGGACGTCGAACGAGCCGCGCCCCGCGATGAGCTTGTCGAGCAGCATGATGAGCATCCGCTGCTCGGTCTCGGTGAGCACGTCCGCCCACTGCCGCTCGCGCTCGTTCTGCCCGGCGAAGATCTCCAGCATGGCGTCCTGCCCCCGCTCGGTCAGCGCGAGGATCACCGACCGGCCGTCGCGCTCGCCGGGGGTGCGCACCAGCATCCCGTCCGCGACGAGCGTCTTGACCAGGTTGGACACGGCGGCCCTGCTCATCCCGGCCAGCGTGGCGGCCCGCCCGGGCTCCAGCGGCCCGGCCAGCCAGGTCACGAACAGCAGCCGGAACGCCGACCAGGAGTGGCCGCGCGGCCGGTGCACCGTCGACTCCAGGTCGTAGGTCACGATCGCCGACGCCCGGTTCAGGGTCAGCAGCAGCCGCGTCGCCAGCCGGTGCCCGAACCCGAACTCCTCCGAGAGCCGCCGGCCCGCGAGATCGACGAACGACCAGAAGTCCAGCTCCGCCCCGCCCTCGGTGCCCATGCCCGCGCCCGCGCTCATCCGCTCGCCGCCCGCCCGATCTAGTTCATGGATTGACTATTTAACCCCCGTGGGGCGCGAGTGTCAGCCAGTCCAACCCGCAGCCGGTCTCAACCGCAGAGTCTCAACCGCCTCCAGTCTCAGCCACCTCCGGTCTCAGCCGCGGTCGGTGTGGGGGCGGGTCGGTGTCAGGGGTGAGGCATCGGGCATTGGCGGAGCGGAGGCAAGTACCGGGAACTCAGCGGGGGAGAGGCCGATGGCGACCGTCGCCGACCAGTTCATCGAGGTGCTGCGGCAGGCCGGCGTCCGGCGGATCTACGGGGTGGTGGGCGACAGCCTCAACCCGGTCGTGGACGCCGTGCGGCGGACGCGGGGCATCGACTGGGTGCACGTCCGCAACGAGGAGGCGGGCGCGTTCGCGGCGGCGGCCGAGGCGCAGACCACGGGACGGCTCGCCGTGTGCGCGGGCAGTTGCGGCCCCGGGAACACCCACCTCATCCAGGGCCTTTACGACGCGCACCGGTCGGGTGCGCCGGTGCTGGCGCTGGCGTCGCAGATCCCGAGCGTGCAGATCGGCAGCGGCTACTTCCAGGAGACGCACCCCGAGCGGCTGTTCGTCGACTGCAGCCACTTCTGCGAGCCGATCGTCACTCCGGAGCAGATGCCGCGCATCCTGCGGACCGCGATCCAGCACGCGATCGGGCTCGGCGGCGTCTCCGTGCTGACGCTGCCCGGCGACGTCGCGGGACGTGAAACGGCCGGCCCCACCGGCGAGCACGACTTCCTCGTCCAGAAGGGGATCGTCCGGCCGCCGTCCGACCAGGTCGAGCAGCTCGCCGGGGCCCTGAACCGGGCGCGGAAGGTGATGCTGTTCTGCGGCTACGGCGTCCGGGACGCCCACGCCGAGGTGATCGAGCTGGCGCACCGGCTGCTCTCCCCGGTCGGCCATGCGCTGCGCGGCAAGGAGTGGATCCAGTACGAGAACCCGTTCGACGTGGGCATGAGCGGCCTCCTCGGCTACGGCGCCTGTTATGAGGCGATGCAGGACGCCGATCTCGTCCTCCTGCTCGGCACCGACTTCCCCTACGACCCGTTCCTGCCGGGGAAGAACACCATCCAGGTGGACGACGACCCGTCGAAGCCGGGGCGCCGCACCCCGCTCGACCTCGCTGTTCACGGGGACGTGGGGGAGACGATCCGGCTCGTCCTGGACAAGGTCGAGCAGAAGCGCGACCGCTCCTACCTCGACGAGATGCTGCACCGCCACGCGCGGGCACTGGAGAACGTGGTCTCCGCCTACACCCGCGACATCGACCGGCACATCCCGATCCACCCCGAATACGTCGCCGGCGTCCTGGACGACCTCGCCGACGACGACGCGATCTTCACCGTGGACACCGGTATGTGCAACGTCTGGGCGGCCCGCTACCTCACCCCCAACGGGCGCCGCCGCGTGATGGGCTCGTTCGTCCACGGCTCCATGGCCAACGCGCTCCCGCACGCCATCGGCGCGCAGTTCGGCGCGCCCGGACGCCAGGTCGTGTCGATCTCCGGCGACGGCGGTCTCGGCATGCTGCTCGGCGAGCTGCTCACGGTGCGGCTGCACCGCGTCCCCGTGAAGATCATCCTGTTCGACAACGCGTCGCTCGGCATGGTGAAGCTGGAGATGATGGTGGACGGCCTGCCGTCCTACGAGACCGACCACGAGCCCGTCGACTACGCCGCGATCGCCGAGGCGGCCGGCATCGAGTCGGCGCGCGTGGAGCGCCCGTCCGACGTCCGCACCGTGATGGAGCGCGCGCTCGCCGCGTCCGGCCCCTACCTGGTGGACGTCGTGACCGACCCGAACGCCCTGTCCATCCCGCCGCGCATCACGCCGCAGCAGGTGAAGGGCTTCGCGCTGTCGGCGGGCAAGACCGTCCTCACCGGCGGCGTCGGCAAGATGCTCGACCTGGCCCGCAGCAACCTCCGCAACATCCCCCGCCCCTGACGGGCCGGGAAGCGCTGGAACCCGGCGGTCTGGCCGTGGCCTCTCCACGAGTTCGTCCCTCGGCGTCCAGGGCTTATATCGCTCATCCGGGACTTCAAGGTCTTCGAGCGGCCGGTCGCCGTGGCCGGGCTCAGTGGCCGGGCTCAGTGGAACTCGCGGGCCATCTCGGTGAGGGTCTCGGCCGCGACCTCGGCGAGGGGGCGGACGGGCTGCTCCTCGATCCAGGTCAGGGACGCGATGCGCAGCGCGGTCATGAAGGCGCCGGCCATGACGCGGGCGCGCAGGCGGGGGAGGCCGTCCCGGGAGGCGATCAGGTCGGCGAGGGCGCGCTCGAACTCGGCGTAGGTGGCGAGCTGCCGCCCGAGGACGGACGGGTGCTTGCGGGCGAGGCGCGTCTGCGCGGCCCACTGGGGGTCCAGCTCGCCGGCCTCCGCGTGCAGGGCGTCCAGTGAGGCGCGCAGCGCACTCCAGGACGATTCGCCGGACGGGCGGGACGCGAAGGTCTCCAGCACGGCGTTCATCCGCTGCTCGTCGCCGTAGAGGAGGGCGTCCTCCTTGCCGGCGAAGTAGTTGGAGAAGGTGCGGCGGGACACGCCCGCCGCGTCGGCGATGGCCTCGACGGTGACCTCGTCCAGGCCGTGCTCGACGGCGAGGCGCACCGCGGCCTCGTGCAGGGCGCGGCGCGTCGCCTCCTTCTTGCGTTCGCGCAGCCCGCCGGTGCTCTCCATGGTCGCACCAGCCTAGCGGGCAAAAAACTGCCCAGCGCGAAATTTTGCGCAGTGGGAATAAAGTGTCCGGACCGGGGGTTGATCCCCTCGTTCCCACCTCACCGAGAGGCCCACTCCACCCGGAGGGGCTCATCCCCCTCGGAGGCCCACTCCACCCCGGCCCACTTCACCCGGAGGCGTTCCTTGACCGAGCAGGTCCCCGCGAGATCGGCCCCGATGTCGCACCGCCAGATCCTCGAAGCGCTCAGCGGCCTGCTGCTGGTGCTGTTCGTGGCGATGCTGAGCAGCACCGTCGTGTCCACCGCGCTGCCGCAGATCATCGGCGCGCTCAAGGGCAGCCAGTCGCAGTACACCTGGGTCGTCACCGCGACGCTGCTCGTGTCGACCGCCAGCACCCCGATCTGGGGCAAGCTGGCCGACCTCTACGACAAGAAGATGCTGCTCCAGGCGGGCGTCGGCATCTTCGTCCTGGCGTCGGTGGCGTCCGGCTTCGCGCAGAGCACCGCGCAGCTCATCGCGTTCCGGGCCGTGCAGGGCCTCGGCGTCGGCGCGCTGCAGATCCTCGTCCAGATCATCATGGCCGCGATGATCAGCCCGCGGGACCGCGGCCGCTACTACGGCTACCTCGGCGGCGTGATGGCCGTCGCCACGGTCGGCGGGCCGCTGCTCGGCGGCCTCATCGTGGACTCCGCGCTCGGCTGGCGCTGGTGCTTCTTCATCGGCGTGCCGTTCGCGGTGGTGGCCTTCGCGCTGCTGCAGAAGACCCTGCGGCTCCCGCACGTCCGGCGGCCGAACGTGAAGATCGACTACCTGGGCGCGACGCTCATCGCCGCCGGCGTCAGCGTCCTGCTGATCTGGGTCACCTTCGTCGGCGAGAACTTCGCCTGGCTCTCGTGGCAGACCGCCGCGATGGCCGGCTCCGGCGTGGTGCTGCTCGCCGCGGCCGTGTGGGTCGAGTCCCGCGCGGCGGAGCCGATCGTCCCGCTGGACATCGTGGCGCGCCGCAACACCGCGCTCGCGATCACGGCCAGCCTCGCCGTCGGCATGGCGATGTTCGGCGGCGCCGTCTTCCTCGGCCAGTACTTCCAGATCGGGCGCGGCTACAGCCCGACCAAGGCGGGCCTGCTCACGTTCCCGATGATGCTCGGCGTGTTCGGCGCGTCCACCGTGGCCGGGCGCTTCGCCAGCAAGACCGGCAAGGTCAAGCCGTACATCCTCGCCGGGACGGTCGTGCTGACCGCCGGGTTCGGCCTGCTGGCCACCATCGACCACCAGACCTCGCTCGTCTTCATCGGCGCCGCGATGTTCCTGGTCGGCGCCGGGGTCGGCATGACGATGCAGAACCTCGTCCTCGTCGTGCAGAACTCGGTGCGCCTGGACGAGATCGGCGCCGCGAGCGGGACGGTCACGTTCTTCCGTTCTCTCGGCGGGACGGTCGGCGTCTCCGTGCTCGGCGCCGTCCTGGCGAACCAGGTCGCGGACCGGATCGCCGACGGGCTGCGCAAGCTCGGGGTGAAGCCGGGCGCGGGCGGCGGCGACGCGGGAACCCTCGACATCGGCGCGTTCCCCGCGCCCGTCCAGGAAGTCGTGCGGGCCGCCTACGGCGACGCGACCGGCCACATCTTCCTGATCTCCGCGGCGATCGCGATCGTCGGCATCGTCGCGGCGGCCTTCCTCAAGCCGGTGACCCTGCGCGACAGCCTCGACCTCGGGGACGCGCCGGAGCCCGCGGAGCGGGACGTCCCCGCGCCCGCCGCGGAGGGCCGCGCGTTGTCAGGCTCCTGACAAAAGCCCGGCCGAAGAGCTGGGTCGAGTCAGAAGAGGACGAAAGCCTCCGTCCGTACGGTCGGTAACCCCAACCCCGTACCCCGGAGGCGGTAGATGAGCGGACGATCGGAGTTCGGGCGCCGCGCGGTGTCTGCCGGAAGAGCGGTGTCGGCTGGGAGAGCGGTGTCGGCTGGGAGAGCGGTGTCTGCCGGGAGAGCGGTGCCGGCCGGTCGGGTGGTGTCGGTCGCGCGGGCGGGCGGGATGTTCGCCCGCAGCGGCCTGTGGCGTCCCGGCCCGCCGCTGCGGGTCGCCCGCCAGCTCGGCGCCCTGCGCCGCTGGGGCACCCTGCTCGGCGGGACGCTCGCGTCCGCCGCCGCCCGCGACCCCGGCGCCGTCGCGATCGTCGACGACGCCGGGGAACTCACGTACGCGGAGGTCGACGCCCGCACCGACCGGCTCGCCGCCGCCCTCACCGCCCCCGGCTCCGCCTCCGAACAGGGGGCCGCGCCGCGCGTCGCCGTCCTGTGCCGCAACCACCGCGGCATGGTCGAGGCGCTCGTCGCGTGCAGCAAGCGCGGCTCGGACCTCGTCCTGCTGAACACCGGGATGAGCACCGAGCAGCTCGTGACCGTCCTGCGGCGGCAGGAGATCGAAGTGGTGATCGCCGACGCGGAGTTCGCCGGCTTCATCGCGGCCGTGCCGAAGACCGTGCGGGTGGTCACCGCGGGCGGGAGGGGCTCGGAGCTGGAGAACCTCATCGTCACGGCGCCCGCCGCGCCGATCGGCCCCCCGGCCAGGGCGGGCCGGACGATCGTCCTCAGCTCCGGCACGACCGGCCGCCCCAAGGGCGCCGACCGGCACTCGCGCCCCGGGCTGTCGCCGCTCACGTCGATCCTGTCCCGCATCCCCTACCGGGTGCACGAGCGGATGTTCATCGAGGCACCGCTGTTCCACACCTGGGGCTACGCGATGCTCCAGATCGCGGTCTCGCTCCGCGCCACGATCGTCCTGCGGGCCCGGTTCGACCCCGAGCAGACGCTCCGCACGATCGACCAGACCCGCGCGACCGCGCTGGTCGCCGTTCCGGTCATGCTGCAGCGCGTCCTGGACGTGCCGGAGGCCGCGCGCCGCAAGCACGACACGTCCTCGCTGCGGATCGCGGCCGTCAGCGGCTCGGCACTGCCCGCGACGCTCGCCACCGCCTTCATGGACGAGTTCGGCGACGTCCTCTACAACCTGTATGGATCGACGGAGGCGTCCTGGGTGACCATCGCGACGCCCGCCGACCTGCGCGCCCGCCCCGACACCGCGGGCACGCCGCCGCCGGGGACGCGGGTCGCGGTCCTGGACGACGACGGCGCCCCCGTCCCGCCCGGCACCACGGGCCGGATCTTCGCCGCGAACGAGCTGCTGTTCGCCGGCTACACCAGCGGCGACACCAAGGAGATGCGCGACGGCCTGATGAGCCTCGGCGACGTCGGCCACCTCGACGAGCAGGGCCGCCTGTTCGTGCACGGCCGCGACGACGACATGATCGTCTCGGGCGGGGAGAACGTCTTCCCCAGCGCGATCGAGGAGGTGCTGGAGAGGCTGCCGCAGGTGCGGGAGGTCGCGGTGGTCGGCGTCCCGGACGAGGAGTTCGGCCGCCGCGCCGCCGCGTTCGTCGTCCTACGCGAGGGCGAGACCCTCGACGAGGACGCCGTCCGCGCCCAAGTCCGCGACCACCTGGCCCGCTACGCCGTCCCACGCGACGTCCACTTCCTGGACGCCCTCCCCCGCAACCCCACCGGCAAGGTCCTGCGCCGAGCCCTCCCCACCTGAACCCCACTCAGGCCGCCCCGGACGACACCCAGTCAAACGCCCACCGGCGAGGCCCGTGGGGACGAGCGGCAGGCGGGGATGTGCGGCTGGCGGGTCACACTGCGGCGGGTGGGCGGTGGCCGTCGATGATGAACCAGAGGCGGGTGCGGTGGGGGGTCTGGTCCAGGCCCCATTCGCCGGCGAGGGCGTCGATGACGGTGAGGCCGCGGCCGTGGTCGAGGCGGGGCGGGCCGTCGGGGTCGGCCTGGGCGGGGCCGTCGTCGGACACCTCGACGTGGAGCCGCCTGCCGTCGGTGGCGATCGTGACGCTGATGAGTCCGGAGCCGTGCAGGATGGCGTTGGCGACGCCCTCGGCGGTCATCAGTTCGACGTCGTCGAGGAGAGTCTCGTCGGCGAAGACCTTCGCGGCGCGCTCGCGGACGGCGCGGCGGGCGCGGCGGCCGCCGTCGCCCTCCCCGGTGAAGCCGATCGGTTCGCCGAGCCGTTCCATCCTCTCGGTCACTGCATCACCACACTCGGTTCAGGTAGCGTTCCGCAATCATTCACCTGCACTGAGTGACCGGGCAACGCGACGTACGCTTTGATCTTGGCCTTTCCGGGACAGGTCGGCCTTAGGTGGCGGAGCTTACGGCAGGAGTCGCCGCTCCAACCGCACATCATGAAAAACATCTCCGTCGCGTGGGGCACTACTCACCCGGGCGCACAAAACCGGGATTATCTCCGTCTTCCAGCGAGAATCACCGCACACCTTCCTCATGTCACGCTGGGGCCCCACCCCTGGGAGGAACGCCATGTACGCGGTCGTCCTCGCCTGCGCTGCGCAGGTCGTCTACATCGTCGCCTACGTCCTGTTCAAGACGGCCGCGGGGCGGATGGACCCGCTCTCGGGTCGCCACGCGCTGCACGCCGCCGGGCTTCTCGTGCGGAGCCCGCGCTGGCTCGCCGGTCTCGCGGTGCTGATGGCGGGCTTCGGACTCTCCGCGACCGCGCTGGTCGCCCTGCCCGTCGCGGCGACGCTGCCCGCCTACGGGCTCGGCCTCGTCCTGCTGCTGGTCGTCGGCATGAGCGGCTTCGGCGAGCGGCCCACGTCGCGCGAGTGGCTCGCCGTCCTCATCACGGTCGCCGCGATGGTCACGGCGGCGCTGTCGGTGCTGCCGGTGCCGCCGGGTCACGGCGGGGCCGTGCCGGACCGCCTCGGCGCCGCGGCGGCCGCGCTGCCGCTGTGGAAGGCCGCGCTGGTGTGCGTGCCCTCGCTGGCGGTCCCGCTGTGGATGTTCTGCGTGCGCGACCGCGCGGTCGGCGGCCGGCACGCGCGCCCGCTGACGGGCATCGCCTACGGGATCGGCGCGGGTGTTCTGCTCGGCGCGACCGAGGTCTTCGGGGAGGGCATGGCGATGATGTTCGCGGCGGGCAGGGCGGCGGACGTGCCGTCCTCGCCGCACCCCTACCTGTTCCTGCTCGCGGGCGTGCTCGGCGTCGGGCTGCTGTCGATCGGCCTCCAGCGCTGCCGCCTCACCGTCATCGTCACCGTCGTCACAGTCACCGCGAAGACGCATCTGCTGCTGTCGGCCACGCTGCTGTACGCGGAGCCGTGGCCGCGCGAGCCCGTGCCGTTCTGGCTCCGGGCCGCGGGCGTCGGGCTGGCCGTGCTGGCGCTGCTGGCGTTCCCCCGTCACGAGCGCCGGGCCCCGCTCGCAGCCCGCGGCCGGACGTCCCCGGGATCGGACGAGCCGCGCGAGCTGCCCACCGTCCTGCCATCTCGGTCGCACACGCTGCCCGCGGTGCCGCCGTCCCGTCCGGGCGGGGCGCCGCCGGTGCCGCCGTCCCAGATCAGCGCGCCTCCCGGGGGATGGCCGGTGGCGAACCGGCAGACCCATCCGGGCAACACCAATCTAGGCAGTGTCAAGATAGAGTGGAGGTGATCCCGATGGAAAGGACCGCGTGATGGCAGAGGACCCCGGCTTCGCACGGCAGATGTGGCACCAGCTCGAACCCGTCCACGCCTTGTTCTGGTACTCCCCGGAGGTCTTCGCGGAGGCGCGCGGCCTTGGCTATGACGTGGAGACGCGCTGGCCGAGCTACTTCGCCTGGCGCGCCGCACCGCTCGGCGCCGCGGGCAGCCGGGCCGTGTCGGCCGCCTTCTACAGCTTCAGCCCGCGCATGGTGGCCGAGCACATCCCCGCCGCCTGGACGATCGCGCCGCCCGACCGCGTCCTGGAGGCTCGCATGCGCGCAGTCGACAGCATGTACCGGGCGCTTCTCGGCGACGGGATCGGGGCGCCGGACCTGGCCGAGGCCGCTGAGCTGGCCCGGGCCGCCGCCGAGGCCGCGAGCACCGCCGGACGCCCCCTCGCCGCCGCCAACGCCGACCTGCCCTGGCCGGACGAGCCGCACCTCGTCCTGTGGCACGCCATCGGCATCCTGCGCGAGCAGCGCGGGGACGGGCACGTGGCCGCGCTCCTCGCGCGCGGGCTCGACCCGGTCGAGGCGCTGGTGTCGTTCGCCGCCGTCGGGGCCGCTTCGGTGGAGACGTTCGCGAGCCGCGGCTGGACGGGCGAGGAGTGGGCCGCCGCCCGCGACCGCCTCGCGTCCCGCGGCCTGGTCGACGCCGACGGCGCCGCGACCGATCGGGGACGCGAACTGCGCGACGACATCGAGCGGACGACCGACGACCTCGCCTACGAGCCGTGGCGGACGCTCGGCGCCGCCAAGGCCGACCGGCTGGCGCAGCTCACGATGCCGATCCTGGTGAAGGTGCTGGAGACCGGCCTGATGCCCGCGCAGAACACGCTCGGCATCGGCAAGGTCCAGGCGCCGCCCCGCTGAGTCAGCGGGACGGGAGCCGCCAGGCGGTCCCCTCCAGGCGCCCCGTGTTGCCGAGGTCGATCGGCCCGTTGGCCGGGACGACCACGACGGGCCGTCCCGGCGCCGGACGGACCTCCAGGTACTTTCCGGCCACCGCCACCGTGTTCGCGTCGGTGACCGTGTTGCGCCAGACGATCACGAACTCGGCCTCGCGGCCCGGACGGATCGTCAGCGACTTCGGCCCCGCGTCCTCGACCTGCCTGGTGCCGGGCACGGTCGTCACGTCGAAGGGCTGCTGCTTCTCGTCGAGGACGCGCAGCGCCGGGTAGCCGTTCAGCCGGTACGGGCGGCTCCCGCAGTTGCGCAGGACGATCCGGGCGGCGCGCACGCCCATCGCGGCGTCCGGCTCGTTCATCGAGACGGCGATGCCCTCCGGCGTGCAGGGAGCCGGCGGCGGCGAAGGGCGCTGCTGCAACGCGGGCATGGTGGGAGGCGCCGGGGTCGCGGCGGCGGGCCCCGTGGCGGACCCCGCGCCGCGCCCCCCGGCGTGTCCCGCGCCGGGCACGGCGGCGGAGCCGCACGCGCCGAGGCCGAGCATGCCGAGGGCGGCGCCCGCCGCGCCGATCAGGCGGATACGGGTCCGCTTCGTGACGTTCACTCGCAGATCATCGCAAATGTCGGAGACTGCGGGGGCGGGCGGGCCCGCGAGGCCGCATCACCGGGCGGTTCGGGGCGGAAGCGGGACGGCGCGACCGGAGGTGGGCGGCGCGGAGCGCGATCTCGATGCCGAACCGGGCCTCCGGGTCGGCCAGCGCGTCCCCGAGGATCTGCTCGATCTTGCGCATCCGGTACCGGACGGTCTGCGGGTGGATGTGCAGCCGCTCGGCGATCTCGGCGGCCGTGCCGCGGGTGACGAGCCAGGTCCGCAGCGTTTCGGTGAGTCGGTCCTGCTGGCCCGGGGTCATGCCGTCCAGGACGCCGAGGCGCCGCCGGGTCAGCTGCTCGACCAGCGCGGGGTCCGACAGCAGCCACAGCGTCACGAGGTTCCCCTCGCACAGCGTCACCGGCCCGTCGAGGACACCGTCCAGCGCGAGGCCGAGCGCCCGGCGCGCCCAGCGCAGCGAGTCGGTGGCCTGCCCGGCCGGCATCGCGAGACCGACCGCGATCCGACGGCCCGGAAGCGCCTCCTCCAGCATCGCGCGGCGCTCGGGCGTGAACGGGCCGGGCAGGAGCAGGTGCGGCTCCGGGCACTCCAGTTCGGCGAGGACGTCCTCGTCCAACGCCGTCCAGACGCAGTGGGCGGCCGGCTCGACGGCGACCAGCGTGACCCTGTCCGGCAGGGGCCACCCGGCTCCGTCCGCCGCCGACTCCAGTTCGACCGCGGCAGTGGGATCGGCGCCGTCCGGGCCGGCGGCCGCGAGGAGGACGCGCAGCAGCCGCCGGCGCCGCTCGTCCAACGCGAGGATGGGACGCGCCTTGGCGTGCAGGTAGCCCTCCAGCGACTGCGCGGCCAGCTCGTCCATGTAGGTCAGCAGCGCGTCGGCCAGCCGCGACAGCACGGCCGAGGAGATGTCGTGGCGCGGCGCGACCTTCATGACGCGGCGCCACGCGACCTGCCCGCCGATCCGGTACGCGGCCTGGAGGCTGTCCATGCTGCGGCCCTCGTGCGCCTCGTACTGGCCGAGCATCCGCGCCGTCCCGGCGGAGTCGTCGCCGGACGGCGGCCCGCCCGGCGCGGCGATCCGCTCGGCGAACACGGCCAGGCTGCGCTCGACGCCGAGCCGCAGCACGTGGCCGTAGGGCCCGTCGAGCGGCCGGGCGTACTCGGGGATGGCGCGGCGGATCTCGGCGACGATCTCCTCGGCGAGACTCGGCAGCTCCGGCCGGATCAGCTCGGCGAGCCGCGGCGGTAGATGCGCGGCGGGAACGCCGGACGTGACGGCTCGGTTCATCGGCACACCTCGGTACTTTCCATCGGCACACCTCCGTCTGCCCAGCTGTGCAGCGGGACGCCCCGACCGTACGCACCGCACGCACCCTTCTTCTGTAGGGCGAAGGAACAAAACCCCGCGACCACTGCTCACCTGCTTACAACCGAACACGCCGTCCGACCGGGGTCACGCGCAGAAGGCGGTGTCGGCCGCCTTGGTGAGGTCGGTCCGGAAGGTCTTGTCGTACTCCAGCTTGGACTCGTTGTAGGTGATGACGGCCTGGCTGCGTCCGTCGGCGCTGGTGTAGGTCCATGTGCGGTAGCCGGGGAAGCCGCCGTCGTGGCCCCACGCGTATCCGCAGGAGAACTTGATCCGGGCGACGCCGAGGCCGTAGTCCTCCACGATCCCGTCGTCGTCGACCGGCCGGACGTTCCGCAGCTCGCGCATCTGCTTCGCCGGCAGCAGCCGTCCGGTGAACAGGGCGCGGTGGAACCGGGCCACGTCGTCGACCGTGCTGACGATGCCGCCGGACGTCCGCGCGCTGGACGGGCTGATCTGCGTGCTCACGTCCCCGTAGTCGTAGTAGTACCCGTGCACGTACCGGCCGGGGAACGAGGGGTCGGTCGTCGGGTAGGACGTGTGCCGCAGCCGGAGCGGCGTGAAGACGCGCCGCTGGAACTCGGTGCCGACCGAGCGCCCGGTCGCCTTCTCGATGATCATCCCGGCCAGGATGTAGTTGGTGTTGGAGTAGTTCCAGTCCGTGCCGGGCGCGTACAGCGGCGGCTTTGCCATCGCGATCGCGACGAGCTCCTCCGGGGTCCAGGCCCGCGCGGGGGCGGACATCACCCGCGGGTCGGGCGTGTAGTCGTTCAGCCCGCTGGTCTGCGCGAGCAACTGCCGGATGGTGATCTTCGAGCCGTCGTTGCCGTGGCCCGCGACGGCGCCCGGCAGCCACCTGTCGACGGTGTCGTCCAGCGACAGCCGGCGCTCGGCGGCGAGCTGCAGCACGACCGTCGAGGTGAACGACTTGGTCACGCTCGCGATCCGGAACAGCAGCCGGTGGTCCATCGGGGCGCCGGTGGCCTTGTCGGACACGCCCGCGGTCACGTGCGAGACGCGCCCGCCGCGGCGGGTCATCACGATCACGCCGGGCGCGCCGTCGGCGACGAGCCGGTCGGCGGCGGCCCGCACCTTCCGGTCGAGCCCGTGCGGGCCCCGTGCCGGGCCGCCAGCCGCGGCCGGGGTGGCGCCCGCGGCCGGGGCGGCGACGAGGGCCGCCCCGGCGAGAAGGGCCGTACCGGCCATGAGGGCGGTGGCCGAGGCGGTGACGGAGATGCGCGACATGAGGTCCTCCTGGAAGGTCGTCCGCTGAACGTGATCAAGCCTTCCGGGCGGCGCGCGCGGCGGCACGGGGCCCAGAACCCGAGCGGGGGGTGTAGCTGACGACACCTGCCGGAGTGGACCTCCGGCTGTATATTCGACATCGACTCCAATAGCAGGAGGTGCGCCATGCCGGTCGCCGTGCCCGACGCCGAGGTCGCGATCATCGGGGCCGGGGTGAGCGGGATCGGGATGGGGATCGCGCTCCAGCGCGCCGGCATCGACGACTTCGTCATCCTGGAGCGCGCCGGTGACATCGGCGGGACGTGGCGCGACAACGTCTACCCCGGCATCGGCGTGGACGTGCCCGCGCAGGCGTACCAGTTCAGCTACGCCCTCAACCCGCGCTGGAGCCGGGTGTTCGCCCCCGGCTCCGAGGTCAAGGAGTACCTGGACCGGCTCGCCGACCGGTACGGCATGCGCCGCCACGTCCGCCTGCGCACCGAGGTCACCGAGCGGGTCTGGGACGAGGGCGCCGGGCTCTGGCGCCTGCGGACGCCCGCCGGGGAGGTGACGGCCCGTTTCGTGGTCAGCGCGATCGGCGCGTTCGTCGACCCCAAGCCGGCCGGCATCGCGGGCCTCGACGACTTCGAAGGGACGGTGCTGCGCTCGTCAGGCTGGGACCACGGCTACGACCTGACCGGCAAGCGGGTCGCGGTCATCGGGACGGGTGCCAGCGCCGTCCAGATCATCCCGGAGATCGCGCCCCGGACCGCGCGCCTCGACGTCTACCAGCGCACCCCGATCTGGGTGGGCCCGAAGCTGGACGCGCCCGTCCCGCCCCCCGTGCGGTGGCTGTTCCGGCGTGCCCCGCGCGTCCAGGACGCCGTGCGCCGGGCGGCCACGCGCGGCGTCGAGAAGGTCCTGGTCGACCTGGTCGTCGGGCACGGCAAGGCGCCGTACGTCGCGCAGGGCGGCGCGCGGCTGGCCCGAACACTTTGGTACCGGACGCAGGTCAAGGATCCCGACACGCGCCGGCGGCTGACCCCCGGTTACGGCCTCGGCTGCAAACGCCCGTCCGTCTCCAACACCTACCTCAGGACCTTCAACCGGCCGAACGTCGCCCTGGTCACCGACGCCATAGACCGGGTCACCTCCACGGGCGTCCTCACTGTGGACGGCCGCGAACGCGACGTGGACGCCATCATCCTCGCGACGGGGTTCCGCCTCGCCAGCGATCCGGAGGTCTACCGCCGGACCCCGGTGCGCGGCCGCGACGGTTTCGACCTCGCGACCTTCTACACCGAGAACCGGCTCGCGTCCTACGAGGGCATCAGCATCCCCGGGCTGCCCAACCACTTCATGATGTTCGGGCCGTACGGCTGGGTCGGCGGCACCTGGCACCAGCTCGTCGAGACGACGTCGGCCCATGTCGTCCGCGTGATCCAGGAGGCCCGCCGCCGGGGGGCGACCTCGGTGGAGGTGCGTCCCGAACCGACCGAGCGCTGGACGCACCGCATGCGCGAGCGCCTCGCCGGCTCGCTGTGGGCGACCAACGGCTGCGCCACCGCGAACAGCTACTACTTCGACCACCACGGCGACACCCCCTATCTGCGGCCGACGAGTGCGGCGCAGGCCGCGCACGCCGCCCGCACGTTCCCGCTGGACGACTACGCCTACTCGGCCCCCGACACGTCCCCCGCGTCCGAGGAGAGGTCCGCATGACCCAGCACGCCATCCAGACCCGCCGGGTCGCCTTCGACCACCCGAAAGGGTCCCTGCGCCGCCACTACGTGGACGGCGACCTGGTCATGAGCCACCTCGTGGCCCTGCTGTCGGCGACGTTCCCCCCGGGCGAGGACTTCTTCGTCCGGTCGGTGCGGCACTACCGCGACCGCATCACCGACCCGGACCTCGCCGCCCAGGTGCGCGGCTTCATCGGGCAGGAGGTCGTCCATGGCCGCGAACACGACCACCTCAACACGACCCTGCGCGCGATGGGCTACCCGACCCACCGCATCTCCGCCGTCGTCAAGCGCGACCTCCGCCTAGCCGACCGCTTCCTGCCGCCGATCGTCCGCCTCGGCTTCACCGCCGGGCTGGAGCACTACACCGCGACCGCGGCCGAGTGCCTGCTCGCCGACCCGCGCGCGCAGAAGCTGCTCGGAGACACCAGCGTCCGGTCGATCCTGCTGTGGCACGCGCTGGAGGAGTCCGAGCACAAGGCCGTCGCGTTCGACGTCTTCCGGCATGTCGGCGGCACCGAGCGCACCCGCGTCCGGACCATGCGGGTCATCAGCGCCGGATTCCTGTTCCTCATGGTCACCGGCACGTTCATCTCGCTGCTGGGCGACCCCGCGACCTACCGCCCCGGACGGCTGCGCCGCAGCCTCGTCGCGCTGCGCCACTCGCCGTTCCTCAAGCGCGACGTGATCCGGCGGCTGCGCGCCTACAACGAGCCCGGCTTCCACCCGGACGACTTCGACAGTACCGACCTGCTGGAACGCTGGCGCGAGGAGCTCTTCGGCGCAGAGGGGACCCTCACCGCCAACCTCAGATGACCGCCTCCCGTCCGGTTCTGGTCACCGAGGGGTGATGACGGTGCGGTCGCCGTCCGGCTCGTAGGCCACGACCTGGACGACCGGCAGGCGTCCCGCGTCGCCGTCGCGCGGGCCCGGCACCACGAGCAGGGGAGCCTCGCCCCGCCCGTCCGCCGTGTCCTCGTGGGAGCCCAGCTCGCCGATCGACCTCAGCCGCGCGACGCCCGGTCCGGCCGCGGCCACCAGCCGCCAGCGCCGAGGCGACCGCCACCACACGGCGGCGGCCGAGGTCGCGCCGGACGAGACGCGGTCGCTGTTCGTCCCGCCCCGCTCGGACAGCGCCCGCCCGTCCTCGGAGATCAGGACCGAGGTGCCCGGCGCGCCCGACGAGACCGCGTCCACCGTCAGCAGGGTCGCCCGGCCGCCGCCGTCGGGCAGCTCGCCGCTCCAGAGCCGGCCCAGCCGCAGGTCGCCCGACTCGCTCAGCGTCGCCGCCCCCGCGCAGGCGACCGCGTTCAACGCCGCCCACGCGGACCGCGCCTCCTGCTCCAGCCTCTTCTGCTCCGGCGTCCCCCGCTTCGGAGGCACCCGCCTCTGCGGCTCCTGCTTCGGCGGCTCCTGGTCCGGCGCGTCCCGGAACCACACGCGCGGCGCCGCCGACCGCGGATCGTTCGAGGCGAGCTGCGTGATCGTCTGCATCCCGGACGTCATCTGGAACACCAGGTAGTTCTGGCAGCGCGGCGTGAACCAGTTCCACGGCAGCGGCGCGCTCAGCCCGTCCCGGACGGCCACCGGCTGCCACTCCGGAGACCGCCCCGACGGCACCGCCACCCGCACGTCCAGCAGCCATGGCGGAACGAGGTAGCGCCACGTCATGCCCACCATGACGAGCTGCCCGGCGTCCGTCCCGAGCTTGCGGACCGACTCCACGCCCCGCGACCGCCGCCGCTCGAAGTACTGCGCCACGCTGGGCATGTCCCGCGGTCCGGGGGAGTCGCGCAGGATGACGAGGGACGCCCCGTCCACCGTCCCGGCGTACATGACGGCGACGCGGCCGACCGGCGGATCGCGGCGATCGCCCCGCCACGCGTCCGCGGCCCGTCGCAGCAGCGCCGCGTCATGGAGCAGCCCGCCCTGGGACGGCCACTCCTCGACGGTCGGCGCGCTGGACGCCAGCCACGCGCGCGCGCCGATCAAAGCGGGCGCGCCGTGGCCCTCGTCCGTCCGGGAGAAGACCGTCGCGGAGACCGCCAGCACCACCGCCGCGACCACGACCGCCGTGGTGACGCCCACCGCGGAGGCACGCCTCGCGGGCGGGACGGTGACCGGCGGGCGCAGCCGGACGAGGTCGGGCTCGAACGCCTCGATCTCGGCCCGCTGCCCGGCCTCGTCCAGTCCCGTCCGGGCGTCCACGGCGTCGACCACGCGGTCCACGTCTTCGAAGCCGATCGCGAGATGGCCGCTTAACTCCGCGACGACCTCGGGAGCGGTGAGGCCGTCCCGATACAGCAGATAGGCGAGACGCTCGTCCGGCGGAAACTCCAGCAGAGCCGCCCGGACGGGTCCCGGCTCGATCCGCGCGGGCTCGAAGAGGAGACCGTGCAGCCGGTGCCGTCCGGTCGGCGGATCCGTGAGCAGGATCGTGACGAGCCGCGCCCGCTTGGCCGGATAACCACCGCGCCGTGCCCGCATGGCCCCGGCGGCGGCCCGGCGAGCGCGCGAGAGCGGGTGGTCGCCATCGTCCAGCGTCAGGTAAGCGAGCCGCAGAAGGCGGCCGTAATGCTCGCGTTCCACCCTTGGCACCGCCCCTCTTCTCTTTGCATTGTGCGCCATGGCCGACGACCACCGGGCGCGGCCGGGACGCGGTCCCCAGGGAGCGGGAACCACGCCCCGGCCGGGAGCCTGCTCATGAAGGGAGCGGGAGCGGGGGAGCGGTCAGAAGCGGGCGCCGGTCAGAAATGCAGGATGTGGCCGCCGGTCTGGACGTTGGCGCAGACGGCGTTGGTGTAGCGGGCGCTGGCCGAGACGGGCGTGCCCCGCCACAGCCCCTGGACGGTGGCGACGACCGGGCTGTAGTACGTCGGGCAGCCCGCCGGCAGAGGCGGGATCTTCCGGAAGTCACCGCCGGCCTTGATCAGGTCGTCGCAGGCCGCCGCGGCGTCGGGATGGGTGCCGCCGGCCGGCTCGCACTCCAGCGTGACGGACTTGGGAGCCGGGCCGGTGCTGATCTCGGGTGCGACGCTCACGGTGAGCCGGGTGGCCGCAGCGGCGTTCGCTGGCACGGCGTTCGCTGGCAGGGCCGAGCCCGCCACCGCGCCGAAGGCCAGGACGGCCCCGCCTAATGCGGCGCGCATTCTGTACTCCACTTTGAGAATCTCCTCACCTTGAGACGGACAAACGCACAGCGATTAGAGCACGATGATTGGCACGTTCCCGCGTCCTGAACCGGTCATGACCACAAGAGGTTCCCCTCTCCCCGCCCCAAAATGATGATCTTGTATAACCGCAAAGGGCCCATTCCGGCCGCCGATGGACGGCGCCTCAACCGCACGCTATGCCGCAACCGGCCGAGGAGACGATCCGGGACCGGACCGAACGATCACCGTGACGAACGCGTGGACGCCTTAGCCGGGGGCTCAGGGGCCGCAGGTCGCTCGCCGCGGTCGAGCCGGTGGTCCGTGCCGATGCGAGCATCGAACGTGAATGGCGTTGACATTGAAATCGCATCGCCGTCGAATAATTGACGATTGTTCACGTTCTGTTTGATCATCCTCTCATTCGCTCTTCGTGAATCCGGCCTCTTCGCAGGCCGGGCCCCCGCACGAAACGGAGTTCCGAATGAGAAAGCCCCTGCTCGCCGTCCTGGCCGCGGCTCCTCTCGCGGCCGTCCTGGCCACACCCGCGCAGGCGGTGACCCCCAACGCTCCCCTCACCCTCGCCGCACCCGGTCAGGGCGTCAGCGGCCAGTACATCGTGACGCTGAAGTCCGGCGTCTCGATCGGCAAGACCGCTTCCAAGCACGGCATCCGCACCGGCCACCGGTTCGGGAAGGTGCTGAACGGCTTCTCCGCGAAGCTCAGCTCCGACCAGCTCGCCCAGCTTCGCCGGACGCCCGGTGTCGCGTCCGTCGAACAGGACGCGGTCGTGCACCTCGCCACCACGCAGCAGAACCCGCCGTCCTGGGGAATCGACCGCATCGACCAGGACAGCCTCCCGCTCTCCAAGAGCTACACCTACAACGCCGCCGGGTCCGGAGTGACCGCCTACATCATCGACACCGGCATCTACCCGTCCCACCCGGACTTCGGGGGCAGGGCCAGCAACGTCTACGACGCCACGGGCGGCAACGGCGTCGACTGCAACGGCCACGGGACGCACGTCGCGGGGACGGTCGGCGGCACCACGTACGGCGTCGCCAAGAAGGTGAACCTGCGCGGCGTTCGCGTTCTGAACTGCCAGGGCAGCGGCACCAACTCCGGCGTCATCGCCGGCATGAACTGGGTCGCCCAGAACCACAGTGGCCCGTCCGTGGCGAACATGTCGCTCGGCGGCGGTTACTCGTCCTCGGTGAACTCGGCCGCGAACAGCCTCGCGAGCTCTGGCGTCTTCCTGGCCGTCGCCGCGGGCAACGACAACGGCAACGCCTGCAACTACTCGCCGGCCAGCGCGAGCAACGCCACCACCGTCGCGGCGAGCACCAGCACCGACGCCAAGGCGTCCTACAGCAACTACGGCAACTGCGTGGAGCTGTACGCGCCTGGGACGAGCATCACCTCCACCTGGCTGAACGGCGGGACCAACACCATCAGCGGGACGTCGATGGCGACCCCGCACGTCACCGGTGTCGCCGCGCTCTACAAGTCCGCGAACGGGGACGCGTCCTACAGCACGATCCGCAGCTGGCTCGTCAACAACGCCGTCAGCGGAAAGATCACCGGAAACCCCTCCGGAACCCCCAACCTCCTTCTGAGCAAGCGCTCCCTCTGAGCGGAGGCGTCGATGGGCCGTCGGGACCGACGGCCCATCGACGCCTGCGAAGGCTCAGCGCAGCAGGGCTCCGCGCACCGTGATGCCGTGCCGCGTGCGCAGCCGCCGCAACTCCCACATCGCCACGGCGGTGACGGACAGCGGGGCTCCCAGGATGAACACCAGCCGTACCCCGAGCGGGGCTCCGCCGTAGGCGCCCTGGAACACGTCGAAGATGGCGACCTCCCAGACGAGCAGCGTCGCGAGGAGCGGCGGGACCGTGTCATGCAGGTCGGCGGTCCGGAAGACGTGCACGAGTGACTGCACGATGCCGTAGAGACCGAACGGGATGTACCACAACGAGAAGGCGCCGATCGCGAACAGCAGCACCCCCCGCCATGGCGATGCCGTCCAGTCCGTGTCCTCGGTCACGTAGCCCATCCCCGTGGCCAGCCTCGGCGCCGCGAGTGTGACGATCAGCGTGATCAGCGCCACGGCCGGCTTGACCGCGCGGCGCAGGAACAGGCGCCGGTTGGGCGGACGGGCCGCCGCGATGAAGACGACGACCGCGATCGGGAACGTCACCGCCAGCGTGATGAGGGTGGTACGGATCTGGGCGAATCGGTCGTCCAGCACGGCATTGGCGTCCGAGGCCAGCCCGTAGGAGAACAGCATCCACGTGACGGCGACCAGACCGACGACCGTCCGCCAGATCTGCGCCTTCTTCACCGCCGGATCGTGCACACGGTCCTGCCGGGACGGCGTGAAAACCGCGTTCCCCACGGCGATCGGATTGAAGAGACGCCCAAAGGTCATCCGCCGCCGCTGCCTCGGCTGCCATGGCCCCTGCTGTTGCTGCCACGGCCCTTGGGGCGGCGGCCCCTGGTGCCAGGGACCTTGGGGCGGTGGTCCCTGCTGCCAGGGACCTTGGGGCGGCGGCCCCTGCTGCCACCCCGGCCCCGGCGCCTGTCCTCCTCCATAGGGATTCACCGCGCCCCGCCTCCGCTTCCGCCCATCCCCGCGTCCTTCCCGTCGCCGAGCCCAGAGGTCACGAGGAGAATACGCAAGATCTCAGCGAGTGAAAGCGCATTTTTCCACCCACAACCGCCCACCGACCTCCCCCGCCCAACCACCACAACCGCACCAACCCCGAACCCCCCACCGCCCTCACACCCAGACCACGCCGCCCCCCGGCCCGACCGCACGCCTTTGCACCCACCCCGCATCGCCCCCCGGCCCGACCGCACGCCTTTGCGCCCACCCCGCACCGCCACACGCACTCCCCGACCGCACCGACCTCGCGCCACGGTTTGGTGGACCGCACATCGAGCCCGCGCTCCGGTCGCCCTCTGCGCCCTTTCGTTGCGAGCCCGCGCCGAGCCCGCGTCACGGCCGCCCCCTTGCGCGCTTTCGCGGGGAGCCCGTGCTCCGACCCCGCTGCCCATAGGCCGCAACTACGCCGACGCCGAGCCCGCGCCACGGCTGCCCCCTTGCGCCCTTTCGTGGCGAGGCCGTGCTTCGACCGCGCTGCCCCCTGGGCCGCAACTACGCCGACGCCGAGCCCGCGTCGCGCTCGCGCCCGGGTGCGTCGAGCGCGCGGTCGGCGCGGTCGTTCCTTCCTCGCGCGACGAACCGAGCCCGGGTGGTCGCAGCCGCTGCAGCCCGCTGGTTGCCGATCTGTTTTCGCAGGTAAGGCGCAATCTTCGGATTTTGGGCGCAGTTTCTGTTATCCGTACGCGGCGGTCGGGTCTCCCAGGTGTCCGACAAATCCCTGGAAACTCGGAAGGCAGGCTGACGTGAGCGAGAGGAACAACGCGGGGTCGAGGCGGAGTCCCCGGACGCGTCGCGGGAGCTACGGGCGGGCGCCGCGTCCGAGCGGGCGTTGGTGGGCCGCCGTCGGCGCGAGTGCGAGCGTGCTCGCCCTGACGGCCGGGGTCGCCTATGGCGTCTCGGGCTCTTCCGACGCGCCGGCCGATTCCACTCCGGTCGCCGACCGCGCGGCACCCGCGCCCGCCCCGTCGTCCCCCGCCTTGGCGACCCCCTCTAAGACGAGCGTGCCGAACGGCAAGCCCAAGGCGTCCAAGAACACCGAGCGCTCGACCGTCGCGAAGAAGCCCGTGAAGCGCACAACGAAGCGTCCGCCGAAGAAGAGGCGGACGACCACACCGGTGCCCCGTTCCACGACGCCCGGCGGTGGCACGCTCGCCCAGCAGGTCGTCTCCCTGACCAACGCCGAGCGCGCCAAGAACGGCTGCGGGGCCCTGACGGTCGACTCCCAACTCCAGGCCGCCGCGCAAGGCCACTCCGACGACATGGTCGCCCGCAACTTCTTCGACCACACCAACCCCAGCGGCAAGAACCCCGGCGACCGGATCACCGCCGCCGGCTACCGCTGGTCCACCTACGGCGAGAACATCGCCTACGGGCAGCGGACGCCCGCCGCCGTCATGTCCGCGTGGATGAACAGCTCCGGGCACCGGGCCAACATCCTGAACTGCCGGTTCAAGAACATCGGCGTGGGCGTCACGCTCAAGTCCGGGACGCCGTACTGGACGCAGAACTTCGGCACCCGCTGAGGTGCGCGGGCGTGCGCGCCGGGGCCGTCACAGGCGGCCCCGGCGCGCACTCCTCACTGCGGCGAGGCGAAGTCCTGCGTCCACCAGGGGCCACCGGCGCCGGACACGATGCCCACGCCGATCTCGGTGTAATCGCAGTTCAGGATGTTGGCGCGGTGGTAGGTGCTCGTCATCCAGCTCGACACCGCCGAGGACGGCGTGGCGGCGCCCCGCTGGATGTTCTCCGCCCAGGCCCGCCACCGGTATCCGGCGGCGGTGATGCGGGCGCCCGGGTCCTGCCCGCTCGCGCCGTCGTGGGAGAGCACGCGGCGGGCGGCCATGTCGGCGGAGTGCTTCTGGGCCGCCCTCGTCAGCATCGGATTCTCGCGTAGGGGGCGGCAGCCGTGCCGCGCTCGCTGGATGTTGGCGAGCCGGATGACCTGCCGTCCCGGGCTGAGCGGCGGCTTGGACGTCTTGCGCGGCTTGGGCGAACGGCGGGTCCTGGACGGTGTGGGCGACGGATCGGGGGAGACCGGTGCCGCGCTCGGGGTGGCGACGGGCGTCCTCGGGGGAGCGGCGGACGGACGCTGCTCGTCACCGGGCATGGCGAAGAACCAGACGGCCACGGCGACCGCCGCGACCGTGGCCGTCCCGGCGATCACCGCATTGCGGGCGCCGTGCGACGCGTGCAGGGCGACGTCCGCGCCCGACAGCTTGAACCCCGCCAGTTCGGCCGCCGAAAGATGGGCCGGGGGCGGGACGAGGACCATGCCCGCGAGCAGCACCTCGGCCGGGGCGAGCCTGTGCCGGTGCGCGCGGCAGACGTCGCAACCGCGCGCGTGCCGCGCGATCCGCTTGCGCCACACCGGCGTGGGCCGTCCATTCCACGAGGACGTGAGCTCGGCGAGTCCCGGGCACGGCGGCGTCGCCGCGAGCGCGCGGACCACCAGCCGGCCCGTCTCCAGCTGCTCCTTCATCCGGTTCACACGCACGGCCGCGTGCCGCCGCTTCACGTCCAGGGCGGCGGCGAGCTCGGCGCGGGTCAGCTCGCCCGAAACCTCTAACCACCACAGCGAGAGCAGGTCACGGTCGGCCGGGTCCAGCCACCGGGTGGCCTCGGCGATCTCCTTGCGCTGTCCGGACAGCCCGAGCCGGACGATGGTGATCTCGACGAAGTCGCCGCCCGGATCGGGGAGCTCGTGCGCCGCGTCCAGGCCGACGGCGGGACGTCTCCGGTTCGCCGACCAGCGCCGCCGCACCTGGTTCATCGCGATCGCCACGAGCCAGGACCGGAACCGCGACGGGTCGCGCAGGCCGCCGAGGCCGTTCAGCATCCGCAGCATGGTGTCCTGGACGACGTCGTCCACGTCCGCGTGGCCGTCCAGCGCCCGGCCGACGACGTTGTACACCAGGGGCAGGCAGCCCGACACCAGCCGTTCCCTCGCCGCCGCGTCCCCCGCCTGCGCCGCCGCGACCAGCCGCTCCTCGCCGCCGTCCATCCGCATCCCTTCGCGCCACCGGACCGAACCGCTCGGCCACGTCAGAAGAGACCCCGCCGCCCTCCCGTCGATTACAGGAAAAAGCGATTACAGGAAAAAGTAGGACATGCTCAAGCGGGCGGGTGGTCACCACGGGCCGACGGCGCGCCGGTCGTCTGGAGGCGGCCGAGTTGGTGCCGGACGAGCGCGTCGGCCTCCTCGGCGGTGATGTGTCCCAACAGGAGCTGGGTGGCGAGCCCCTGGACGAGCGCGACGAGGAGCCGGGCTTCGCGCTCGGCATCGTCGCCGGACAGCGACGCCCCCCGGATCGTGTCCGCCACGGCGGACACGATCAGCTCGTGGCCTTGGCGGTGGCGGGCGGACGACTCCGTGTGGCGCAGGGTGTGGTGGAAGAAGGCGGCACCGACCAGTGCGGTCGCGCGGCGCTCCTCGTCCACCGGAAGGAGGGCCATGAGCAGCGCGTGGAGCGTGGCCGTCGCGTTCGTGGGATCGGGAACGCGTCCGACTGCGTCCTGGACGTGCCGGTCGATCCGATCGCGAAGTGCTGCGGCGGCCGCGGCGAGGAGATCGTCCTTGCCCGGGAAGTAGTGCTGGATCCGGCCGACGGACGTCCCGGCCTCGGCGGCGACCGCGCTCATCGTCACGGCCGCCGGCCCTGCTTCCGCCGCGATCCGCCACACGGCCTCGGCGAACTCCGCCCGCCGCCGGTCGTGGTCAACCCGCCTTGGCATGCGCGCCTCCTTTTTGCAATACGATCATATTGCCAACGAGGGGGTGCGCCATGCCAGACCGGATCGGCCGGTTCAAGTCTCCGGACGCGGAGCGACGCTTTCGAACCACCTACGCGGAGGGCATGCGGCTCCTACCGTCCCCGGTCGAGACCCACGACGTGCGCACGGCGTTCGGTGAGGTCCGCGCGTACCGGTTCGGTTCCGCCCCCGGCTTGCCGCTCGTGCTCCTGCACGGCGCCAACGGGACGACGGTCTCCTGGGAGCCCAACATCGAGCCGCTCGCGCGGCGGCGCACCGTCCTCTCCATCGACCTTCTGGGCGAACCGGGCGCCAGCACCCAGACGGCCCCCATCCGCAGCGCAGACGACCAGGCCGCATGGCTGGACCAGACACTGGAGGGCCTCGGCCTGGCCCGCGCTCACCTGGCCGGTGTGTCGATGGGTGGCTGGACGGCCTGCAACCTGGCCGTTCGCCGTCCTGAGAGGGTGGCCTCGGCGACCTTGCTCGACCCCATCAACACGCTTGCCCGCATGCCGCTCGGCCTGATCCTGCGCACGATCCCCACCCTGATCCCGGGCTTGTCACGGCGGGCGACGCCCCACTTCCTGCGCTACATCGACGGCCAGGGCGCAGACCCGCTCGCGGACCCGGTCGGCCGCGTCATCGACGCCGCGATGCGCGGATACCGCAAGGCGACGCCGCAACCGACGCTGTTCGAGGACGCCCAACTTCGCTCACTGAGCATGCCGATCCTCGCCATCGTCGCCGGCCGCAGCGTCATCCACGAACCCACCACCGCCCGCGACCGAGCCCAACGGCTGATTCCTCACGTCCGGGCAGAGCTGTGGCCGGACGCAACGCACGCCATCTCGGGCCAATGCGCCGACCGCGTGAACGAGCGCGTCCTGCAATTCACCGAAGAGGCCGACTCACACCAATGAGGCGTCGCGTGGCCTAGGACCTGCTGCGATGCGCGTGATGGACTCATTGACCATCTCCAGCGCCGCTGCTCGTTCCTGGTCGGCCATGTGGGCCGGTCCATACGTGATGACGGGGTCGAGCACCTGGTAGCCGACGAATTCCAGCATTCCGCGATGGATGTGGAAGAGGAAGTCGTCCATGGAGCCGAAGATGCCAGGCTGGAACATCTCGCTAGGGCCGCCGGTCGTGAACAACAGCATCGCTCGTTTTCCTGCGAGCGCCGCTTCGCCGAAGAGGCCGTAGTCCCCTCCGAAGACCGCGCCCATGGCGAAGACCCGGTCCACCCATCCCTTGAGGATGGCGGGCAGCGAGAACCACCAGAGCGGGAACGACAGCACCAGCAGGTCGGCGTCCAGCAGCCGGTCAAGGTGGGCCTGGACGGTCGCGTCGAGCGTCCCGTCCTTGACCGCGCGCATCTGCTCGGCCTGCGGCTTGAAGTAGCCCTCCGCCGATGCGAAGTCGTCGCGGGCGAGGGTCGGCGCCCAGGCGTCGGAGTAGAGGTCGAGGACGTCGACGCGGTAACCGGCGTCGCGCAGGGCCTGGGCCGCGGTGGTCATCTGGGCGGTGTTGAACGAGTGGGGCTCGGGGTGAGCGTGGACGATCAGGGCGACGGGAGCAGCGTCCGAGGTCGACATGGGAAAATCATATCGACATATCGCGATTCGTCAATCAGATGGTGACGGCGAACGCCTCCGCCAGTCGCGCCAGCCGCTCCTCGTCCCGCCGGTAGTGGGTCCACTTGCCCACCCGGGTGGGGTGCACGAGCCCTGCCCGTTCGAGCGTGCTCATGTAGCTGGAGACGGTCGACTGGGCGAGCCCCGCTTTGGCCTGGATGTGCGTGACGCACACGCCGACCTCCCGGCGATCCGCGATCGGCTCCCACTCGCCGAAGTGCCGCTCGGGGTCCTTCAGCCACTGCATGATCTGCAGACGGGCGGGGTTGCCGAGGGCCTTGAACACCTCGATCAGTTCCTCCGACCCCAACTCCGCCGCAGCGCCCATCAGCCGATCCCCTTCGTCCCGTCAAACCGACAAACCACGATATCTCGATATCCAAGGCACGCGAGTTCGTCGCTCCCGAACCCCGGCCGCGCCGTCACCTTGAGGTCAGGCGAGGCGGTCGGCTTTGGTGAGGAGGTAGCGCTGCTCGACCTGGTTGTCGGTCAGCGCGGCCGCCCGGCGGTACAGGCCGGCGGCGGACGCGTGCTCGCCGGTCATCTGCAGAAGATGGGCTCGGACGGCGAGTTCGCGCTGCCGGGTGAGGGGGTCCCGGTCCAGGTGGTGCCGGCCGTTGAGGTCGTCCAGGAGGGCCAGTCCCCGGACCGGTCCGTACGCTTGGGCGACCGCCACCACGCGGCTGAGCCGGATCGGCGCGGTCGGGGTGAGGCGTTCGAGCCAGAGGTACAGCATCGCAATCTGCGGCCAGTCGGTCTCCTCCGGCGACGCGGCCGCCGCGTGCACGGCGGCGATGGCGGCCTGGAGCCGGTAGGGGCCCGCCGCGCCGCGATTCCAGACGCTGTCGATCAGCTCGGTGCCCTCGCGGATCAGGTCGGGGTCCCAGCGTGTGCGGTCCTGCTCGTCCAGCGGCACCAGTTCGTGGTCGGCGCCGGCGCGCGCGTGGCGGCGGGAATCGGTGAGCAGCATCAGCGCCAGCAGTCCCGTCGCCTCGGCGTCGCCGGGGAGCGAGGCGTGGAGCATGCGGGTCAGCCGGATCGCCTCGCTGGTCAGGTCGACGCGGGCGAGTTCCCGGCCCGCCGTGGCCGTGTAGCCCTCGTTGAAGATCAGGTAGAGCACCCGCATCACGGCGGCCATCCGGGTGTCCCGGTCGGCGTCGGTCGGGGGAGTGAAGCGGGCACCGGCGCCGGCCAGCCGCTGCTTGGCGCGGCTGATCCGCGTCCCCATGGTGGCCTCGGTCGTGCCGTGCGCGTGCGCGATCTCGGCGGTGGTCAGGCCGCCGACCGCGCGCAGCGTGAGCGCGACCTGGGACGTGGTGCTCAGCGCGGGGTGGCAGCACAGCATCAGCAGGGTGAGGCTGTCGTCGACCTCCTGCGGGGGACCGGCCTGGCGGGCCGGTTCCCGCAGGGCCGACTCGGACATCCCGGCCTCGTGCTCGCGCCGGCGCCGGGCCTGGTCGGAGCGGAGCAGATCGACCATCCGCCGGTAGCCGATCCTGATCAGCCAGCTGCGCGGGTCGCTCGGCACGCCGTGGACGGGCCAGTCCCCGCTGGCGGCCAGCAGTGCCTCCTGGACGGCGTCCTCGGCGATGTCGAAGCGGCCGAAGCGCCGCACCAGGGCGCCGAGCACCTGCGGCGCCTCCGTGCGCAGCAGACGTTCGACGTCGCCGTTCACCCCGTGAACTCCTCCCCCATGATCGGCCGGATCTCGATCGGCTCCCCGAGCACCTCGACGATCCGCGAGGCGATCTCCACGGCGCGCTCCCGGCCGGCGACGTCGATCACGGCGAAGCTGGCCAGGACCTCCTTGAGCTCGGCGAACGGCCCGTCGGTCGCGACCACGCCGTCCGGCGCCCTGCGGACCGTGACGCTGACCACCGGATGCCCGAGGCCTTCGGTGGTGACGAACTCGCCGGTCTCGGTCAGCTCCCGCTCGAACTTCTGGTACTCGGCGAACGCCGCGAGCGCCTCCTCCGACGGAGTGTCGGCCGTCGCGGCGTCCCACGCGGCGGCCGGGGTGTAGCTGAGCAGCAGGTACTTCATGACGATTCTCCCCTTGGTTCCAGAATGCGCGGGCCGGGTCACAGGTGTATAGCCAGGTCAGCCCTGGTGCATGTCCCGGCGCCGCAGAAACAGCGCGACGACGGTCGTCCAGGTGAAGGCGACCAGGCCGTTCAGGGCGATCTGCAGGCTCATGTGATCCGGTGACATGGGCACCAGCAGCACGAGCGCGACGGCGCCGTGCAGCACGGCCGGCCACACGGCCCGCCGCCGCACGCACCGGACGGTCATCACGACGGCGGCGATGGCCAGGGCGGTGAAGGCGACGGCGGCCGCGACCGAATGCCCGACGCCGTGCCAGGACATCTGGTCGACGGGCCCCTCCGGGGTGCCGACCGGGAAGCCCTTCTCCGGATCCATCGGCAGCAGCCCGGCGGCGACCAGCCCGACCCCGAAGATCGCGACGAGGACCGGCACGGCTCGCCGGCCGATCCCCTCGGTGATCGTGCGCTTGAGGCCGACGGCCAGCGCGACGCCGCCCAGTCCCGCGAGCACGAACGTGACGATCTGGATCCAGCCGAGATCACCGGTGGCGAGCTGGCTGATCGGGTGCCGTGTGATGTCGAAGCCGTCCCGCAGGACCATCTGGGTGACGGCCGAGCCGAAGAACAGCGGGCCGGCGAGCGCGCCGGCCATCAGCGCGCGGGACGTGCGGCGGGCGGCGTGGGCCGAAGGGGCGGTGGCGGTGACCATTGGATTCCTCCTCATCGATGGGTCTCGCCGCTACCTCGGGACCACGTCCGGAATCTCGACACCGTCGACAGGTGACCTACGTCACACCGATGTCATGTCGGAACGGGTCAAGCCGCTCCGAGGTACCGGCGAACATCCACTACAGAGGAGGACGCGATGTCCGAGACCGCCCCGAACGAAACCCCCATGGACGAAACCCCCATGGACGAGACCGAGCCGCCGAGCGCCGAGGTGAAGGCCCTCGACCGCCTGGTCGGCACCTGGAAGGTCACCGGCGGAGCCGAAGGGACCGTGCGCTACGAGTGGATGCCCGGCCGCTACTTCCTGCTCCAGCACGTCGACCTCACCCAGTTCGGCGAGCCCGTCACCGGCATCGAGGTGATCGGCAACCTCCGCCCGTTCGGTGAGCCCGCCGGGGAGGACGTGATGTCGCGGTACTACGACTCGTTCGGAAACACCTTCGACTACGTCTACGAGCTGACCGGCGACCAGCTGACCATCTGGGGCGGCGCGAAGGGCAGCCCCGCCTACTTCAAGGGCACCTTCAGCGCCGACGGCGATTCCCTCGCCGGCGAGTGGGTCTACCCGGGCGGCGGCGGATACCAGTCCACCATGACCCGCATCTGACACACCCCCACCCCAACGCCGAGGAGCGCCGGCCCGTCCAACGGGCCGGCGCTTTTCGCATACCGGCACGAAGGAATCGTCGACCTCATCGATGAGAACCAGAAACGGCGCCCTGATGCTGCGGCGCTGCTGCGGTCAGGCCGTCCGGCCATAGAAGGCGTCAACCTTGGCCTGGACCTCGGCGGACGGCGGGTCGAGGACGCAGCGTCCTCCGAGCTCGACGAGTTCTTCGTCCACAGGCCGGGTGAGGATGAGCGAGTGGTGGCGGCCGTGCAGGACTTCGAGCGGGCGAGCCAGCTTCAGGGTCAGCAGCATGGAGGCGCTGCCGCACGCCTCGTCCTCGCCCTTGCCGATGCGCGGCGCCCAAAGCCGGGCGCGGATCCGGCCCGCGGGTTCGTCCATCCAGGCCCAGACCTGGGTGAAGTCCTCCCCGGCGGGCAGCCCGGTCAGCGCGTCGATCTCCTCGGCGTCCTCCATCTGGTAGTGCCGCCAGGGCTTGGACCAGGACGCCGGAGCGGTCAGCCAGACGGTGCCATCGGAATCGCGGCGGCATGAGACGCCGCCTGCTTCAGGGGTGATGGCGGTGACATGGAAGCCGAGGTGGTGCAGGACCTCGACCGCGGCGAGCGAGGGATGACCGCCGAAGCGAATGGGCAACCCATAGTTGCTGTGGATGCTCACCCGGCCCTCGGCGGCGTCGTGGACGAACACGGTGGCGGGAACCGCGAGATCGTCCGCGAGGTCCTGACGCTGCTGGGACGTCGCCGTCGCGCCCTCCGGCTCGACCACGACCAACGCGGGATTTCCGTGAGCCCCTTCAGCGTTCACGAACGCCCGCGCCAGCATGCACGTTGTCATGAAACGGCAACGTAGCAGGCACTACACCGACTACCGACCGCCAGGTGACGCGGGGCGTCGCAGCTCCCAGCAAAACCGATGGCACAGTGCGTCCCCGGCCTGATCGCGCTATATCTCCCTATCTCCTGGTTTGCGCGCGGGCAGAGGCAGGGGCAGGGGCAGGGGCAGGGTGTCATGGCTATCTCGCCCCGCGAGGTCTAAAGGTCCGCCGGTGGACGCCCAAGGTCGCCGAGGGAGTCCTTGAGCCGTTCTCGGGCCGCTTCCAGACGAGCGGTGTAGTCAGGCATGAAGATCTCTCCCAGCGACTTGTCCAACGTTCCAGAGATCTGGAGGGTCGGCGACCACACTGCTCGGTCTTCGTTCACCAGCCTGTCGAACTGCTCATTGGCCTCCATCCGGTCGAGCCAGACGGAGAGCACCAACGCCTGATCGCGCGTGAGCCTGATGGTGAAGTCGTCCTCGGACAGAAGGTTCATACATCACATCCATGTCGTCAGACATTGCTACGTCCGGGGCTGCTGGAAGGAGGCTGCGGGAGCCGACTAATGATCGGCCCGCCGGCCGGCAAACGCGAGGCGCCGAGGGCGCGAATCGGATTTCAGTCCCATCGGACTCCGACTATCGCGGTGGTGACAGTAATCAGGCTTGGTATCGGCAGGTGCTCGACCGCCAGTTCGATAAACTCTGTGTATGTGTTCGGTCACGGATATGGATCTAGGTGAGGCGTCCACCACGGAACTGGTGAACGCCCTCGCCGCGATCGCCTCCGAACTGGCCGCACGCACCGCTCCGGAGTCTGCCGCGGAGTGCATGGAGTTGGCCGAGACGTTAGCGGCTGCCTCCGACGTCCAGGAGAGTGCGCTGGTCGGGTTCATCGCCCGGGTCGACGAGAGCGGTGAGATGCGCCGCTGGGGCTTCCCTTCCGCGCAGGCGTGGCTGAGGTCGCGGCTGGGCATGCGCGATCAGCGCGCCAAAGAACGCATCACCCTGGCCCGGCACCTCCACCGGCTGCCCGCGGTCACCGAGCTGCTGGCCAGAGGCGAGTTGTCCTACGGCTACGCCACCACCGTCGCCGACGCTGTCGCCCGTCTCGACGATGACGACTGCGCCAAGGCCGAGATCCTGCTGCTGGACATGGTCGGTCAGGGCTTCTCGCCCGGCAAGGTCGCCGCGTTCGGTCGCCGCATCCGCGAGGTCATCACCGAACGCGACGGACACGACCAGGCTCCCCAGGACGCGCAGCGCGGGTATGAGCGGTCCTGGATCACCACCACCCGCTCCCTGGATGGCGGCCGCTACATCAACGGCTGGCTCAACCCCGAAGACACCGCCATCTGGGACGGCACCCTGGCCCCCCTCGCCAAACCGACCGGACCGGCTGGGCCGACCGGACCGACCGGACCGGCTGGACTGGCCGCCGGGCTCGACGACCCTCGCGACCTGCCCGAGCGGACCGCCGCCGCACTGACCGCTGTTCTGTCGGGCGGGCACAAGGCCACCAAGGTCACCCTCATCTGCGACCTGGACACCCTCACCGGCAGCCACACCCCCGCCCGCCTCACCGACGGCACCCCCATCCCCGCACCACAAGCCCGCCGCATCGCCCTCTCGGCCGGAGTGTCACCCCTCCTGCTCGCAGGCGGCCACACCCCCCTCTACCTGGGCCACAAGGTCCGCTTCGCCACCGCCGCCCAACGTCAAGTCCTGGAAACCCTCTACTCGACCTGCGCGGTACAAGGCTGCGAGGTCCCCGGGACACTGTGCGAAGTCGACCACGTCAACGGATGGGCCCTGGGCAACAGCCCCACCGACATCGACCAACTCGCCCTGTGCTGCGGATGGCACAACCGCTACAAACACGCCAATCCGCACCAAATCCACTCCACCCGAGACATCACCGGCCGTTTCACCTACCGCCTCCTCCCACCACCCCACACACGAACGACCGACCCACCAACAGCCAGCCCGCAAACAGTCGATTCACGAACCGTCGATCCACGAACCGCTGGCACAAAGGCGGCTGGCCCAGGAACAGCCAACTCACCAATGGGCGACTCCTTGACGACCGCCCCACCGACGACCGCCCCACCGACGACCGCCCCACCCGCATCCGACCCGCCAACAGGTGACCGGCGAGCAGTCGTCCCGCGAGCAGGTGACCCGCGGGTGATCGAGTCGCCAGCAGGTGATCCTCGGACGATCGGTCCACCTGCGGCCGACCCGCGAGCAGG
This sequence comes from Actinomadura sp. NPDC048955, assembly GCF_040649435.1. NCBI lineage: Bacteria > Bacillati > Actinomycetota > Actinomycetes > Streptosporangiales > Thermomonosporaceae > Actinomadura > Actinomadura sp. NPDC048955. The sequence continues at coordinate 214,134 of NZ_JBEZJI010000002.1, forward strand.
TGACCCGCGGACGGTCGTCTCGCCTGCAGGTGGCCCGCCTGCAGGTGACCCGCAGATAGTCGAGTCGCATGTGGTCGAAACGCGAGCAGGTGACCCGCCAACAGCTGTGCCGCGAGGAGGTGGCGTGTCCACGACCCTCAAAGGCGCCGCATAGAACTTGCGTGGAAATCTGGCAAGGTGCGCCGTCAAGGCATCGACTGGTGCCGGAGATCTAGACTGACGCCAGTTGATCAGTGGCCCACTCACATGCTGGAGTTCAAGGTCCGCCCGGTGCTGCTGTCCGGCTTGGCCGGGCTGTGCTGGCAGCCAGAATCACCTGAGCCAGGGCAAAGGGGTCCTTGCGGCCGTCCGCACGAGCCCCGATCGTCACCACCGGGCATAGCCTGCGCGTTCACGCGGATGAAGAGTTGGGCGCGATGCTCGTGGGAGAGGGGGCTCCCGGCGTGGGGTGCCTTGCTGCCTCAGATGCCGGACCTTTCGGCGAGACCGACGAAGGCCAGGAAGCGCCCGACCTTGCGCGCGTTCCGACCCTGCCGAGCTTCACCCTCTGGGAATCAGCCTGGGGATGGCGGGACAAGACGCTTTCGGAGGGAGTCGAGCGTGACTCTGCCGATGTCGGTATCCACCGCCCAGAAAGTCCATCCGTTTTCGGAACCCTTGGTGACGTAGTCCGCCGCGCCCGAGGGGCTGGCGAAGAGGCGCCCGTCGTACTCGATGCGGCCGTCAGGCAAGACCGTGGCCTCTGCTGGACGAGCGGGGCTGGTGGAGACGATCTTCGCTTGTGCTTCGAGCAGGCCGGCGGCAAGGAGGTCTCGCACTGTGCCATGGATCTTTCGCCTGAGTCTCTTATCGCTACCGCTCGATACGCGCGGCGGCGGGAGAGTCGGTTCGAGCTTCGCGCTGGGCACCGAGGCGTCATGACCGAGGAGGCGCAGCACGCGGACGAACGGCGTGACACAGGATTCGAGCATCTGGCGATCGTGTGGCGGGAGTGTCTCGTCTACCGGACGGCGAATGTTGTGGAGGCGGGCGTTCGAGGCGGCGTCGAGGAGGTCGTACAGGCGTCCTTCCAGCCATCCGACTTGGGCCGAGTGGAAGCCGTACCTGGTGTCCCTGCGGACGAGGACGGCGCGCGACCAGTGGTCTTTTTGGCTGAGGTGGGTCGACAGGCGAGATCTGATGCCCGCAGGGGCCTTGCCCACGTAGACGCCCCAGGTGCCGTCGGAGGCGGTGGGGTCGAGGAGTGCGTAGACGCCGGCCACGTCCCAGTCGGAGCCGATGGTTCTGGCCCCAGCGCGCTCCACGATGGCCATACGCAGGGCGACGTGATCGATGTAGACCTCGATCGGCTCCTGGGCCGATCCGGGGATGACCACGTTCGTCGCCAGGCTGTCGACTGCGCCGATCTCCAAGATTCCCTCCCGACTCCTCAGGCATCGTAAGGCCGACTGCCGCGTGTGTAGTGCAGTTGAATACTCCCGAACGCCCAAAAAGCCCGGAAGCTATGGGTGTATGCCCAAGAGTCCCGTCGTCTGCTAGCCGAGTGGCATACTCGCGCGTCACCCCACCGCCGGGAAGAATGGGGGCGAAGCAGATATCCCGCAACGTTCGTCGCAATGCTCGGGGTGCGGGGTGATGAGACATGGTCGACTCGTTCGGGGAGTTGGCACGGCGTTCGCGGAACTTCGGTTTCCTGCTGCGCCATGAGCCGCTTCTGGTGGTGGACGGTGCGGCGGCCGAGACCTATATCTACAGCGACCCCGGCGCGGGCCATGGGCAAGGCGCTCTGAGTAGGACGGTCAGGGCTTGTGCGTGGCTTCGCCAGGCGTCGGGCGGGGCGCTCATGCTTCTGCTCCCATAAGGGTGTCGGCGATGGCGTCGGAGATGGGCGGCGGGTTTGCGTGAGGGTTGGCAGGGCTGCTTGTCGCGGAGCAACGAGTTCTTCCGCCCCTACTCTGACCTGTGTGACACCGATGCTCACTCGCCGCGCGCTCAACCGCGCCACGCTCGACCGGCAACTGCTGCTGGCCCGTTCGACACTGCCCGTGGTGGAGGCGGTAGAGCATCTGGTGGGTCTGCAGGCGCAGACGCCGCACTCGTGGTACGTGGGCCTGGGCGTACGGCTGGAGGACGTGCGCCCGGAGCAGATCGGGCAGTTGCTCCTCGACCGGCAACTGGTGCGCATCGCGTTGATGCGTTCGACGATCCACTTGGTGAGTGCGCGCGACTGCCTGTGGCTGCGCCCGCTGACCCAGCCCGTCCTGGACCGCGACCTGTTCTCCAACCACACCCACGGCGAACCCGTCCAGGGCTTGGACATGGACGAGTTGGTCGCCGCCGCCCGGCCGTTGGTTAAGGAGAAGCCGCGTACGAGCAAGGAACTCGGCGCGCTGCTGGCCGAACACGGCCGGGCGGCGGGATGGGGCGACCGGCCCCCGGCGTCGCTCGCGTACGCGGCCCGCAACAGGATGGCGTTGGTGCAGGTGCCGCCCCGGGGTGTGTGGGGGCGAAGCGGGCCCATCGCGCACACGACTGCCGAGGTGTGGCTGGGCCGATCTTTGGCGGCCGACGCGTCCCTTGAGGAGATGGTCCTGCGTTACCTGGCGGCGTTCGGCCCGGCGTCCGTGAAGGACGTGCAGAAGTGGTCAGGGCTGACGCGGTTGCGGGAGGTGGTGAACCGGCTGCGTCCCCGCCTGGCCGTCTTCACCGACGACGACGGGCGTGAACTGTTCGACGTCCCCGACGCTCCCCGGCCCGATCCCGACACCCCCGCGCCGCCGCGTCTTCTGTACGACTTCGACAATCTGCTGCTGTCGCACGCCGACCGCGGCCGCGTCATCACCGACGCCTTCCGCGCGCAGAACTACGCCACGCGCCGTCCACTGCCCGGCATAGTGCTCCTGGACGGGTTCACCGCCGGTGACTGGCAACTGGAACGTGAACGGGACACCGCGACGCTGCTCGTCCGGCCCTATGAGCAGCTCGCGTCGCGACACAAGGATGCGCTGGCCGATGAGGGTGAACGGCTCTTGGCCTTCGCCGCCGCCGACGCCGCCACTCGCGACATCCGCTTCGAATCCTGATGGGTCGCCGTTTCGCCGTTCCGGCTTGCTTAAGGTGGTCGGCGCTGGGCGAGCCTCGCCTTCGAGCGGCCGATTCCGAACGACGGTCGAAGGCGGAGGCCGTCCGCGTTGTCGGGAGGGTTAGAGGTCTAGGTCTCCGCGCTTCGCGCGGGTGATGAGTTGGGTGAAGCTCGTGAGGGTCAGGGTGAGGTGGCCGGTGTCGGGTGCCTTGCTGTCCCTGATGCCGCGTCCCTCTGCGAGAGCGGCCACCTCGACGCATTCTTCGCCGCCAGCGCCGCCTGTGCCACTCCGCAGGGATTTGCGCCAAATTGGCTTGCTCATCACAGTGCCTCCATGACCTTGGCTATGAGAATCCGCGTGGAATCTCGGGACAGGGCATCAGCGCCAATTCGGTCATACCGTACCCGGTAGTCATGGACCTTGGCAGGGTCCGTGACCAGACGCCCGCCGCCGACCGCCGCCGACCAGGCCACCCCTCTCCGATCTACTTCGAGGAGAGTGAACGATCCATCAACTCCCGGGTGGGCTCCTACGCTGCGCGGCACGGCACGAACAACGACGTTACGGCGTTGGCTCACCTCGATCAGGTGTGCGAGTTGCGCTCTCATGATCTCCGTGGAGCCGATGACGTCCCATAGGACCGACTCTTTGATCAGTATCCAGAGGTTCGGTGGATCCTGACCTGAGAGGACTTCCTGCCTCGCCATTCGCTCCTCGACTGCGGCATCCACGTCCTCGATGTTCTGGCCACCGACGATCAATGCGCGCATGTAGTCCGGAGTCTGCAGGAGACCATGGACTACCAGCGCTGAGTATGGGCTGATGGTTGAAGCTCGCCGCTCGTAGGCGGCGAACTGCTGGAACCAGTTGGGGTCGTGGCTGCTGTCGGCAAGTCCTCGAAGTCGGGTGAAATGACCGCGAGTGCGCCAAACCCGGTCAAGAGTTTCGGTGTGTCGTTGGGGGATTTTCGCGCTGCCCGATTCCCAGTTTGAAACTGTGGAATTATCGACGCCGCAGATCTGAGCTACGTCCACCTGGGAAAGGTTGCGTTCTTCGCGCCAAACTCGCAGGTCAACGGACAGCCAGTGCCACAGGTTGTGGTCGGGGTCAAGGCGATCTAATCGTGCCATTCAAGATCCTTCACTTAGGGATCACTGAACGAAACGCGACAAGCTTAACCGGCGGCGGAAAGGTGAGGACAGGGTTCAGGGAGAAAGGTGGCCTGAGAAGAATGGCATTCAGGACAAGCGGGACAAGCGTCCGTCAAAGGCGCCTAACGAGTTCGCGCTTCGGTGGCGGGCTTATCCGGAGAGCGTGTATCTGACGCGGTCGCTCGTGACGCAGGCGTGTGAGGCGTGGGGGCTGGGGCGGCTCGACCATGCCGGGCGGACGATCATGTCGGAGCTGGCGACGAACGCCGTGGTGCACGCCGTCGAGGGGCATGAGATCCAGGCCTGGGTCGCGCTCGTGGACGGTGCCGTCGAGTTCCGGGTGTGGGACCCGTCCCCTGCGCCGCCCGTCGTGCCGGAGGCCGATGCCGAGGCCGAGGGTGGACGGGGCCTGATGATGGTGCGGCTCTTGGCGACCGGCGGCTGCGGATACCGGCTGATCAGCGGCGGTCGCGGCAAGGTCGTCTGGGCGCGGCTGGCCCTCTAGGGCCCCCGCCCGTCCGGCGAGTGGACGCACCCGACCCCCTGGGGTGCGGCCGCGCTTCCCCCCCCGCCTCGCCGGACGGGCGGGCTCGACGTGGGCAGTGGTGGGACGCCCGAGCCGGCGCGTCATTGCCTAATCGGACTGTGGTCCGTATCATCTCCAATGAAAGCGGACCGTGGTCCTATTTGATTGGAAGGCAGTGACATGACCGCACTCATCACCCGTGACGAGCTGAAGGCGGCGATCGAGACGGGCTCGGTGACCGTCCTCGACACACTGGGCGGGGAGTACTACGCCGAGCAGCATCTTCCCGGCGCCGTCGAGCTGGTCCCGGCCGACGTCGACGCCCGGGCGCCGGGCCTGCTCCCCGACCGCGACGCCGCGATCGTCACGTACTGCTCGAACCCGGCGTGCGGCAACAGCGGCCAGGTCGCCGACCGGCTCACTGCCCTCGGCTACACCAACGTCCGCAAGTACCGCGAGGGGATCCAGGACTGGGTGGAGGCCGACCTCCCCACCGAGTCCGCCTGAGACGGCGGGGGAGGGCGGCGCGAGAGCCGCTGCCTTCCCCCGATCGGTCACGACCCGGGCGATCGCGGCCTGGTGGGGTGGTGCTGGAGATCATCGGAGCCCCGGCCACGTGAGAACGCCGTGACCGGGGCCCCGGATCAGCTATCGCGGAATGCGCCCGGCGCTAGTTGCGGTAGCGGAAGACGATTCGGCCGCGGGTCAGGTCGTATGGGGAGAGCTCCACCAGGACCCGGTCCTCCAGGTAGATCTTGATGAAGTTCTGCCGCATCTTGCCGCTGATGTGCGCGAGCACCCGGTGTCCGCCCTCGAACTCCACGGTGAACATGGCGCTGCGCAGGCACTCGACGACCTTGCCTTCGAGTTCGAGGCCGTGCTTGTTCCTCGTCATCGGACCAGCTCCAGGTTGCTGGACACCGACCGGGCCCCGATGCCTTCGAAAAGTGCCGAGGCGGCCTGGTTGGACTCGTGGACTTCGGTCCAGGCCTCGGTGAACCCGGAGTGGTGCAGTCTCTCCAGTGCGTGGGCCAGCAGCGCCTGGGCGATGCCGCGGCGCTGCTCAGCGGCGCGGACCGCGATCAGGCCGATGTGCGGCCGGATCACCGTCACCACCCGGATCAGACCCAGGTATCGGTCCGGCGTCGCGGCCACCGCGTACTTCGACGGGTCGACGATGGTGTCGTCTTCGGGACGGGGAAGCACCTCCGCGGGCATCGACCGCCACCATCCGACGGTCGCCTCGACCTCGTCGCGGATGGCGCGGTCCACTTCTCGCAGCAGGCCCTCGTCCGCCTGACCGGCGGGCACGATCGTCACGCCCGGAGGCGGCAGGACTTCGGCGAGCCCTGTGACGCGCGGGTCGGTCGGGACGGCGTACTCCCACTCGCGGCGCCGGATCGTGAAACCGGCCCGCCGCCACCTGTCCGTCATTTCGACGTCGGCTTCATCGACCACCGTGTACAGCGGCGCCGGCAGTTCCGGGAGCATCGCCTCGGCGAGCCGGTCGAAGGCGGTGTCGTGCCAGGCGTCGATGCCGACGAACAAGCGTCCGTCGGGCCGGTGGGCCGCATACCCACGGCCGACCACCAGGTCGTCGTCCAGTGCATGCCATTGCCTGTCCGCGACGCGCGTGATTTTCACCGCGTGCTCGCTCAGGCCGGATGTAAAAGGTTTTGGGTTCATCGGAGTCTCCTTCAGGAGTGCCTCGATTTTCAGGCGCTCCTGGCGACACCGATCGTCAGCCGCCGGACCGTGACGGGCTGAGGGAGCACCCATGGGTGACAGGGTTCACGGGTCTCACCTCCTAGCGACGTCTTCACGGCCGAGCAGGACGGTAGCAACGGGTCGCCGCCTCACTCAAACCCTTTTTATGCATGGGGGTGTCTAGTCGCGGGCGGCGAGCAGGGCCGTGGGGGACGGTCTCGTCGCGGCCACCGTGGTCAGGGCGGCGGCCACGGCCGAGACGGCCAGGAAGACGACGGTCAGCAGGCCGAGCAGGCTCCACGGGACGGCGAGAACGCGGACGCCTTGCATCTTCGGGAAGAAGCCCGCCAGGGCCCCCGCCGCGACCAGGGAACCCAGCGTCAGGCCGATGAAGGTGACCGCGGCGGACTCGATGACGGCCATCCGGACGACCTGGGCGCGGGTCAGGCCCGTGGCGCGGGCGACGGCGAACTCGGTGCGGCGTTCGGCGGCGGCGATCACGACGGCGTTGATGACCGCGATGGCGGCGTACAGGCCGGACATGCCCATCAGGACGGACATGATCCCCGTGGTGCCGCGCTGCTGGTCCGCCACTCTGGCGTCGGCCCATTGGCGGAGGGTGCGCACCTCACCGAGCCCGGCGGCGCGGATCCGGGTGGCGACCGCCTGCGGCGATGCGCCGGGAGCGACCTGAACCAGCGTCTCCGTGGGCGCGTCCGCGAGCATCTCGGCGGGGACGAGTTCGCGCGGCACCAGGAAGTTGTCGCTGCCGTTCTCCAGGACTTCCGGCAGGCGCGCGACGATGCGCAGCTTGAGCTTGCGGGAGCCGATCCGTGCCGTGACGTCGCCGTTGCGGACGCCTTCGGTGGCCAGTTGGGGGCCGATCGCGATGGTGCGGCCGTGCAGCGCGTCCAGGGAGCCGGAGCGCAGGGTGAGGCGGTGGGTGCGCCGGTAGGCGGTGGCGTCCACGGCGGTGATGCCCGAGTAGCGGGTCTGCCGGTAGGAGCGGCCTTCGATGCGGTGCCGGGACGTCACCGACATCTCCACCGGGCTCTGCGGGGACGCCACGGCGACGCCCGGAACCTGCGGGATTCGGGCGGCGGCGGCCCCCTTCGAGGTGACCACCAGGTCGGCGGCGGTGAGCCGTTCGAGGTCGGCGCCGGTGGCGCGGGCCAGCGAGTTCAGCGCGCCGGTGAGGCCGATCAGCAGGCCGACCAGGACGATGACGGGCGCGGCCGTCGAGGCGCTGCGCCGTACCGCGTCGCGCAGGTTCGCCTGTGCCAGCTCGCCGAGCACGCCGGTGCGCAGCACCGTCCCGAGCGCCCGGCCGACCAGCGGGACGGCGAGCGGGCTCAGCGCGCTGAGCGCGATCGATCCGAAGATCGACACCGCCATCCCGAACAGCAGGGCGCCGAGCAGGTCGGCGCCGTGCCCCGCCGAGATCATCAGGATCGTCAGCGCGAGGGAGGACACCCCCGACAGCCAGCGTCCGACCGTCATCACGCGGGTCGCGCGCGGGGCGCCCCGCAGGGCGTCCAGCGGACGAACCCGGGCCGCGCGGTAGGAGGCCGACAGCACGCCGAAGATCGCGACGCTGATCCCCACGCCGGGCGACATCAGGAGGACTCCGGCGGACCAGCGCGGGGAGAAGCCACTGGGCAGCAGCCCGATGCCGACGAGCAGCCGGGCCTGGAGCCAGGTGCCCGGCACGCCCAGCAAGATCCCGACGACGCTGCCGGCGAGCCCTAGCAGGAACGCCTCGCCCAGCAGCAGCCTCACCAGTTGGGGACGGCTCCCGCCGAGCATGCGCAGCAGGGCCAGATCCTTGCGCCGCTGCTCCACGGCGAACGCGAACGTCGAGCCCACGATGAACACCGCCAGGAACATCGCCAGCGGTGTGGCCATGCCCAGCAGCGTGGCGGCCCCGACGTACCCCTCCCGGATCTGCTCGGCCGTCCGGCCGGAAGTGCCCGGCGGGATCTTCGGCTCGCCCGTCGAGAGCAGCACGAGGACCGACGACTGCACCAGCGCCACGCCCAGGGAGACGGTCAGCAGGGCCCCGGTGAACAGCGGCCAGCGGTCCCGGACGGTGCTGGCGGAGATGCGCAGCACGCGTCAGTCCTCCAACCGGGTGAGCCGCTCGGCGACCTGGGCGGCGGACGGACGGATCAGGCGGTCGGCGACGCGGCCGTCGGACAGGAACACGACCGCGTCCGCGCTCGCCGCCGCGACCGGGTCGTGGGTGACCATCACGACGGTCTGCCCGGCGGTGTCGACCATGCGGCGCAGCAGCCGCAGGACCGTGCGGGCCGATCCGGTGTCCAGGGCCCCGGTGGGTTCGTCGGCGAACAGCACCGAAGGCCGCGTCACCATGGCGCGGGCGATCGCCACCCGCTGCTGCTGCCCGCCCGACAGCTCGCGCGGACGGTGCCGCGCGCGGTCGGCCAGACCGACGTCGGCTAGGGCGGCCCGCACGTCCTTGCGCGAAGGCCGGGCCCCGGCCAGCTTCAGAGGAAGCGCGACGTTCTGCTCGGCGGTGAGCGAGCCGATCAGGTTGAAGTTCTGGAAGACGAACCCCACGGCGCGGCGCCGCAGCGCGGTCAGCGTCGCGTCGGTGGCGTGGGTGACGTCCTGCCCGGCGAGCAGGACGTGCCCGGAGGTCACCCGGTCCAGGCCCGCGGCGCAGTGCAGCAAGGTCGACTTGCCCGAGCCCGATGGGCCCATCACGGCGGTCCATGAACCGGCGGGGAACGTCACGCTGACGTCGGTCAGCGCCTGCACTCGTGCTTCCCCCGTCCCGTAGTGCCTGCTCACCTGGTACATCTGCACCGGTGCGACCGGGACGGCGGCATGCACGCGGGCGGGATCCGTGAGTGCAGGACCCGTCGTGGTGCGATTCGTCGCGGGGCCTCCCATCGCAGGCCCCGTCAAGGGCGGTCCCGTCAAGGGCGGTCCCGTCATTGGAGGGTCTGTCCTTGCCGGGTCTGTCATCGCAGGGTCCGTAGGTCGAGGCCGCGTGCGAGGGCCTGGTAGCCCGCGTCGTTGGGGTGCAGCCCGTCCTGGTAGACGTACGAGAGCCGGGGACGGTCCGGGTCTGCGGGGTCGGCCATGATGCGGTCGGCGTCCAGGACGGCGTCGTAGGCGCCGCTGGTCCGGATCCAGTGGTTGACGGCGTCGCGGTTCTTCTCGACCTGGGGTGTCCAGACGGGGAAGAGGGCGCCCTTCAACGGGATGATGGTCGTCCCGACGACCTTGAGGCCGCGGGCGCGGGCGGCGCGGATCAGTTGCCGCTGGGCGGCGATGACCTGCGCGGCGGTCGCCGGTCCGCCCGGCCGCAGGCAGGGGTCGCCGGGAGTGACGCGGATGTCGTTGGCGCCCAGGTGGACGATCACCGCCCGCACGCCGGGACGGTCCAGGACGTCGCGGGCGAAGCGGGCAGTGGCCTTCTCTCCGCTGCACGCCGAGTCGTAGCGCAGCCGGTTTCCGCCGATGCCCGCGTTGACGACACTGAGTGGGCTGCGGGTGGCGGCAAGACGTTCGGCCAGCGCGTCCGGCAGTCGCGCGTCGGCGCCCGGCGCGGCTCCGACGCCGTCGATGAGCGAGTCCCCGAACGCGACCACCGTGCCCGCGCCGTTCTCGCCCGTGCGGGCTCCGCCGGTGCTGTTCCCGCTTGCACTGCCGTTACCGCTGGCACTGCCGTTCCCGCTGGTGACCTCCACGCCCGCCAGGTAGTACAGCGCGTCGGTGGAGGCGGTGTAGGCGCCGCCGCCCTCGTCGGACAGGTGGTCGCCGGAGGCGCGGTAGGCGGGCTGGGTGGTGAAGCGGTGGAAGGTCGCGGGCCCCGTCGCGCCCGTGAACCGCAGCGTCACCGCCAGCTTCTCCAGTGGCGCGGTGGCCAGCGGCACCGGATCGCTGGCGATCTCGGCGCCCGGCGCCACGGTGGCGGACCGCGTCCCGTCGAAGGTCAGCGCGGCCATGGTGCCCGGCCACGCCTGGGCGCCGCCCGCCGAACGGGCGACGGCCGCGGCGGCGACCCGCAGCGGCCGGGTCCCGTACAGGTTGGACAGCCGGATCCGCACCTTCGCGCCGCCCGCGCTCAGCCGGACGACCTGCCTCAGCGAGTGGTCGCCGAAGCCTTCCACCGACCAGTTCGGCCCCTCGTCCTCGCCGCCGGCGATCGGCCGCTGCATCGCCGCGCCCCAGCTCTGAGACCAGCCCGCGGTCTGGTGAGGCGCGGTCTGGTGGGACGCTGCCTCTGCCGCGCGCTCGGCGGGCCGGGGCCAGGCGTATCCGATCCCGCCGATCAGCGCTGCGGCGGTGACGCCGGCCAGGGGCGCGACCATTCGTGCGGGGAGCTTTCGTCTCATGCTCCGATCCCACCGCCGAGGCACCGGCGGCCGCATCACGGTGATCCACCAACTTGGTGGTATGCCTAGCACTACCCCTGCGTTCGTGGAGGCCGGGCACGTCGCGGGGTCGGCTAGCGTACGGCTGTGCCGAACGACCCGCCGCCCACCCTTCTTGCCGCGATGGGACGCCGCGGGTTCCTTCTGACGGCCTGGCCCTGGCGCGCCGCCGGCTACCTGCTGTCGACCGTCGCCGTCGTGGTCGCGGCGGGTCTGCCGCTGGCTCTGCTCGGTGTGCCGCTGCTCCTGGCCGCCGTCTCCGACGCCGCGCTCGGCGAGCGGGCGCTGCCGGCCGTCCTCGGGCTCCTGCTGGTCGCCGGGCTCGGGCCGGCGGCGACCATCCCGCTGACCGGGCTGGAACGGCGACGGCTCCGCATGGTGGACGTCCGCCCGGCGGGCCCGGGGCATCGGCGGCCGCCCGAACGGGGCGTCCTGCCGTGGCTGCGGACCCGCTACACCGAGCCGGTCACCTGGCGCGCGCTCGGATACTTCCTGCTGCTGGCCGCCGCCGTCCCCGTCCTGTACGCGGCGCTGCTGTCCGCGCTGGCCTTCGAGTTCGGTGCCGTGACCGCCCCGCTGATCCTGCTCGGCGGCGACGGGCCGATGGTGCTCGGCCCGGTGAGGATCGCGACCTCGGAGGCCGCGCTGCCCTACGCGGTGGCGGGGCTGGTGCTGCTGCCCGCCGTCCCGTATCTGCTGGCCCTGGTCGCCGGGGCGCAGGGCGCGCTCGCCCGGGCGCTGCTGGGCAACGGCTCCGGCGGGCGGCTCCAGGCGGAACTCGTCGAGGTCGCGCAATCCCGGGCGCGGCTGGTCGACGCGTTCGAGGCCGAACGCCGCCGCATCGAACGCGACCTGCACGACGGAGCCCAGCAGCGGCTGCTCTCGCTCACCCTGAAACTCGGGATCGCCCGCGTGGACCTGCCGCCCGGATCCCCGGCGGCCGGCAGTGTCGCGGACGCCCACGCGGAGGCCAAGCTGCTCATGACCGAGCTGCGGGAACTCGTCCACGGGATCCATCCCCGCGTCCTCACCGACCGGGGCCTGGCGGCGGCGCTGGGCGAGCTGGCCGACCGGTCCCCGCTCGCCGTCACCGTCGAGGCCGACCTGCCCGGACGGCCGCCCCGCCAGGTCGAGAGCACGGCCTACTTCGCCGCCGCCGAGGCGCTCACCAACGCCGCCAAGCACAGCGGCGCCGACCGGGCCGCGGTGGTCGCGCGCCTGGCCGGCGGCGTCCTCACCCTGGAGATCACCGACGACGGCGGGGGCGGCGCCGACCCGGCCCGCGGCACCGGGCTGACCGGCCTCGCCGACCGGGTGGCGGTGATCGACGGCAGACTGCTCGTGTCGAGCCCCGCCGGGGGCCCGACCCTCGTCCGTGTGGAGCTGCCTTGCGAACCGAACCGACCGCCGTCCGGATAGTCCTCGCCGAGGACGGCGTCCTGCTGCGGGAGGGCCTGGCCGGGCTGCTGGCCAGGTTCGGCTTCGACGTCGTCGCCGCCGTCGAGGACGCCGAGGCCCTGCTCGACGCCGTCGCCGAGCACCGCCCCGACCTGGTCGTCACCGACATCCGGATGCCGCCGGACTTCTCCGACGAGGGGCTGCGCGCCGCCGTCCGGCTGCGCCGCGCCGACCCGGGCCTCGCGGTGGTGGCGCTCAGCCAGTACGTCGAACTGAGCTACGCCGCCGACCTGCTCGACTCCGGCGACGGCCGCCGGGTCGGCTACCTGCTCAAGGACCGGGTGGTGGACGTCGCCGACTTCGTCGCCGCGCTGCGCCAGGTGCAGGGCGGCGGCACGGTGGTGGACGCGCAGGTCATCCGGCAGCTCATCGGCCGCCGCCGGGACCCGCTCGCGGCGCTGTCCCCGCGCGAGCACGAGGTCCTCGCGCTGATCGCCGAAGGGCACTCCAACGCCGCCATCGCCCGGCGGCTGGTCGTCACCGACGCGACCGTGGGCAAGCACGTCCGCAGCATCCTGGCCAAGCTCGACCTTCCCCAGACCGACGACACGCACCGCAGGGTCCTCGCCGTCCTGACCTACCTCCGCGACCGTCCCCCCGCCCCGGACGCCCGCTGAGCTTCGTGCGGCCCGGTGCGTCTCGAAAGCCCGGGGCGATGGAGCCGAAATCCCCGTGGACATGCCGCCGGTGCAGCTTATGCTCGCGGAAAGCGCCGATTCGCCAAGGGATGGATGCGCCGTGGAGTAGACGCGCATGGAATGGATGTGGAATCGCCAGGTGGTTCTTGCTGCCCTTGCCTCGCTGGGCGACAAGGGCGAGCTGGGGCCGCCGTGCCGGTTGGAGTACGTCCTCGACCTGGAACGACGTCTCGATGTCCGTCTTCCTGAGTCATATCGCGGCTTTGTCCTGCGCGTCGGTGACGGGGGTGCGGGGCCGGGGCACGGTCTGTGGCCGCTTCGCCGGTCTGCCAAGTGGGCGGACCGCGGTGTCTACGCGCCCCGTTATCTGGCGACACCGTTCCCGTTCACCGCTCGCGTTCCCGGTGAGCGTTTCGAGGAACCGGACGAGTACGCGGATTACGAGGACGTGCTGACCGGATCAATGATCATCGCCGAGATCGGGCATGGGGCGTACTTCCGGATGGTCGTGACCGGGGCGTCCCCCGGGCGGGTCTGGCGCGACGAAGTGCGCGGCCTTCGCGGCACGCTCACCCCTGGCCTCGACTTCGCCGACTGGTATGCGAACTGGCTGCTGCGGCTCGGCGCTCTCAAGGGAACCCCTGCCGGTCGCCGCCGGCTCGTCTGAGCGACATCACGGGCGCGGTCGGCGACCGTGGCCGGCGAGCCCGGACCAGCTTCCTGATCCACGGGCCGCCGGCGCGCGGTGCGGGGTGGGGCCGGTCCGGGGTCGCGGGCGCGGTCTGTCAGACGCTGTGGGCGGGGGTGCCAGGCGGCAGGTCCGGGGCCCCGTCCTCCTCGGCGACGGTCTGGTCTTCAGGCGCGGTCTGGTCCCCAAGCACGGTCTGGTCTTCGAACACAGTCTGGTCTTCAGGCGCGGGCTGGTTCTTGGGGACGATCTTGTCTTCGGGGGCGGGGCGGTGCTCGGGGCGCGGGGTGTTCATCAGGACGGCGACGATCAGTGCGCCGGCCGCGAGGATCCCCGCGGACCAGGCGCCGGCCGCGCCGAAGCCCTCCACCAGTGCCTGCTTGGCGACGGCCGGGCTCGGGCCGTGCGAGGCGTGGGAGACCAGGTAGTCCGCGGTGGCCGCGGTGGCGATGGTGTTGAGCAGCGCGGTGCCGATCGAACCGCCGATCTGCTGCGCGGTGTTGACGCTCGCCGAAGCTATCCCGGAGTCGCCCGGGTCGACGCCGTGGGTGGCGTAGTCGAGGGACGCCGGCATGATCATGCCCGCGCCGAAGCCGAGCAGGAGTTCCGCGACCAGGACGCCGGCGGCGTAGGGGGTGCCGGGCTCCAAGGTGAGCATCCACAGCATCCCGGCGGAGCTGACGAGCATGCCGGGGACGATCAGCGCGCGCGGCGGGACCTTGGGCAGCAGCCGGGTGGTGAGCCCGCCGGCCGACAGCAGCACCGCCGCGGCCATCGGAAGGAAGGCCGTGCCCGTTCTGATCGGCGAGTACCCCTTGACGACCTGCATGAAGTACGTCAGGAAGAGGAACGCCCCGAACATCCCGATGACGGCGAGGCCCACGGCCAGGTAGGCGCCGCCGCGGGTACGGTCGGCGATCACGCGCAGCGGCAGCAGCGGCTGCGCGACGCGGCTCTCGACGAGGGTGAACGCGGTGAGCAGCACCGCGCCGGCGGCCAGCAGGCCGATGACCTTCGCCGAGCCCCAGCCGTCCGACCCGGCCCGGCCGGTGGCGTACACGATCGCGACCAGACCGGCGGTGACCGGCAGCACGCCGAGGAAGTCGAACCGCGCCGGGCCCGGGTGCCGGGACTCGGTGAGGATCGCGAACCCGCCGACCGCCGCGATCACGGCGATCGGGATGTTGATGTACAGGCACCAGCGCCAGTCCAGGTAGTCGGTCAGCGCCCCGCCGGCCAGCAGACCGATCGCGCCGCCCGCGGCGGAGATGGCGCCCCAGATCCCGAACGCCTTCGCGCGGTCCTTCGGTTCGGTGAACGTCACGGCCAGCAGCGACAGCGCGGCCGGGCCGAGCAGCGCGCCGAACCCGCCCTGCAGCGCGCGGGCCGCCAGCAGCATCTCGAAGTCGGCCGCCGCGCCGCCGAGCGCCGACGCCCCGGCGAAGCCGAGCAGGGCGATCAGGAAGGCCCGCTTCCGGCCGGTGTAGTCGGCGATCCGGCCGCCGAGCAGCAGCAGGCTCCCGAACGCGAGCGTGTACGCGGTGATGATCCACTGCCGGTCGCCGTCGGAGATCTGCAGGTCCCGCTGGAGCGACGGCAGCGCGATGTTCACGACCGTCCCGTCCAGAACGATCATGAGCTGGGCCAGGCCGATGAACGGCAGCGCGGCCCAGCGGCGCGAGCCGGCCGGCGGCGCGGGCGCCTTCGTGGTCGCCATGACTTCGTCCTCACTCGTGGTGTGGCATGCCGCGCGAAATCGTTCGCGGGCCTCCTGACGAACACGAGACACCGGCGGCCGGGTCCTTCTGACAGCCCCCTCATGTGAGCCGCACCACGAACCTGTTGACCGCCGAGGCGGTGCGGTTGGGGCCTGTCTCGAAGTGGCTCCGGTCAAGCGCGCGAACGCGTGACCTGGCCGGTGGAGCGAAGCCGGAGGCGAGCGGAACCGGGCAGATCGCGAAGCGATGCCGCGTTCGCCCAGGCACGGTCACGTAGCGAGCCGCCAGGCGAGCGAAGTGGGCCGGGACTTTGAAACACAGCCCCTAGCCGCGGTCGGGGGCGGTGGTCTCCGGGGGTGTTTCGGGCTTGGTGTAGAGGACGTCGCGGGCCTGCTCCACGGCGCGGGTCAGGCTTTCGCTGACGAAGTCGAGGAAGCGGGCGGCGTTCTCCAGGCGGGTGCCGGCCGGGGTGCCGCGGCCGAGGACGGCGACGCCCTGCCGCGCGGCCTCGCTGAAGCGGTCGTTGTCCCGAATGCTGCGGATCATCGACTGGTACCAGAGGTCGTTGTCGACGACGTAGCGCTCGCGGCGGCCGTCGCTCTCGCGGCGGATGAGTTCCAGGCCCGTGAGGAGCGTGACCGCCTTGGAGACGGACGCGGCGCTGACCTGGAGGCGCTCGGCGAGTTCGGAGGCGGTGAGGCTGGTGTCGGCGGTGTAGAGGCAGCCCAGCACCCGGGACGCCATCTTGGGCAGGCCCGACGCCATGACGATGGTGGCGATGGTCTCCTGGAACTCCTGCACGGCCTCGGCGTCGCGTCCGTAGGGCTGCGGCGCCGCCTGCGCGCCCCGGGGCGCGGCCTGGGTGCGCCGCCGGGTGCGGCGCTGGGTGGCGTGGTGGGCCAGCTCGGCGCGGTAGCCGGCGGGGCCGCCGTTGCGCATCACCTCGCGCGTGATCGTGGAGGTCGGACGGTCGAGGCGCCGGGCGATCTCGGCGTAGGCGAGGCCGTCGGACAGCCCTGCCGCGATCTGCTGGCGCTCCTGCTGCGTGAGCCTGCCTCCGGGCATCACGACCCCCTTCGATGCCCGCGCGGGGCGATGGCGTTGCCGAGTGTTCCCTGACGCCGCAAGCATAGCGTTCACCCCTCGTGCATTGCAACGGTCGACGGACTGGTCGTTGCGTTAGATCAAGACTCGTTGCAATGATTATGTGACTCTGACCTGCATAGATGCTGCTCTAATGCAAAGTTGATGTTGCCTACTTCTGGAAAGCAACGTAGCTTTTCCATTGTTCGAAACGACCAGCCGCAAGGCCGAGCGCAAGGAGAGCACGATGCAGAAGTTCGACACCCCCGCCCCGATCGCCGCCGTCCTGGACGTCCCCGCCGGGCGGGTCCAGCTCATCGCCGCCGACCGGGCGGACGCCGCGGTCGAGGTCCTGCCCGCCGACGCCTCCAAGGGGCGCGACGTGAAGGCCGCGGAGCAGACCACGGTCGAGTTCGCCGACGGCGTCCTGCGGATCGCGGTCCCGGTGACGAACCAGTACCGCGGTTCCGGGTCCGTCGAGGTGACGGTCCAGCTGCCCACCGGTTCGCGGGTCGAGGGCAAGGCGGCCGCCGCCGAGTTCCGCACCGTCGGACGGCTCGGCGACGTCGCCTTCGAGGGCGCCTACCGGTCGATCAAGCTGGACGAGGCCGCGAGCGTCCGCCTCACCGCCACCGACGGGGACGTGGAGGTCGGCCGGCTGGGCGGCCCCGCCGAGATCAGCACCCAGCGCGGCGACATCCGGATCACCGAGGCCGTAAGCGGCAAGGTCATCCTGAGCACCCAGTCCGGCGACATCTCGGTCGGCGCCGCCCCGGGCGTCTCGGCCTCACTGGACGCCGGCACGAGCCACGGCCGCGTCACCAACTCCCTCAAGAACGACGGCACCGCCGGGCTCGACATCCACGCCACCACCTCCCACGGCGACATCGCCGCCCGCAGCCTCTGACCTGCGGCCTTACCGAAACCCCCCAAGGAGCAGCACCATGACCGACCTGGCCATCGCGGCGACCGGACTGCGCAAGTCCTACCGCGACAAGAAGGGCGAGAAGGTCGTCCTGGACGGCATCGACCTGTCCGTCCCCGAAGGAACGATCTTCTCCCTGCTCGGCCCGAACGGCGCGGGCAAGACCACCACCGTCCAGATCCTGTCCACGCTGATCCGGGCCGACGCGGGCGAGGTCCGGGTCGCGGGGTTCGACCTCGGCCGCCAGGCCGACGACGTGCGCGGCGCGATCGGGGTGACCGGGCAGTACTCGGCCGTCGACAAGCTGCTGACCGGCGAGGAGAACCTCCTCCTCATGGCCGACCTGCGGCACCTGCCGAAGAGCGAGGGCAGGCGCAAGGCCAGGGAACTGCTGGAGAAGTTCGACCTGGTGGACGCGGCGGGCAAGCCGGCCTCCACCTACTCCGGCGGGATGCAGCGCCGGCTGGACCTGGCGATGACCCTGGTCGGCGACCCGCGCCTGATCTTCCTGGACGAGCCCACCACCGGCCTCGACCCGCGCAGCCGCCGCGCGATGTGGGGCATCGTCCGCGACCTCGTCCGCAGCGGCGTCACCATCTTCCTCACCACGCAGTACCTGGAGGAGGCCGACGAACTCGCCGACCGCATCGCCCTCCTCGACAACGGGCGGCTGATCGCCGAGGGCACCTCCGAGGAGCTGAAGCGGCGCATCCCCGGCGGCCACATCCTGCTGAAGTTCGGCGACCCGGGCCGTCTCGACGCCGCCGCGCTCGCCCTCGGCGCCGGCACCCCCGACCCCGAGACGTTCGCCCTCCAGGTGCCGAGCGACGGCAGCGTCCGGATGATCCGGGACGTGCTCGCCGTCCTGGACGACCACTCGATCGAGATCGACGAGATGTCGGTGCACACGCCCGACCTCGACGACGTCTTCCTCACCCTCACCGGCCGCCAGGCCGACGGCAGCACCGACTCCCAGGAGGCCCTCCGATGAGCACCCTCGCACTCGCCGCGCGCGACTCCTCCACCATGGTCCGGCGCCAGCTCAAGCGCATCGTCCGCTACCCGTCGATGACCGTGCAGCTGATCATCACGCCCGTCATCATCCTGCTGCTGTTCGTCTACGTCCTCGGCGGCACGCTCGGGGAGGGGCTCGGCGGCGGCCGCGACGCCTACGTCAACTACGTCGTCCCCGGCATCCTGCTCATGACGGCCGCGACCGCCGCGACCGGGACCGCCGTCATGGTCGCCACCGACATGACCGAGGGCATCGTCGCCCGCTTCCGCACCATGCGGATCTCCCGGGCCTCGGTCCTCACCGGCCATGTCGTCGCCAGCGTCGTCCAGCAGCTCTTCGGCATGGCGGTCCTCGTCGGGATCGCGCTGGCGATCGGCTTCCGCCCGAACGCCTCCGCCGTCGAATGGCTGGCGGTCGCCGGGATGCTGACCCTGTTCGCGGTGGCCATCACCTGGCTGTCGGTCGCCCTCGGCCTCAAGGCCCAGACTCCCGAGGCCGCCAGCAACGCCCCGATGCCACTGATCCTGCTGCCCTTCCTCGGCAGCGGCTTCGTCCCCACCGACTCCATGCCCGCCGTCCTGCGCTGGTTCGCCGAGTACCAGCCCTTCACCCCGATCATGGAGACCGTCCGCGGCCTCATGCTCGGCACGCCGATCGGCAACAGCGGCGCCATCGCCACCGCCTGGTGCGCCGGCCTCGCCGTCCTCTCCTACCTCTGGGCCAAGCGCACCTACAACAAGGCGTGACCGTGAACCGGCCGACCAGGGCCGTCAGACCGAAAGGTCTGGCGGCCCTGAACGCTTTCGCGCCCAGAACAGCGCGCGGCCGCTGTCGCCGTCGGGGATGAACCGCCGGCCGAGAGAGCTTTCCGGAAGGTCCGGCGCCGTGGCGTCGCCCCTGAGGAGGACGGCGCCGGGATCCAGCGCCCGGGCGCGTTCGACAGGCCCCCGGAATTGGAGAAGCCCAGGGGCCTGTCTGAATAGCGTGCTGCAGTGGCTCGGCCCGGGAGGCCGAGCAGTCCCCGGCCGGCGGATCAGCCGCCGGCCCCGCGTCACCGTCTCAAGCGTCCATCGGCATCCGTGTTCTCCGCGGAGTCAGCCGGAAAACGTGATCTTGCCGAAGTCCACCGCATATCCGCCCTCCTCCTTCTTCATCAGGAGTTCGGAGCGAGCGAGCTCGCTGACCTCGTAGGAGAGCCGCAGTTGGGTGACGGCATAGCCCATCTGCTCCAGAGCCGCCAGCTTCGCCGGGTGGTTCGACATCACGCCGATCTCGGTGCCCACCTTGAGATCGGTGAGAGCGGTCTTGACCACGGCGTAGCCCCGCAGATCGCGGGGCGACCCCATCGCCTCGTACGCGGCGTAGGAGTTGACGCCCTGGACCCGCTGCATCTCCAGGCCGCGGAGCTTGTGCAGCAGTCCGGCTCCCCGGCCCTCCTGGTCGAGCAGATAGACGACCACGCCCCGGCCCAAATTGTCGATCTCCCGCATGGCCGCGATGAGCTGGGCCTTGCAGTCGCAGTCCAACCCGTCGAGGGTCTCGCCGGTGAGGCAGGCCGACTGCGGTCGGACGGCGGTCCCCGGCAGACCGAGATCGCCCTTGTGAATGCTGAGGCAGCGAGCGCCTGATTCGTCCTCGTGCAACGATACCGAAAATGTCCCATGTGCTGTTACCAGCACGGTAGTAGCCAGTATCATCTTATTGTCCAATCTTTTCTTTGTTAACGCCGTAATACGGCCTATGTAAGAGACAGTCCGTCTCGCTCGCTGCTGGGCAACTGCGCTTGCCGGAACTGTCGCGGCGCAGACCCATGGCTGCAGAGCTCACCCGACCGGACGTGGCACCAAGGGTGTCCGGCGGACGAACGGGTGGGGGGCGTTCAGAATCCGATGGTTTCGCGGAGGAGGAGGACGGTGCCTCGTCCAGGCTGGTATTCCGCGTTGAGGATGAGAAGGCGGTTGACGGCGCTGGGCGTCCCATAGGCCTTCAGGGCGCGGGCGTTCTCCAGCGGCAGGCAGTGGTCTTCGACGCGCCGCAGGGCGGCGGTCAGGTCGGGGACCACCTTCTGCGCCCCGGCGATCCAGATCGCGCGGGCGGCGCCGCCGGAGTAGCCGGGCAACTGGCTTCCGCTGCCCGAGGCGATCACGAGGGAACCGGTCTCGGTGACCGCGTGGACGCTGCCCACGACGACATCGGGGGTGGCGCACAGCCGCCGGATCTCGTCCGTCCGGGTGGCGCGGTCCATGGTCAGGATGCGCGGCTTGACGGCCGCGTACCGTCCGCTGCCGTTGATGTCCTCGTCGAGGCCGGACAGGCGGAGCGTCTCGCTGGCCCCGGTGAACACGCTGGCGCCCTCGGGGATCAGCTCCCTGACACGGGTGCGCGCGGCGGCGGCGTCATCGAGGATCTCGACGGTGAAACCGTGCGCGGCCAGCGCGGCGGCCGCCCGCTCAAGGCGCTGCGCGGACGCCGGTTCGGTGAAGGGTGTCGTCGGCACAGAGGTGGTCATGATGTCGCTGGGCTCCTGTTCGCTGGAGGGTGGGTCTGTCGCAGGGGTCGACAACACGGGCCACCAGAATGTGAGGCGCCGGCGTCGGCCTGACATTCCGGGGAGCTGCCTTGTCGATCTGGTGAGGGCGGAAGCGACCAAGGGGGAGTTGTCGGCACCATGACCAGCCGATCCGGGCAGGGACGCGGCCGGACCGACCCGGGCCTGGACGCGATCATGAGCGAGCGGCGGCGTCTGATCGGCCTCGCCTACCGGCTCCTGGGCTCGCTGGCCGAGGCCGAGGACGCCGTGCAGGAGACCTGCACCCGCTGGTACGCCATGTCCCGGCAGCAGCAGGACGCCATCGAGTCCCCCGGCGCCTGGCTGACGACGGTCACCAGCCGCATCTGCCTCAACCTGCTCGGCTCGGCACGGGCCCGGCGAGAGACCTACGTCGGCGACTGGATCCCCGAGCCGCTGCCCGAACGCACGGGATGGATCAGCGGGCGGTCGGACGGGGCGCCCGCCGACCCCGCCGACCGGGTCACCCTGGACGAGTCGCTCAGCCTGGCCTTCCTGGTCGTGCTCGAATCGATGACCCCCGCCGAGCGCGTCGCCTTCATCCTGCACGACGTCTTCCGCCACCCCTTCGCCGAAGTGGCCGAGATCGTCGGCCGTAGCCCGGCGGCGTGCCGCCAACTGGCCTCCTCGGCCCGCCGCCGCATCCGCGTCGCGCGGCCTTCCGCGACTCCGACCGCCCAGCGCGCCGGCGTCGTCAGGGCGTTCATGCAGGCGTGGGAGGCGAAGGACATCGACGGCCTCGTCCGCCTGCTCGACCCCGACGCCAAGGCGACCGCCGACGGCGGCGGCCTCGCCATCACCTTCCTTGAGCCCATCGAGGGCGGCGAGCAGATCGCGCGCGCCTGGATCGAACTCGCCCGGCACAGGCCCGACGACATGACGTTCCACGAGCGGACTGTCAACGGCCAGCCCGGACTCGTCGCCCAGCAGGACGGCGCCATTGTGACGGTCTTCGCCTTCCAGGTCGAGGGCGACCGGATCCAGCGCATCTGGGTAGTGCGCAACCCCGACAAACTCCGCCCCTGGACGGCGGACTGAGAGGCCCGTGCCGTCGAGCCCGCTGCTGGCTGCTGCCTGACTGCGGATGCCCGCACGGCTCCGCCGGACTGCGGGACGTTCGCTTGCGGCGGCTGCTTGCCTGCGGATGCCCGCACGGCTCCCGGCGGGATGCGGGGACGTCCGCTTGCGGCTGCTGCTGGGCGGCAGGGTGTCTGCTGGTGCTGCTTCTGGGCTGTGGGGGTTCGCTTGTTTTCGTGGTGCGGAAAATGCGCGATGCGGGACAGGGGTGTTCGGGAACTTTATCGTTTGGTTCTATAACGGCATTCGGGTTCCCAGGGAAGGGCGAAAGAAAACTCACAGGGTTGAGTAATCGGGCCCCTTTCTTCGTCGCGGACTTGGTTCATCCGGCGGTCCGTCGCTCATTACGGTTCTTCTCCCCGTCCACGCCGAAGCGAAGGGGGAGTACGGTGACCGCCTCCGCAGCGGTGGAAGAACCGGCGTCCGCGATCGACGCGCCGGCCGGTCGGCGCGCGTCCCTGTGGGGCTGGGGCGGGCCGGTGCTCGTCGCGGCGTTCGCCGGGTTCCTGGTGTTCCATCGGCTCGGCACCCCGCACGCGCTCGTCTGGGACGAGACGTACTACGCCAAGGACGCCTGGGCGTTCCTGCACTACGGGGTCGAGCACAACTGGCGCGTCGGAACGAACGGCGAGCCCGCCAACTCCTATTTCATCGCCGGACACCCGGTGGCGGGGCTCGCCGGCGGTGGCGAATGGGCCGCGCATCCGCCGCTCGGGAAGTGGCTCATCGCCGCCGGAATGGCGGTCTTCGGCTCCGGTCCGTTCGGATTCCGGTGCGCGGCCGGTGCGGCGGGGGTGCTGGCGGTCCTGCTGCTCGCCCGCATCGCACGGCGGCTGACCGGTTCGACCGTCCTCGGGTGCGCGGCCGGGCTGCTGCTCGCGCTGGACGGCTCGTGGCTGGTTTCCAGCCGTGCGTCCATGCTCGACATCTTCCTGCTCGTGTGGGTACTGGCCGGGTTCGGCTGCCTCGTCGCCGACCGGGACAGGACGCGGGACGCTCTCTCCGCGCGTCCTGATTCCGGAGGGCTTGGCGGGCCGTTCGTCTGGCATGGGTGGCGGCTTGCCGCTGGGGTCTGCTTCGGCCTTGCCTGCGCCACGAAATGGTCCGGCGTCTACGTGCTCGTGTTCTTCTGGGTGCTGGCACTGATCTGGGACGGGAACGCGCGCAGGGACGCCGGGGCCGTCCGGCCGTGGCGGGGCATGTTCAAGCTCGACCTCCTGCCGTCGCTGATTCAGGTGTGGGTCGTCGCCGGGGTCGTCTATCTGGCCAGTTGGTGGGGCTGGTTCGCTTCCGGGACGCCCCTGCAGAAGGCAGTCTTCGGGCAGAACGTCCCAGGGTTTCAGCGGCGGTGGGCCGAGGCGCATCCGAGCGGCTTGTGGCCGTCGTTCCTGGACCCGCTCCGGTCGCTGTGGCACTACCACGCGATCACTCTGGACTTCCACAGCGGCGTGACGCAGGCGAACCCCGCCCAGTCGTGGCCCTGGCAGTGGCCCGTCCTCGGGCATCCGGCCGTCATCTGGCGCACCTCCGTGCCGCAGGGACGGGACGGCTGCGGCGCCGTGAAGTGCGTCAGCGAGATCTCCCACCTGGGGACGCCTGCCATCTGGTGGTTCTCCATCGTCGCGGTGCTCGGCATGGTGGTCTGCGCGTTCGCGGCGCGCGACTGGAGGGCCGCGGCGGTCCTGGGCGGCTACCTCGCGAGTTGGCTGCCCTGGTTCCCCGCCGCGCTCGCCGGCCGGACGATGTACTCCACCTACGCGCTGCCGATGCTGCCCTTCGCGATCCTCGCGATCGTCCTGCTCTTCGACGGCGTCTCCGCCCCCTACCGGGACCGCCCGGTGCCGCGCCTGCTGCTCGGCGCCACCGGGGCCGCCTACCTCGCGCTCGTCGCGGTGAACCTGGCCTACCTCCTGCCGATCCTCACGGGCCAGCCCGTCCCGGAGGCCGGATGGCAGGCGCGCCTGTGGCTCCCCGGCTGGACGTGACCTCTCGCCAGCCCGCACATTCGCAGCAGCCCAGGGCCCGCAGCGACTCAGGTTCCGCAGCGACTCGGGTTCCGCAGCGACTCAAGTTCCGCAGCGACTCGGGTTCCGCAGCGCTCAAGTTCCGCAGCGCTCAAGTTCCGCAGCGACTCAGGTTGCGCAGCAGTTCAGAGAGGTGATCGACGATGAGGACCCCGGCCCGTTGGAGGCTCGGCGCCGTGACGGTCGTCGGGCTGGGCGTGCTCGTGACCGGGTCGCTGCCGGGCGGCGCGGCTCAGGCACGGGCGCAGGAGGCCGACGCCGTCCTGACCTACGCGTGCCGCCTGCCATCCGGGACGTCGCAGGAGGTCGGCGTCCGAGTCCGGGGGACGTTCCCCGCGACGGGGACGGCCGGGCGCCCGGTGCAGCCGGGGCGCGTCACGGCGACCGTGACGATTCCGAAGGCCGCGGTGCCCGAGGTGGGCGCGCTCGGTGGTGCCGCCGTCGTCGGCACCGCGGAACTCGGCGTTTCCGTCCGGCAGAACGGCAAGGCCGCCGCCGCGGCGTGGCCGGGGCTCACCACGCCCGCCACCCCGATCGCGGACGGCGCCGACCTGGTGCTGGCCGCGTCCGGGGACGTCCCGCCGGTCACGCCCGCCGGGACCGGCGACCTCACGTTCACCGCAGGGAAACTGGCGCTGGAGCTGAGCCCGCGCGACGCCCACGGCGGAGTCCCCGAGGACGCGAAACCGCCGATCACCATCGGGTGCGAGCCGTCCGGGGAGCACGTCCTCGCCACGGTTCCCGTGCCCGCCGGGACGGCTCCGGCGAAGACCGCACCGCCGAAGACCGCACCACCGAACGCCGCGCCGCCGAAGACAGGGAATCGGACCGCCGCCGAGGCGCCCGGTGAGACTCCTGCCGAGTGCGGGAAGTTCACGGGGCCCAACGACGACTGGTACTCCGGCTGCGTCTACCTGTCCGGGTTCTCCAACGTCACCAAGCTCAAGGGCGCCGCGATCCTCAACGACCCGGAGTTCGGCCGCCCCGCCCTCACCAACCTCGTCTACTCGCTCACCGACACCGGCGCCTCCGTCCGGCAGCGGTTCGTCTCACCGCTTCGGTCGCGGTCGACGTTCCTGACCTTCGGTTTCATGCCGACGACCGCGACGATGGAGATGACGCAGCGTCCCCTGAGACCCAGCGAGGACTACGGGACGTTCGAGGCCGTCAGCGACATGCAGACGGGCATCCAGTCAGTCAACGCCCACATGCGGATGTCGATCCGCATCTCGGACGTCTCCGTCAACGGGACACCGCTGGACGTCGGCGAGAACTGCCGCACCGCGGCGGACGCCGACATCGTCCTCAAAGGCCAGATGACCAGCGTGCTGGAAGGCGGGACGCTCGACGGCTCGTTCCGCATCCCGCGCTTCACCGGATGCGGCGCCGGCGAGGACCTCGGCCCGCTGTTCAACGGCACCGTCTCCGGCCCCGGGAACCTGCTGCGCGTCAGCCTGGGCGCCACCTGCATCCCGGACGCCGACATCAGCTGTCCACCAGCCGTCCCCACCCCCGCCCGCACCACC
The DNA here is from genome assembly GCF_040649435.1 of Actinomadura sp. NPDC048955. NCBI lineage: Bacteria > Bacillati > Actinomycetota > Actinomycetes > Streptosporangiales > Thermomonosporaceae > Actinomadura > Actinomadura sp. NPDC048955. The sequence goes on from NZ_JBEZJI010000002.1 coordinate 239,728, forward strand.
CCACCCCCCACCCACTGATGACGACCACGCCAGTTGGACGAGCGCCTGTTGGACGAGCGCCCGTTGGGCGACTGCCTGTTAGGCGACTGCCTGTTGGGCGACTGCCTGTTGGGCGACTGCCTGTTGGGCGACTGCCTGTTGGATGACACGGAGGGAACGTTGTGACCGATTCGCGACCGAAGGACCAGTGGCGTCGCTGGATTGCCGAGAACCTGTTGCTCGGCAATCCGCCGGAGGTGATTCGCGCGGCGCTGGCCAGTAACGGGTTCACCGAGGAAGAGGCCGCCCGTGAGGTGGCCGGTGCGCTGGCGAGCCCCTACGTGCTGGGTGCGACCCGCGTCGCCAACCGGCTTCGCAAGCGCGAGTGGACGCTGACCGTCTACGGGCGGCTCGCCCGGATGCGCGCGGACGGTGGTGAGATCGTCCGGCGGGAGCGACTCTCCCGGGACGAGTTCTTCGAGGAGTACTACTTCCAGAACCGTCCCGTCATCATCACCGGAATGCTCAAGTCGTGGCCCGCGCTCACGAAGTGGGACTTCGGCTATCTGCGCGAGACGTGCGGAGGCAACGAGGTCGAGGTGCAGTTCGGGCGCGAGTCCGACGAGAACTACGAGATCAACGGGCCGAAGCACAAGAGGCTCATGCCGTTCCGCGAGTACGTCGACATGGTCGAGGCGGCCGGGACGACCAACGACTTCTACATGACGGCCAACAACGCGTCCCGAAACCAGCAGGCGTTGGACGTCCTGTGGGACGACATCGATCCGATCTCCGAATACCTCGATGGCGACGAGGCCCGGGGGCGCAGTTTCTTCTGGCTCGGTCCGCCCGGTACGAAGACGCCCTACCACCACGATCTGACCAACAACTTCATGGCGCAGGTGATGGGCCGCAAGAAGGTCAGGATGGTGCCGATGCACGACACCGCCCACGTCTACAACACGCTGCACTGCTACTCGGAGGTCGACGGAAGCGACGTCGACTACGACAGGTTCCCCGCCATGCGCAAGGCGCAGGTGCTGGAGTGCACGCTCGCTCCAGGGGAGCTGCTGTTCATCCCGATCGGATGGTGGCACTACGTCGAGGGCCTCGACGCCACGATCACGATGAGCTTCACCAACTTCCTGAAGTACAACGACTTCGCCTCGGACTACACCACCTACCAACACCTCTGATCTTTTCGCGCCCGTGATTCGAGCGCCGGATGACAAAGCTCGGAAATGTTGTCGTCCGGCGATCGAATGCTGCCCGGTAAATGGCGGAGAAGTGTTGGAATGTGCGCACTTGACGACACTTTTCAAAAGCCGTTGGACGGTGAGCGTGAAGGTCTTCGTTTTTGTCAGTCGGCCGTGGAGACTCGCCCGATGGCGGCCGGTAATTTACCGCCTCGAAACGTACGGGAAATCTGGTTCCGGACGAAAGGCAGAAAGTTGGACGACAAGCTCGGTTCGCGCAAGCGGCGCACGGCCAAGGGCCTCGCGACCGCGGCCATCGGGGGCCTCGGCCTCTCCCTGCTCGGCGTCGTCGGCGCCGGCCCCGCCCTGGCGGACCCGATCCACCAGACGCTGAACTTCCACTGCGTCTTCCCGCTGATCGGCAACCAGCCGCTCACGGTCGACATCGACAGCGACTTCCCGTCCAGCATCAAGGTCGGGGAGCTGTCGCCGCCGTTCCACATCAAGTCGACGGCGCACATCACCGGCACCATCACCAACGGCCTGCGCGCGGTGAAGGCCGTCACGCTGGAGGGCACGGCCTCCGCCGACTCGGTCGTGTCGGTGCCCGAGGACCCGAACCTGCCGGTCGCGACGGACGTCGTCATCAACAAGGTCGACATCCCGCAGCAGGCCGGGGCGACCTGGGACCTGGTCGCCGAGGGCGACGCGCCGCAGCTGGTGTTCAGCCAGACCGGCGAAGGCAAGATCACCATCGTCGGGCTGACGCAGCACATCAACCCGAAGAAGGCCGACGGCACCGAGGTGTGGGCCGGCGGCAAGGACGTGACCTGCACCAAGGACCCGGGGCAGGACGAGCCGTTCGCCCACTTCACCATCACCGACGGCGGCACCCCAACCCCCACCCCGACGCCGACTCCCACTCCCACGCCGACCCCGACGCCCACGCCGACCCCGACGCCCACGCCTACCCCGACTCCGACCCCCACTCCTACGCCGACTCCCACGCCCACCCCCACGCCCACCCCGACTCCGACCCCCACCGGTGGTGAGCACTACGACTTCACCCTGTCCGGTGAGACGTTCGTGAAGGCGCCGAACGGCAAGGCGCCCCTGACCGGTTCCGTCGGCGCGGACCTGAACCTGGACACCGGCGCCGTCTCCGCGGACCTGAAGCTCGCCCCGACCAAGGGCAACTTCCAGATCCTCGGCTTCCTGCCGGTGACCGCCGACATCGGCCTCGTCACGCAGGGCCCGACCACCGGCCTCTACAAGGACGGCCAGCTCACGACCAACAGCAAGGTCATCACCAAGCTGACGTCGTTCAACGTGTTCGGCGCCATCCCGATCGGCGGCGGTGAGAACTGCCAGACGACCGAGCCGTCCGACGTCCAGCTCCAGTCGCCCGCGGGCGAGTTCTTCGACCCGGGCGTCGGCGGCAAGATCAGCGGGCGGTACTCGCTCTCGTCGATCGACCAGTGCGGGCCGCTGACCGGCATCCTCAACCTCTTCACCGCCGGTGACGGCAACACCATCGACCTGACCCTCACGCCCAAGGCGTGACGGCGGCGGTGAGCTGACGGTCAACCAAGACGGGCCCCCGCCGCGCCGCGAACGCGGACAGCCGCGGGTGCGGCGAGGGGCCCGTCCCGGACGAGGCGAGGTCGACAGGTGACGAAGAAGAAGAGAACGGGCGCCGCCCTGGCCCTGGCCGCCGCCCTGCTGGCGTCGAGCCTCGCCGGCGCGGGCCCCGCCGCGGCGGGGCCCGCCACCCTCGGGCTGGACTACCACTGCACGTTCCCGCTCCTCGGGCCCCAGCCGGTGCACGTGGAGCTCAGCGCGGACGTCCCCGACCGGGTCGCGGTCGGCGAGGTCATGCCGGGGATCGTCGTCGACTCGGTGTCGACGGTGGGCGCGGAGTCCGCGCGGGGCCTGCGGGCGCTGTACGCGACGACGCTGGAGGGCCACGCGCTGGCCGACGCGACGCTGACCGTCCCCGAGATGCCGGACGGCCTGCCCGTCGAGGTCGACTCCGCGCTGGACAGGACGCCCATCCCGGCGTCCGGCGGCTTCACCGTGAAGGGGCGCGGGACGGCGCCCGACCTGACGTTCACGCAGGCCGGGCCCGGCAAGGTCACCGTCGGGAACCTCGTCCTGACGCTGACCCCGCGGACGGACGACGGCGGCGCCTCCGGGCTCGGCACGTTCGAGTCCGAGTGCACGCAGGACCCGGGGCAGGCCAACGTCCTCGCCTCCTTCGAGATCGTGGACAAGGACGGCGGGCCGGGGGCGGCGCCGTACTCCTACACGCTCAAGGGGTCCTCCACGATCAAGGCGTCCGGCGGGACCATCCCGCTGACGGGCGCCCTGGACGCGAAGGTCGACGGCGGCGCGGTGACCGGCGGCCTCACGCTCGACCCGTCCAAGGCCCGGTTCCAGATGCTCGGCTTCCTGCCCGTGACGGCCGACGTCACGTTCGCCGCCGAAGGCGGGACGACCGGGACGTACAAGGACGGCGTCCTCACCACCACCTCAAAGGTGACCGCGCGCTTCCCCGCGTTCACGGTGTTCGGCTTCCTGCCGGTCGGCGGCGGCGATGGGTGCCGGACGTCCCAGCCGTCCGGCATCACGCTGACCTCCGCCGCCGGGTTCGACCCGAAGGCGGGCGGTGCCCTCACCGGCGTCTACGAGCTGGCGCCGATCGACGGCTGCGGCGCCCTGACCGGCGTGCTCGGCTCCTCCCTCGCCGGGCCCGGAAACGCGATCACCATGACGCTCACCCCGAAGCCCAGCGGCCAGATGCCGAGCAGCCCGAAGAAGACGAGCTAGGAGCAGGCGATGCCGAAACACCACTACCGGCGCACGGCGCTCCTCGCCTTCGCGCTCGTGCTGCCGGCCGCGCTCTGCGCCGTCCCCGGCTCGGCCCCGCCCGCTTCGGCGGCACCCGCGGCCGAGCCCGGGCCCGCCGGGGACGCCTTCTACACGCCGCCTTCGCCGCTGCCGTCCGGGTCCCCGGGTGACGTCATCCGGGCACGTCCGGCGAAGGCGGGTCCGCCGGCCGCGCGGTCGCTCGCCGACGCCTGGCAGGTCATGTACCTGTCGACCAATGCGCTCGGCAAGCCGACCGCCGTCACGGGGATCGTCCTCGTGCCGAAGAAGGCGGACGCGTCGAAGGCTCCGATCGTCGGGTTCGGCCCGGGGACCAGCGGCCCGGCGTTCCGGTGCGCGCCGTCCAGGTTCATCGACCAGGGCGCCTTCTACGAGCAGGCCGCGCTGAACGAGATGCTCGGGAAGGGCTACGCGGTCGCCGTCACCGACTACGAGGGCTACCACGAGAACCCGGCGACGACCTACGTGGTCGACTCCATGGGCTACTCCGTCATCGACGCGGTCCGTGCGGCGCAGCGGCTCACCGAGACGGGCCTGTCGAAGGACGCGCAGGTCGCGTTCCGCGGCTACTCGCAGGGCGGCGCGGCCGCGATGTGGGCGGGGCAGAAGCAGCCGGAGTACGCGCCGGAGCTGAAGCTCGCGGGAGTCGTCGGCGGCGGCGTGCCGTCCGACCTCGCCGCCGTGGGCCTGCCGCTGGAGGGGCAGGACCCGTTCGGCTTCCTCCTCTACTCGATGGTCGGCATGGACCACGCCTACCCCGAGCTGGACCTCGCGTCCTACCTCAACGACGCCGGCCGCGCCATGGTGGACGGCCTGGAGGGCGGCGCCTGCACGCTGGAGCTGCTGCTCGGCTACAAGGGCAAGACGATCCCCGACTACTTCACCACCAGCCCGTTCGCGACCGAGGCGTGGCTGGACCGGGTGGCGGAGAACCAGCTCGGCGCGGAACCCGTGAAGGTCCCCGTCTTCCAGTACCACTCGGTCTCGGACGAGATCGTCGCGTACGGGCAGGCCAAGCAGCTCCGGGACGACTACTGCAGGCTCGGCGTCCCCGTCACCTGGAAGACGTGGGACGGCGTCAGCCACATCACCCTCGTCTACCGCGGAAACGAGGACGCGTCGGCGTTCCTCGCGGACCGCTTCGCAGGCAAGCCCGCCACCTCCAACTGCTGAACCCCGACCGCTGACGGCACGGTCACCCACCCCCGAGAAGGAGACAACCATGGTTCGGCGATCCGTCGCCCTTGTGGCGCTGGCCTCGGCGGCCGCCTTGTCCGTGGCCGGATGCGGCTCGGAGAAGAAGGACGGCCCCGAGGTCGCCTGGGCGGGCAGGGCCTGCGGAGTCCTCACGAAGAGCGCCCCGATGCAGGTGCCGAAGCTGGACGGCGCGAGCGTGCTGAAGTCCAAGGCGTCGCTCGTCCAGCTCCTCGACGGCATCTCCGATCGGATGCGGGCGCTGGAGACGAGCCTGTCCGGGCTCGGCGCGCCGCCCGTCGACAACGGCGACGCGCTGTTCTCCACCACGATGAACAACCTCACTCGCACGCACTCGACCGTCACCACCGCGTCCAAGAACCTCAAGCGCGCGAAGGTGACCGACAAGCGGTCGCTGCAACGGGCCGTCGACCAGATGGGCAGGGCGTTCGGGCAGTACAGCGGCTACCAGGGGCCCGAACAGGACCTCCGGAAGAACCCGAAGCTGGCCGCGGCCTTCGCCAAGGCACCGGCGTGCAAGAGATGAGCCCCCGTCAGGAGGTGCTGGCATGCCTTCCCTGGCCGCGTATCCGCTGAGCGCGCTGCGCGAGGCGGGCCGCATGTTCGCGCTCGGCGCGACCGTGTTCGGCATGGCGTTCCGGCGGCCGTTCCAGGTCCGCGAGTTCGTCGAGCAGTTCTGGTTCATCGCCAGCGTGACGATCCTGCCGACGGCGCTCGTGTCGATCCCGTTCGGCGCGGTGACGTCGCTGCAGGTCGGCTCCCTCACGCAGCAGTTCGGCGCGCAGTCGTTCACCGGCGCCGCCAGCGTCCTGGTCGTGATCCAGCAGGCCAGCCCGATGATCGTGGCGCTGCTGGTGTCGGGGGTGGCGGGCTCGACGATCTGCGCGGACATCGGCGCCCGGACGATCCGCGAGGAGCTGGACGCGATGGAGGTGCTCGGCGTCTCGCCCGTGCAGCGGCTCGTCGTCCCGCGCGTCCTCGCGTGCGTCGCCGTGGCGTTCCTGCTGAACGGCCTCGTCTCGGTCGTCGGCGTCGCGGGCGGCTACTACTTCAACGTCATGATGCAGGGCGGGACGCCCGGCGCGTACGTGGCGAGCTTCTCCGCCCTCGCCCAGCTCCCCGACCTCTACGTCGGCGAGGCGAAGGCGCTGCTGTTCGGGTTCGTCGCCGGCATCGTCGCCGCGTACCGGGGCCTGAACCCGAGGGGCGGCCCGAAGGGCGTCGGCGACGTGGTGAACCAGTCGGTCGTCATCACGTTCCTGCTCCTGTTCCTGCTCAACCTCGTGATCACCGGGATCTACCTCCAGGTCGTCCCGCCGAAGGGAGGCTGAGCGTGAGCCTCGTCTCGCTGAGGGGGCGGGCCTCCGGCCCCGCCGGCTGGTTCGCGTGGCTGGACCGGCCCGGCGACCAGGGCGTCTTCTACGTCCGGGCGCTGCTGTGGACGCCGCGCGCCGTCCACCGCTACCGCCGGGAGGTGCAGCGGCTGCTCTCCGAGGTCGCGTTCGGCAGCGGCGGCCTCGGCGTGGTCGGCGGGACGATCGGCGTGATGGTCGCGATGACCCTCGCGACCGGCGTCGTCGTCGGCATGCAGGGCTACTCGGCCCTCCAGCAGATCGGGACCTCGGCGTTCACCGGGTTCGCGTCCGCCTACATCAACACCCGCGAGATCGCCCCCGTGGTGTCGGGCCTGGCGCTGTCGGCGACGGTCGGCGCGGGGTTCACCGCGCAGCTCGGCGCCATGCGCATCAGCGACGAGGTGGACGCCCTGGAGGTCATGGGCATCCCGTCGCTGCCGTACCTGGTGACGACCCGGATCGTCGCGGGCGCCGTCGCGATCCTCCCGCTGTACGCGATCGGGCTGCTGTGCGCCTACCTGGCGTCCCGGGAGGTCACGGTCGTGTTCAACGGGCAGTCGGCGGGCACCTACGACCACTACTTCGGGCTGTTCCTGTCGCCGGTGGACGTCGTCCTGTCGTTCCTCAAGGTGCTGGTGTTCAGCATTCTGGTGATCCTGTCGCACTGCTACTACGGCTACCGCGCGGCCGGGGGACCGGCCGGGGTGGGGCGCGCCGTCGGCCGCGCGGTCCGCACGTCCATCGTCCTGATCAGCGTGAGCGACTTCTTCTTCAGCCTCGCGCTCTGGGGCACCAGCACGACGGTGAAGGTGGCCGGGTGAACGCCCGCGGGGCCGTGGGCAGGCGGCTGGCGGGGGTGGCGTTCCTGCTGGTTCCGGTGCTGCTGGTCTGGCTGTCGATCGCCGTCTACGGCAAGAGGTTCACCGGCGTCGCCTGGGTGACGCTGCGGACGGCGAGCGCGGGCAGCGAGATGCGCCCGCACGCGGACGTGAAGCTGCGCGGCGTGGTCGTCGGCGAGGTCCGCGAGATCTCCTCGGACGGCGGTGCCGCCACGCTGAGGCTCGCGATCCAGCCGGACAAGGTGCGGCTGCTGCCGCGCAACGTGTCGGCGCAGCTCCTGCCGACGACGCTGTTCGGGGCGCGGTTCGTCGCGCTCGTCCCGCCCGCGCGGCCGTCCCCCGAGCGGCTCACCGCCGGGAGCGTCATCAGCCAGGACCGGTCGGCGAACGCGATCGAGCTCCAGCAGGTGATGGACGACCTGTATCCGCTGCTCAGGGCCGTCCGGCCGGCGGAGCTGGCGGCGACGCTCACCGCCGTCTCCCAGGCGCTGGACGGCCGGGGCGCCGACCTCGGCCGGACGATGGCCGAACTGGACGCCTACCTCAAGAAGATCAACCCGAGCGTGCCCGCCCTCAACCGCGACATCAGGCTGCTCGTCGAGGTGAGCCGCGGCTACACCGAGGCCGCGCCCGACATCCTCCGGGCGCTCCACGACTTCGCCTACACGAGCCGGTCGCTGGTCGAGCAGCGGAACGACCTCGCGCGGCTGTACGCGTCGGTGACGGACGCGTCCCAGGACCTGGGCGACTTCCTGCGCGAGAACTCCGGCAACGTCATCCGGCTGTCGGCGGCGAGCCGCCCGACGCTCGAACTGCTGAGCAGGTACTCGCCCGAGTACCCGTGCACGCTGCGGATGCTGAGCGATTTCGTCCCGGTGATGGACAAGGTGCTCGGCAAGGGCACCGGCCGGCCCGGCCTGCACGTGAACGTCACGACGCTGCCGTCCAAGGGGCGCTACGTCCCGGGCAAGGACCGCCCGCGCTACACCGACCGGAGTGGCCCGCACTGCTACCCGGTGGGCGGAACCGCCGTTCCGAGGTCGGCGCCTCCGGGCGCGGCCACCCCCGTCGCGGTGGCGCCGGGCGCGCTCGGCCTGCCGAACTCGCCCGAGGAGAACCGCCTCGTCAACGAGCTGCTCGCACCCGGGCTCCAGGACGTCCCGGAGGCGTTGCCGGACTGGAGCAGCGTCCTCGTCGGTCCCGTCTACCGGGGCGCGGAGGTGAGGATCAAGTGAACCGGAGGGCTCGCGTGAACCGGGGCGGTTTGGGGAAGCCGCTGGTCAAGTCGCTGGCGTTCGTCACGGTGACCGTGGTCGCGACCGCGATGCTCGCGCTCAGCATCACCCGGACGGGCGGCGGCGACACCGTCTCCTACCGGGCGCGGTTCACCGACGCGTCCGGGCTGCGCGAGGGCGACGGCGTCCGGATCGCGGGCGTCGAGGTCGGCCGGGTCGGCGGCATCGAGGTCGTGGACCGCCGCGTCGCGCTCGTCTCTTTCTCCGTCGAGCGGGGGCGGCGGCTGCCCGCCTCGTCCACCGCGACGATCAAGTACCTGAACCTGATCGGTCAGCGGTACGTCGAGCTGGGGCGCGGCGCCGGGACCGGCGGGACGCTGAGGCCCGGCGCCATCATCCCCGTCGAGCGGACGGCGCCCGCGCTGAACCTGACGCAGCTCTTCAACGGTTTCCAGCCGCTGTTCCAGGCCCTGTCGCCGCAGGACGTGAACCGGCTGGCCGGGTCGATCGTGCAGGTGCTGCAGGGCGAGGGCGGGACGGTGGAGGGGCTGCTGTCCACGGTCGGGTCGCTGACGCGCGGCATCGCCGACAAGGACCAGGTCATCGGGCAGGTCGTCGACAACCTGAACGCCGTCCTCGACACGATCAACGGGCGCGGCGACGACCTCGGGAACCTGATCGGGACGCTGCGGCGGCTCGTGTCCGGGCTGGCCGCCGACCGCACGTCGATCGGCGAGGCGATCGGCGCGCTGGACGACCTCGCGAGCACCACCACCGGCCTGCTGCGCGACGGCCGCGAACCGCTCAAACGCGACATCGCGCAGCTCGGGCGGCTGTCGGAGAACCTCGCGGACGACTCCCCGAAGGTCGAGTCGTTCCTGCGGCTGCTGCCGGTGAAGATGACCGCGATCGGACGCATCGCCTCCTACGGGTCGTGGATGAACCTCTACCTCTGCGAGGCCGACCTCAGCGGCGCCGCCTACCGGCAGTACCCGGGCGAGGAGCATCCGCCGCCCACCGGTGTCCCGCTCACGGCCGAAAGGTGCGGCGCATGAAGAGACGTTCCTCCGCGGGCCGGCTGCGGCCGAGGCCCGTCCTGCGGCCGAAATCCGTCCTGCGGCTGAAACCCGTCCGGGAGCGGAATCCGGTCGCGGTGGCGGTCGTGTCGCTCGCACTGATCATGGCGCTGGGCCTGCTGGCGTTCAACGCCCGGGACCTGCCGGTGATCGGCGGCGGCACCCGCTACACCGCCGAGTTCGGCGAGGCCGCCGGGCTGCGTCCCGGCAACGAGGTGCGGGTCGCCGGGGTGAAGGTCGGCGAGGTCACGGGCGTCCGGCTGGACGGCGCGAAGGTCGCCGTCGGGTTCCGGGTGCGCCGCACGTGGATCGGGGACGCCAGCACCGCCGCCATCGCGATCAAGACGTTGCTCGGCGACAAGTTCCTCGCCGTCGACCCGCTCGGCGCCCGCCCGCAGGATCCCGGCCGCCGCATCCCGCTCGACCGGACGACCTCCCCCTACGACGTGACGAAGGCGTTCGAGGACCTGGCGGGGACGGTCGGGCGGATCGACTCGGCGAAGCTCGCCGCGAGCCTGGACGCGATCTCCACGACGTTCTCCGGGACGGCGCCGAGCGTCCGGCGGGCGCTGGACGGCGTCTCGGCGCTGTCGAAGACGATCTCATCGCGGGACGCGGAGCTGGCGCGGCTGCTCGCGAACACCCGGCAGGTCACCGGGACGATGGCGGGCCAGAGCGCGAACGTCGAGGCGCTGCTGCGTGACGGGAACCTGCTGCTCGGCGAGATCCGGCGCCGCCGCGAGGCGATCCACGCGCTGCTCACCGGCACGCAGGCGCTGTCGGAGCAGCTCATAGGGCTCGTGGACGACAACCAGCGGCAGCTCGACCCGACGCTCCGCGCCCTCGGCCGCGTCACCGACCTGCTGCGGAAGAACCAGGACGACCTCGACAGGGCGCTGAAGACGGCCGGCCCCTACACGCGGCTGCTCGGCAACACGCTCGGCAACGGGCGCTGGATGGACGGCTACCTGTGCGGGCTCGTCCCGAAGGAGTACGGGGCCAAGGCGCCAGACAAAGGGTGCATGCCGCCAAAGCAGGTGACTTCCGGGGGGCCTGGGGGGTCGTCCCCCCAGATGAGAGGAGTGGGTGGGTGATGCTGCGCCGCTTGAGTACCCCGCTGGTCGCCGCCGCGCTCGCGTTGGCGGTCGCCGCCGGCGTCCTGGTCGCCCTGCACGACCCGGGCGGGACCCGGATCACCGTGTACTTCCAGAGCGCCGTCGGCGTCTACAAGGGCTCGGACGTGCGGGTCCTGGGCGTGAAGGTCGGCACGGTCGAGTCCGTCCGGGCGGAGGGGACCCAGGTCCGGACGGTGATGACCGTCGACCGCGGTGTGGACGTCCCGGCCGGAGCGAAGGCCGTGGCGGTCGCGCCGAGCCTGGTGGCCGACCGGTACGTCCAGCTCACGCCCGCCTACACGTCCGGCCCGAAGATGACGACCGGGACGGTGATCCCGGCCGAGCGGACCGCGACGCCCATGGAGCTCGACAAGGTCTACGACAGCATCCGCAAGCTCGCGGCCGACCTCGGGCCCAAGGGCCTGAACAAGGACGGCGCGCTGTCGCGGCTCCTCGAGACGGGCGCGGAGAACCTGAGCGGCAACGGGCGCGACATCCGCACGACGACGGAGCGGATGGCGCAGGCGGCCAAGACGCTGTCCGGCTCGCAGAAGGACCTGTTCGCCACGATCCGCGGCCTCCAGACGTTCACGACGACGCTGAAGACGAACGACGGGCAGGTCAGGGAGGCGGAACGGCAGCTCGCCGACGTCTCCGGCTTCCTCGCCGACGACCGGGAGGAGCTGGACGCCGCGCTGCGGGCGCTGGCGGAGGCGCTCGCCAGGGTCAAGGTGTTCGTGCACGACAACCGGCGGCAGATCGCCGGGAACGTCGGGAAGCTCGCCGACCTTACGCAGCTGCTGGTGAAGCAGCGCCGGTCGCTGGCGGAGGCCCTGGACGTCCAGCCGCTCAACGCCACGAACATCCTGAACGCCTACGACCCGGCGACGCGGTCGCTGATGGGGCGGCAGAACCTCGGCGAGCTGGCCCCGCCGCTGCCGGTGGCCGGGCCCCGGAAGGCGGCACCATGATCCGGCACGCGGTGTGGGCGGCCCTCGCCTGCGCCGGCCTCGGCGGCTGCGGGTTCTCGGGTGCGGCGGACCTCCCGCTGCCCGGCGGCGCCGACCTCGGCGACCACCCGTACACGGTGCGGGCGCGGTTCGCGAACGTGCTGAACCTCGTCCCGCAGTCGGCGGTGAAGGTCAACGACGTCGCGGTCGGGCGGGTGGTGAAGGTCGCTCTGCCCCGGAACGGCTGGACGGCCGAGGTCACCATGAAGGTCGACGCCGACGTCCGGCTCCCCGCGAACGCCTACGCCGAGCTGCGCCAGTCGAGCCTGCTGGGGGAGAAGTTCGTGCAGCTCAGCGCCGGGCCGCCGGGCGGCGCCGGGGCCGGGCCGGGCAGGCTGGTGGACGGGGCGGTGATCCCGGAGTCCCGGACGAACCGGAACCCCGAGGTCGAGGAGGTCTTCGGCGCGCTGTCGATGCTGCTGAACGGCGGCGGCATCGCGCAGCTCCGGACGATCACCGTCGAGCTGAACCGGGCGCTCGGCGGCAACGAGCCGCAGGTCCGGTCGCTGCTGGAGCAGGCCCGCGAGCTCGTCGGCGGCCTCGACGCGAACCGGCAGGGGATCACTGACGCCCTCGACGGCCTGAACCGGCTGTCGGCCACGCTGCGCGCCCGCAGGGACCAGATCGGCGTCGCCCTCGACGACATCGAACCCGGCCTCGCGGTGCTGGCGGAGCAGCGCGGGGCGCTCGTCCGGATGCTGCGGTCGCTGGACGAGCTGTCGCGGGCGGCGGTCACCACCGTCCGGCGGAGCAGGGACGACATGATCGCCGACCTGCGCGCCCTCGAACCGACGCTGCGCAGGCTCTCCGACGCCGGCCGCGACCTGCCGGACGCGCTGCAGGTGCTGGTGACGTATCCGTTCACCGACGCCGTCCTGCCCGCGGTGAAGGGCGACTACCTGAACGTGTACCTCCAGATCACCGCCCGGCCGGGGACGCAGGTCGTCCCGCCGATCAAGCCCGCGCAGGGGGACTGATGCTGACCGCGGCCACCAGGGTCAAGAACCTCGTGTTCCTTGTCGTCGGCCTGCTCGCCATGGGCTACGTCGGGCTCTTCTACGCCGATCTCGGCGGGTACGTCGGCTACCGCGACTACTACGTCGTGCGGGCCGACCTCGCCGAGGCGGGCGGCCTCGCGGAGAACGCCGACGTCACCTACCGGGGCACCTCGGTCGGACGGGTCGGCGCGCTGCGCCTGACCGGCGACGGCGTGCTGGCCGACCTGAAGATCGAGAAGTCGGCGCCGCGGGTTCCGGCGCGCACGCGGGCCGTCGTCGCGAACCGGTCGGCGATCGGCGAGCAGTACATCGACCTGCGCCCGGCGACGAGCGCGGGCCCGTACCTGGCGGCCGGCTCGGTGATCCCGCGCTCGTCCACGGCGGTCCCGGCCCCGGTGACGGACCTGCTCACCAGCGTGAACGCGCTCGCCTCGTCCGTCCCCACCGACGCGCTGCGGACGGTCGTCGGGGAGCTGGGCCAGGCGTTCGCCGGGCAGGGCCCCAACCTCCAGGCCCTCCTGGACGGCACGCGGTCGCTGACCCGCGCCGCGAACGAGAACGCCGGGCCCACCACCGCGCTCATCGGCGACGGCGAGACCGTCCTGCGCACCCAGAACCAGGAGGCCGCGTCGTTGAAGGCGTTCGGCCGCAACGCGCGGCTCCTTGCCGAGCAGCTCCGCGAGTCCGACCCGGCCTTCCGGAAGCTGGTGTCGACCGCGCCGGGCGCGGCGGGCGAGTTCCGGACGCTGGTGCGCGACCTCGACCCGTCCCTGAGCGTCCTGGTCGCGAACCTGCTGACCACGTCCGACCTGCTGGAACCCCGGGCGGACGGCCTGGAGCAGCTCCTGGCGAAGCTGCCCGCGGCGGTCTCTACCGGCATGTCGGTCGCCCAGGGCGGGAGGCTCAACTTCGGGATGGTCACGACGTTCTTCAATCCGGCGGACTGCACGAGCGGCTACGGCGGCACGAAGTACCGCAACGGTCTCGACACCTCGCCCGCTCCCGCGCTCAACACCGCCGCCCGCTGCGCTCTGCCACCGTCCAGCGGCGTCAACGTGCGCGGCGCGGGCAACGCTCCGCGCCGTCCGGTCCCGGCTCCGGCGCGGGCGGGCTCGGTGCTCTCCGCCGCATCGTCCGACCTGCCGGCGGCGCTCGCCCTGCCCGGTGTCGCGGACGGCCCCACCGGCATGGGCGGCCTGCTCGGCGTCGAGGGGGCAGGCGAATGACCGCGACGAGTGGGCGGAAGGCCCGGAGGCGGCGGGGCGGACTCCTCGCCGGGTGGACGGCGGTCGCGGCCGCCGCCGTGTTCCTTGCCTGGTCGGGTTGGACGGCCTGGCACGGCGAGCCGGACGCACGGAGCGGGCCCGAGCGCGCGCGGGACGTCGTGCTGCGGAGTGCGCGGGAGCAGATCGCCGCACTCAACTCGATGGATCCCGCACGGGTGGACGCAGGGCTGCGCGCCTGGCGGGACGCCTCCACCGGCGCGCTGCACGACCAGCTCGCCCGGGACGAGCCCCAGAACCGCGCCAAGATCGGCCAGTCGCGGACCACCGCCGCGGCGACCGTCACCGGAGCCGCCGTCACGTCGCTCGACGTCCGGGAGGGCAAGGCGAAGGTCATCGCGTCCGTGCAGGTGAAGCTGGCTTTGCGGGGCGGCGCACCCACCTTGCAGCGCAAGCGGTTCGAGGCGGGGACGGCTCGCACGCCGGCCGGGTGGAGGCTCGAATCGCTCACCGCGATCCCGGTCGGTGCGCGATGAGGCGGCCGCGCCGGCTCTCCCGGCCGTTCTCCGTCGCGCTCGTCCTCGCCGTGCTCGCGCTGGCCCTGCGTCCCGCCGCCGGGCCGGCGCGCGACCTCCTGGACGGCGAGGAGAACCCGCGCGACACCGCCGTCCTGGACGACGTCGCCACCACCGAGGTGATCGGGGACGTGTCGACGGCTCTCGCGCGGGTGTTCAGCTACGCGCCGGACGACGTCGCCGCCACCGAGCAGGCCGCGGGACGCGAGCTGTCCGGCCGGGCGCTGGACGAGTACCGGCGACTCTTCGTGCAGGTCAGGCGGCAGGCCCCGGCGCAGCGCGTCACGCTGACCACCCGCGTCGCGCGCGCCGGAGTCGTCTCGCTGACCGGCGACACCGCCCGGCTCCTGGTCTTCCTCGACCAGACCGCCACCCGCGCGGGCGCCCCGGACGGGACGCCCGCCGCCGCGCAGCTCATGGTGACCGCGCACCGCGACCGCGGCCACTGGACGATCACCGCTCTCACCTCGGTCTGAGAGGCCCGCATGCCAGACGAGAAGCCCCGACGCTCAGCCCGGACCCCGCTCAGACCGGATGACACTCCGCAGCGGACGGCGGGTGCTCTGCTTGTTCTTGCCTTGCTGTTCGCCGTCTGGGCGGGCTGGACCTGGTACTCGGCGGCGCATGACGATGCCCGCGCCTACTCCCGCGTGCGCGATGACGTCCTGGAGGCGGGGGAGCAGGGCGTCCAGAACCTCAACACGCTCGACTACCGCTCCCTCGGACCCGGCTTGAAGACCTGGCAGGACTCCACCACCGGGGACCTGAACCGGCAGATCGCGCAGGGCCGTCCTGACTTCGAGCGGCGGGTCGCCAAGGCGCGGACGATCACCAGGGCCCGCATCCTGGACGCCGCCGTCGCCGAGCTGGACGAGCGCTCCGGCAGGGCCCGGATGCTGGTCGCCGTCGAGATCACCGTCACCTCGCCGGACGGGGACCCGGCGACCAGGCAGAGCCGCCTTATCGGCGAGCTGACCAGGACGTCCGCCGGCTGGAAGCTCAGCCGGCTGGGCCGGGCACCCACGGAGGGCATGTGACATGACGGGAGCTTCGTGACATGGCCGAACAGACCGTACGGACCACCGCGGGGTGGCGGGCCCGCGCATCCTCGCCCGTCGTGCTCGGCCTCGCCGCCGTCCTGCTCGCCGCGCTCGGCGCGGGGGCGCTCCGGCAGGCGGACGGCCTGCGCGACGACCCGTCGGCGCGCAACACCGCCCTCACCGACGGCGCCGCCACCAGCGAGGTCAAGGGCGCCGTCGCCGACATGATCGGGAGGGTGTTCTCCTACGACTACGCTGCTCCCGGGCGGACGTCGGAGGCCGTCCGCGCGTCCCTCACCGGCGACGCCGTCCGCCAGTACGAGGCGGTCTTCGGGAAGGTCCGCGAGGACGCCCCGAAGGCGAAGACCGTGCTCAGCACCCGCGTCACCGACAGCGCCGTCACCACCCTGACCGGGGACCGCGCCGCCGTCCTCGTCTTCGCCGACCAGCAGACCACCCGCACCGGTGACGGCGCGAGCACCCACACCCCCGCCATGCTCACCGTCACCGCCGCCCGCCACGACGGCCACTGGAAGATCTCGGGCCTGGACGCGTTCGCCGACTCCTGACCGTCCGAGAAGGACTCTGGCGCCGTGCCTCGTCCACCCGTGCCTCGTCCACCCGCGCCGCGGGGGACGGCTCAAGGAGCCGTGCCGGTGTCATGCGCCGGGTCTTGCCCGTCCCACGTGCCCGGGCAGGTCCCGACGTAACTTCCGCGCCGGCTGTCGGCGATGACCTGCTGGCCGGTGTACCGCCATCGGTGGAGCGACCTGATGCCGAACTCGTTCGACCAGAAGAAGAGGCTGAGACCGGCGACCCACATGGACAGGATCCCGGATGTGATCACTGTCGCCTCTGCCCAGGTCGGCAGAGCGTCGATGTAGCCCCAGCCGGGGCCGGCGACCATGTTGAAGATGAAGACGAGCCCCGCCCCGCTGAGCGTCAGCAGGGACAACAGCGCCGTGAGCCACAGAGTGCGCATTCGCCGCGTGTGCTTGACACTGAGCACCGTGAAATCGACGCTCCGGCCGCAAAGGTCGCAAACCACTGCTTCTACGGCCTTGCCATGCTCAGGGCGCTGAACCTCACGGGAACTGTCGACAAAGGAGACATGGACCAGCGACCTGCGTTTTTCGTCTGGTCTGCGGCCCGTTTCGTGCCTCAGCCAGAGAGTGCACCGCGGCGATATGACGCGACGTGACACACGATCCTCCAGAGACCCGTTCACGGCAGATCATCGACCCGGCGGGAGCGGTCGTTACCGGGGCGGCGTCGGGAGGCCGGCTTCACGTTGCTCCGAGGCGTGCCGGGGGCGCTGCGGCGCCCTCACCGGGGTGGCCGCGCCCGCCGGGCCGACGTTTGTTAGATGACTCCAGGAAAGAGCGCGGAACAGGTTATTTCGGCGACAACCCTTCTTCCGGGGGTTCCGCGAAGCTGGGGAAGCGTTCCGCGGCTCGGCGGGCGTTCGGCAGGGGGGAACGGCGCATGGCGCGAATCGGGTTGGACGTGGGCGCGTTCGAGGCGGTGCCCGCTTGGGTGGGGCGGCGGCTGCGGCAGCACGTGGACCGGGCGGCGGACGGCCTGCTGGCCGAGTTGCGCCGGGGCGACCCGCAGATCGGCGAGGAGGAGGCCGGGCGCGCCCGCGCCGGGATCGCCGCGGGGATGCGGCACTTCTGCGACCTCGTCGAGGACCCGGGCGCGGGCTGGGAGCGGGTCGCCGCGTTCTACCTGCGGGTCGGGCGGCACCTGGCGCGCGACGGCCGCGACCCCGTGGAGACGCACCAGGCGCTGCGCCGGTCCGCGCTCGTCGCGTGGCGGACGCTCGGCGCCGTCCCCGGCGGCCTCGACCTCGACCGCGCCGCGCTCAGCCTCGTCGTGGACGCCCAGTTCTGCTACATGGACGCCGTCGCGGAGGTGATCGCCGCCGGGTACTCCGCGGAGGTCGCCGAGCGCCGGGACCGCCGCGAGGAACCGGGCCGGCGGCGGCACGGCGCGCGGCTGCTGCGGCTGCTCCTGGCAGAGCCGCCCGCCGACCCGGCGCGGATCGCGGCCCTCGCGGCGGACGCGCGCTGGCCGCTGCCCGCGACCGTCGCCGCCGCGGCCGCCCGGCCGCGGCGTCCCGGCCCGGCGCGGGCGCCGCTCGCGCTCCCGGACGGGGTGCTGGCCGACCTCGCCGCGCCGGAGCCGTGCCTGATCGTCCCCGACCCGGACGGGAGGGGGCCCGGCCTGCTGTCCGAGGCGCTGCTGCCCGAGGCGCTGCTGCGCGAGTGGACGGTGGCGCTCGGCCCCGCCGTCCCCGTCGAGCGCGCCGCCGGCTCGCTGCGCTGGGCGCGCGAGACCCTCGCCCTCGCGACCCGCGGCGTCATCCCGGACGGCGGGCTGATCCGCAGCGCCGAGCACGTTCCCGTGCTCGTGGTGTCGCGGGCGGGGGAGCTGATCGACGACGCGGCCGCCGTCCGGCTCGCGCCGCTGCTGGCCGTCCCGCCGCCCCGGAGGGAGAGGCTCGCCGAAACGCTGCTGGCCCTGCTGGAGCACAATTTCAACGCCGCCGACGCGAGCCGCAGGCTGCGCGTCCATCCGCAGACCGTCCGCCATCGCCTGCGCGCTTTGAAGGACCTTTTCGGGGACGAACTGCGCGACCCGCGGCGGTGCCTGGAAATGGAGCTGATCCTGCACGCGCGAATGGTCAACGGCGACCTCGGCCCGGCGTCCGCGCGCTGATCTGGGGGCTTTGTCACTCCGCTGACAAACACGGTTTCCGAATCGCTGCGTCGCGTGCATGGCGCGCGGCGCTCCGGGAGGCCACACTCGGCCCCTTCGTTCCCCCGACGAAGGTGGTGTGTGCGGTGCCCGACGGTTTCGACTTCGACGTGATCGTGGTGGGTTCGGGGTTCGGCGGCAGCGTGTCGGCCCTGCGGCTGGCGGAGAAGGGCTACCGGGTCGCGGTGGTCGAGGCCGGGCGCCGCTTCGACGAGGACACGCTGCCCAAGACGTCCTGGCGGCTGCGCAGGTACGTGTGGGCGCCGCGCCTCGGGCTGCGCGGGATCCAGCGCGTCCACCTGGTGGGCGGCACGGCCGGCGTCCTCGTGCTGGCCGGGGCGGGCGTCGGCGGCGGCTCCCTCGTCTACGCCAACACCCTCTACGTCCCGCCGGAGCCGTTCTTCAAGGACCGCCAGTGGGGCCACATCACCGACTGGCAGGACGAGCTCGCACCGTTCTACGACCAGGCCCGCCGCATGCTCGGCGTCACCGTGAACCCGCTCGTCACGCCCGCCGACGAGGCGATGAAGCGTGTCGCCGACCGGATGGGCGCCGGTGACACCTACCACCCGACGCCGGTCGGCGTGTTCTTCGGCGAGAGGCCCGGCGAGGACACCGCCGACCCCTACTTCGGCGGTGCGGGGCCCCGCCGCACCACCTGCACCGGCTGCGGCTCCTGCATGATCGGCTGCAAGGTCGGCGCGAAGAACATGCTGACCAAGAACTACCTCTACCTGGCGGAGAAGGCGGGCGTCCGCGTCATCCCCGACACCACCGTCACCGCCCTGGCGCCTGGGGAGCCCGGCGGGTACGAGGTGACCGTCGAGCACACCGGCCCGCTCCGCAAGCGCCGCCGGACGCTGACCGCCGAGCACGTCGTCCTCGCCGCCGGGACGTACGGGACGCAACGCCTCCTGCACCGGATGCGCGCCGCCGGCCGCCTCCCGCACCTGTCGCCGCGCCTCGGCGAACTCACCCGCACCAACTCCGAGGCGCTCCTCGGCGTCGAGCGCATGACCGTCTGGCACCGCGGAAAGGACGTCGACCACAGCACGGGCCTCGCCATCACCTCGTCGTTCCACCCCGACGACAAGACCCACATCGAACCCACCCGCTACGGCGCGGGCAACAACGCCATGGGCGTCATCCGGACCCTGCTGGTCGACGGCGGCGGCGCGCCCCGCTGGCTGAAGTTCCTCGGGCAGGCCGCCCGGCACCCGACCGTCATCCTGCGCGGCCTGTCGCTCAAGGACTGGGCGAAGCGGACCGTCATCGCCCTGGTCATGCAGACCGCCGACAACTCCATCACCATCGGCGAGAAGCGCGGCCGCCTCGGCCGCCGCAGGCTCGTCGCGCGCCAGGGCGACGGAGAGCCCAACCCCACCTGGATCCCCGTCGCGCACGAGGCCGTCCGGATGCTCGCCGAGGAACTCGACGCCACCCCCGGCGGGACGTGGTTCGACCTGTTCAACATCCCGACGACCGCGCACTTCATCGGCGGATGCGTCATCGGCGAGACGCCCGACGCCGGCGTCGTCGACCCCTACCACCGCGTCCACGGCCACCCGGGCCTGCACATCGTGGACGGGTCGGCGGTCACCGCTAACCTCGGCGTCAACCCGTCGCTCACCATCACGGCCCAGGCCGAGCGCGCCATGGCCTTCTGGCCGAACCGCGGCCAGAAGGATCCCCGTCCCGAGCCCGGACGGCCCTACGAGCGCGTCGAGCGCGTCCTGCCCGACCGTCCCGCCGTCCCGCCCACGGCTCCCGCGGCACTCAGGTGACGTGTTCCCGCGGGCTTGTCATAGTCAGATGGTCGATATATAACGATGACATGCCCAAGACGATGCAGGAACCGACGTTCCTGATCCTCACCGCGCTCGCGGACGGCCCGCAGCACGGCTACGGGATCATGTCCGACGTCGAGCAGATCTCCGCCGGGCGCGCCCGGCTGCGCGCCGGCACCCTCTACGCCGCGCTGGACCGGCTGCAGGACGAGGGGCTCATCGCCCCCGACCGCGAGGAGGTCGTGGACGGCCGGCTGCGCCGCTACTACCGGCTCACCGAGGACGGCGCCGCCGCGCTGGCCGCCGAGGTCGAGGCGCTCCAGCACCGGACGCGGGTCGCCGCCCGCCGCCTGGCCGCGTTCCCGCGCCCGCGCGGCGGCGCGACCCCGGCCTTCGGGGGGCTCCGGTGAGCGCGCTCGAACTCCGCTACCGCCGCCTCCTGGCCTGCTACCCGGCCGCGCACCGCGCCGAGCACGGGGAGGAGATGCTGGACGTGCTGCTGTCGGCGGCCCGGCCCGAACAGACCCGGCCGGGCCTCGCCGACGCCGCCGACCTGCTGCTGGGCGCCGTCCGGATCCGGCTGCGCCGCGCCGCCGGGGACGCCACCGGGTCGCCGTGGCCGGGAGCGCTCGCCGTGGCCGGGTTCGTCTCGATGCTCATGCTGCTGGCCGAGGGCGCGCGGTTCGTCCTCAACGCGCCGCAGATGGGGATGGTGATCGCCGAGCGCCTGGAGGAGGACGGCCATCTGCGGTCCATGCTCGCCGCGTACTTTGGCACCGCGCCCTACTGGCTCGCCTGGGCGGTCATCGCGCTTCTGGCCTGGCGCGGAGCCCGCCGCCACGCCGCCACCGCCGCCTGCGCGGTGACCGTCGCGCAGGTCCTCCTCGCGATCTGGGGGGCGGGCTTCAGTGAGGCCCCGTACGCCTTCGTCGCGTCGTCCGTGGCGGGCGTCCCGCTGCCGCTCGCGCTGCTGGCCACGGCGTCGCTGGTCGCGTCCCCCGGCCCCCGGCACGGAGCCCGCCTGCTCGGACGCGCCCGCGTCGCCGGGATCGCGGTCATGGCGGGCGTGCTCGTCGCGGTCTCGTCGCAGCCGCTGTTCAGCCTCCTGTTCCAGGGCGACCTCGGCCAGGTGAACCTGGACGACATCGATCGGCTGTACGCCTTCTCTCAGAAGTGGAGCCACGCCCAGTTCGCCGTCGCGCTGGCCATCGCCGTCGTCGCCTGCGCCGCCCTGTCGAAGTCCCACCAGGGCCGCCGGGCCTGCGCGCTGCTGGCGTTCGCGGGCCTGCCGCTCCTCGCCCGCGTGGGGCCGTTCGAGATGGACCCGCCCGGCGGCCTCCCCGTCCTCACCTATCTCCTCGCGGAGGGCCTGGCCGGCTTCGCCGTGACCATGCTGTGCATCCGCCTGGCGGAACTTCCGCTCAGGAGCAGTGCCTCCGGCCGGCCCGGCAAGGCCTGACGGCTCGTGCTCGCGCTACTCCTCGGGCTCGGCCTCCGCGGGCTCGGCCGGGGGTTCGTCGATCGCGCGGCGGGTCGCCTGGTGGACGCGGACGGCCAGGATCGCGCGGGCGAACCGCCCGGCCAGCTCGCCGTCCATCAGCTCCGGGACCTGGTCGACGCCGACCAGGCCGCCCGGCTGGACGGTGACCGCGCCCACGTCGCCGATCCGGACGCCGCGGCCGTCGTCGAGATCCTCCATGGACGGGAGGTCGAGCGCCGCGCGGAGCGTGTCCTGCAGCGCCCGCACGGTCGCGGCGTCGCGCTCGATGCGGATCTCGGCGGCGTCCGCGCGCTCCTCGGCCCGGTCGGCCCGCGCGCGCTCGCCGTCGATCCGGGCGTCGGCCGCGTCGGCGAGCTGCTCGGCGCGCTCGGCGCGCGCGGCCAGGTCGGCGGCCCGCGCCGTCGCGGCGTTGCGCTCCACGCTCAGCCCCGCGACCTCGCCCTGCACGACGCTCAGCTCCGCGCGCAGCCGCCGCTCCGTCTCGGACGCGGCCTCCAGCTTGGCGCGCGCCTCCGACAACTCGGCCCGCACGTCCGCCAGTTCGGCCCGCACGTCCGACAGGTCGCTCTTGGCCGCGGCCAGCGCGGCCTGGTCGTTGCTCAGCCGCGCGGCCAGGTCGTCGCGTTCGCGCTCGGCGTCGCTGCGCGCCTGGTGCTCGGTGCTCCACGCCGCCTCGGCGCGCTTGCGGAGCCCCTCGGCGTGCGCGGCCTCGTTGGCGGACGTGGCACGGGCCTGCTGGTGGGCGCCGGCCTCCTTCCACGCGTTGGCCTCGCTCTCCTGGGCCGCGATGATGCTGGCCTTCGCGGCGGCGAGCCCCTCGACCAGCTCTTCCTGCGCCGCCACGGCCTCCAGGCGGGCGGCCTCGGCGCGGGCCTCGGCCTCGCTCGCCAGGACGTCCGCCTGGGCGGCCTCCCGCCGCGCGTCCCGCGCCTCGGCGAACGCCTTCTCCGCGCCCGCCAGCACGTCGCTGACCTCGCCGTCCAGCCGCACGCCCAGCACGCCCGCGCTCTCGACGAGCTGGGCGACCAGCCCGGCCAGCCGCTCCACGTCCTGCCCGAACGCGCGGACCGGCGCGGGGACGGTGCTCGCGGCGCGCTCCGCGGGCTCGTCCGCGGCCACCGGAGCGCCGCCCGGCATCCGGATCGGCGCCGTCAGCACGCCGTCGTCCGGGACCTCTTGATCTTCGCGCACGCGAGCATCCTAGTGAACCACCCGGTTTCGCACCTCCCCCGCGAACAGGTCCATATCGCTCAGCCGGGGAGGCCGCGCTCGTAGGCCGCCGCGACCGCCCCCGCGCGGTCCCGGACGGGACGTCGTCGCCGAATCGGCCGCCCGGCCGTCCCTGGGCGCCCGATGAGCCGACCTCCGGTCCACCGATCGGTGGATTGCGTCCGCCGCCGGTGCTTGAATTCGGGCACACGAACGGGGAAGTGGGGGCCAGATGGTGGACGAGGTCATCGCCCGGCTGGAAGCGCTCGCGGCGGATTCAGGCGGACGCGTCGAGCTCGCGCCGCCGGTGAGCCGCGAGGAGATCTCCTCGTGGACGATGAGGGTGCCCGACGACTTCCGCGCGTTCCTGGAACGGACCTCCGGTTTCACCGTCGGAGGGCATCCGCACGTCTTCGACCTCAACCTTCCCGACAACCATGAGCCGGTGGTCAACGAGTACTGGCCGCTGCAGGACGAGTCCGCGAGCTGGATCCTGCACAGCGACGGCTCCGCGACGACGTACTACGTGGACGTCGATCCTGAGAGCGGCGCGTGGGGCCGCGTCTTCAGCTTCTGGGAGGAGCCCTACGCCCGCATGGTCGCCCCCAGACGTCCTGACCTGGGTCGACAACGTGGTCACGGGAACGCGCCTCGCCCTGGAGACGGCGCAACAGGGAACCGACCTGCGCCGCGCGTTCTCCGAGTGGCTCTACGGCGCCGAGGGATCCCTTTCCCGCCACCCCTCAGACGTCGTCGAGCCCATGCCGGTCGTCGAGGCCCGAACGTCCGACGACGCGCTGGTGGCGGAGATCGCCTCCTGCCTCCCGGACGACGCCTTCCTGGCCGACCTGCGAACCGCCGGGTATCCCACTGAGGTCCCGTTCGCCCGCGTCGTCCCCGCAGGAGAGGTGGTCACCTACACCCGCTTCCACAACGGAAGCTTCCTGGCCGCGGCCCTTGTCCCCGATCTCTGACCCGCTGTCGCCGGACGTCCGGCCGGGGTGACCGAGCACAAATTTCTTCAAGCCCGGGACGTGCCCGTGCCAGCAGGCTGGTCGCACGCGGGGCGCTACGGCGGCCCCGCGCTCGTTCCAGCCATGTTCGTCAGCAGGGGGTTTCCCATGTCCGTCCTCAACGCCCTTGGCGCGGTCATCATCGACTGCGCCGACCACACCGCGCTGGCCGAGTTCTACCGGAAGGCCACCGGGTGGGAGGTCAGCTACGGCGACGACGACGTCGTCTACCTCGTCAACGGCTCCGGGCCGCAGCTGGCGCTCCAGCGGATCGAGGGCTACCAGCCCCCCGTGTGGCCGGGGCCCGCCAAGCACGCGCACCTGGACTTCACCGTCGCGGACGTCGAAGTCGCGGTGAAGGAACTGCTCGCCCTTGGCGCGACCCGTCCCGACACCCAGCCCGGCGCGGGCGAATGGACCGTTCTCATGGACCCGGAGGGCCACCCCTTCTGCATCGCGGCAGGCGACTGACCTGCGCCGACCCTGATCGCTGGACGCCCGGTCGGAGCGGAACACCGCCCCGGGCCGGGCCGTTCGCGGTCGAGGGCGAGGCGCCTATCTGACCGCGGGGTGGGGGGACGTGCTGTCGGCGGTGACGATGGCGTCGACCAGGCCCGGGAAGACCTCGTCGACCTCGTCGCGCCGGAGGGCGTTCATCCGCGACGTGCCGACGTAGTACTGCCGGATGAGCCCGGCCTCGCGCAGGATCCGGAAGTGGTGCGTGGCCGTGGAGTTGCTCACGGGCAGGTCGAAGGCCCCGCAGCGGATGTCGTCGGAGGCCTCGTGGAGCTTCGTGATGATGCTCCGCCGCACCGGATCGACCAGCGCCTCAAGGATCTGCTGCAACGGGATCGTCCGGACGTCGGGGTGCGCCGGGATGCGGTCGGCCTCCATGGCGGCCATAGTACGACACTCATCAAAGTTTGACAGCCATCGTACTTAGGGGTTCAGTGGACCGACCTGCTACGAGGAAGGTCCTGCGCGATGGCCAAGACGGTGATGTTCCACGAGCTCGGCGGCCCCGAGGTGATGAGGCTTGAAGACGTGGAGGTCGGTGATCCGGGCCCTGGTGAGCTGCGGATCCGTGTGGAGGCGATCGGTCTCAACAGGGCCGAGGTGCTGTTCCGGACGGGGAACTACATCGAGCCGGTGAAGGCCTTCCCGGCCAGGCTGGGCACCGAGGCCGCCGGTGTGGTGGAGGCGGTCGGCGAGGGCGTCACCGGGTTCCGGCCAGGGCAGCCGGTCAGCACGGTCCCCGGGTTCTCGCAGAACGAGTACGGGATCTACGCCGAGCGGGCGATCGTGCCCGCCGCGTCGGTGCTGCCCCGCCCCGAGGGCCTTGACGCGATCGAGGGCGCCGCGGTGTGGATGCCGTACCTGACGGCCTATGGCGCGCTGGTCGAGGTCGGCGGGATGCGGCCGGGCGACACGGTCGTGCTGAACGCGGCGTCCAGCAGCGTGGGGCTGGCCGCGATCCATGTCGCCGACCGCATCGGGGCGACGCCGATCGCTCTGACCCGCACCGCCGCGAAGAAGGAGGCGCTGCTCAAGGAGGGCGCGGCCGAGGTGATCGTCACCGGGTCGGACGACGTGGCCGGACGGGTGCTCGCGGCGACCGGCGGCCGGGGCGCCGAGTTCGTCTTCGACGCCGTCGCGGGCCCGGGAGTGACGGACCTCGCCAGGCTCGTCGCGCCCGGCGGGACGCTCCTGGTGTACGGGGCGCTGAGCGGCGAGCCGACCCCCTATCCGGGCATCGACCTCGGCTTGCCGGCGCTGAACATGCGCACGTACACGATGCTGGAGACGGCCAGGGACCCCGAGCGCCTCCGCCGCGCCGCCGCCTTCGTGACCTCCGGCCTGCGCTCCGGCGCGTTCCGACCCGTCATCGACCGTACGTTCCCCCTGTCCGAGATGGCCGACGCCCACCGCCACCTGGAGTCGAACACCCAGATCGGCAAGATCGTCGTCACCGTCGGCTAACTCCTCGCGCGGCCGCTCTCGCCGTCCTGGCCGCGGCGCTGCCGGGCGGACCAGGCGCCGGCGTCCTCGCTGTAGCGGACCAGGAACCGGGCGAACTGGATGCGTTCGGCCGGATCCCACGCCGCCGTGATGTCCTCGAAGGTCTCGCGCTGCGCGGAGGCGAAGCGACGGCGCTCGGTCTCTCCGGCGTCCGTGAGTTCCAGGACGGTGCGCCGGCTGTCCGCCTGGGACGCGGCTCGCCGCAGGAGCCCGTCGGCGATGCAGGCGGCGACGGTGCGGCTGGCGACGGGCTGGGTGACCCCCATCTCGGCGGCGAGCCCGCCGACCGTCATCTCTCCGGGGGCGTTCGCGACCACGTTCAGGACGAGGTTGCGCGTGAGATCCCCTCGCCCGCCGGAGGTGCGCCGCCGCAGCTGCGAGAGTGCGGGCCCGACCTGGTCGAGGAGGGCGCCGCCGTCGGTTCCCTGGCCCCGTGGGGAGTCGTCCATGCGGCCATCCTACGGAGTCACTGTCGACATGCATATACATGACACGATGCATTTGCATAGCAGATGCTATACATTTGGAGGAGGTCGTACTCCAGGAACGAGGTAAGCCATGTCCATGACCGCTATCACCGGTGCCCAGGTCTTCGACGGTGAGAAGACCCTGGGCGTGACCACCGTGCTCGTCGAGGACGGGCGGATCGCCCGCATCGGCGGTGACGTCCCAGAGAACGCTGAGACCGTCGACGGCAGCGGGGCGACGCTCCTGCCGGGCCTGATCGACGCCCACGTCCACACCGGCCGGGAGTCGCTCGCCCTCGCGCTGCGGTTCGGCGTGACGACCGAGCTGGAGATGCAGGGCCTCCACACGCGCGGCAACCGCGGGGACATCAGCGAGGACGACACCCTCGCCGACGTGCGTTCCGCCGGGTTCGGCATCACCCCGCCGGGCGGCCACCCCAGCGAGCTGTTCCCGGAGGGCTTCCGCCCCGGGCCGCCCCCGGGCGTGAAGCCGGCCGGGCAGCCGCCGCTCATCCCGCTCTCCACCATGCCCGAGGAAGCCGTCGCGTTCATCCCGCAGCTCATCGAACGCGGCTCGGACTACATCAAGTTCATGGTCGACGACGGCAGCGTCGAAGGGCACGCCGGCCTTCCGATGCTCGACCAGGCCACCCTGAACGCGGGCGTCGCCGAGGCCAGGAGGCACGGCATGCTCACCGTCGCCCACACCCTGACCGTGGACGCCACCCGCATGGCCATCGAGGCGGGCATCGACGGCCTGGCCCACCTGTTCATGGACCGGCCCCACACCGACGAGATCATCGAGATGGTCAGGGACTCCGGAGTGTTCGTCGTCCCCTGCGTCGTCCTGAACGCCTCCATGATGGGGATCACCGGCGGCGACCTCGCCGACGACCCCCGCGTCGCCTCCCGCCTGGACGCCGCCTGGGACACGACGCTGCGCTCCAGCTACGGCCACTACCCCCAGGGCGAGATCGACGACGTCCTGGCCACCGTCAAGGCCCTCAGCGACGCGGGCGTGGACCTGCTGGCGGGCACCGATGCCGCCATGCCCCTGCCGTTCCTGGGCGGGATCGCCCACGGCGCGAGCGTCCACCACGAACTGCAGTACCTGGTCCGTGCTGGACTCAGCCCCGTCCAGGCCCTGCGCGCGGCCACCTCCGTCCCCGCCCGCCATTTCGCCCTCGCTGACCGCGGACGCATCACCGAGGGGCTGCGTGCCGACCTCCTGCTGGTCGACGGCGACCCCACCACCACCATCTCCGACACCCTCAACACCCGCGCCGTCTGGCGCCGCGGCACCCGCCTCGCGACCTGACCCCCACCCGCCGGGCCCCTGTGCGCATTCCCGGCTATATAGACATATGCGTCTATATAATGTGCGGGTCGTTTGGCTGAGCTGAGGAGAGTCGATGCGCGGTGGTCTGGAGCTGGCCGGGCGGTATCGGCTGGAGGCGCCTCTCGGCAAGGGCGGAATGGGGGAGGTGTGGCAGGGCGTCGACCTGCGGCTGCGCCGCCCGGTGGCGGTGAAGATCCTCCCGCTGAGCGGGGCCGTCGACGGGTCCGGGGTCGCGCGGTTCCGGCGGGAGGCGGAGATCGCCGCGACCCTGGACCATCCCGGGATCACCACGGTGTTCGACGTCGACGAGCACACCGACGGGGGACTGCGCCTGCTGTTCCTGGTGATGGAGCTGATGCGGGGGCGCGACCTGGCCTCGGTGCTGCACCAGCGCCCGGCGGGGCTGCCCGTCGCGCAGGTGACGGACTGGGCGGTGCAGATCCTCGACGCCCTCGACGCGGCCCACCGGCGCGGGGTCGTGCACCGGGACATCAAGCCGGCCAACCTCTTCCTCACCGACACCGGGCAGGTGAAGGTCTGCGACTTCGGGATCGCCCGCCTCGCCGACGCCACCAAGATCACCGCTACCGGGTCGTCGGCGGGGACCCCGGTCTACATGGCGCCCGAGCAGATCGAGGGCCATCCCGTCGACGAGCGCACCGACCTGTACGCCTTCGGCTGCGTGCTCTACCAGCTGCTGACCGGGACCACCTGGGTGGACACCGACTCGAGCGCCGGTGCCATCCTCTACCAGCACCTCAACAAAGCCCCGGTCCCCCCGCGATCCGTGCGGCCCGATATCGACGACCGCCTGAGCACGCTGGTCCTGGACCTGCTGGCCAAACAGCCCGGCGCCCGGCCGAAGGACGCGACCACCGTCGCCGAACGCTTGCGCGGCCTCGGCCCCCGCCCTCCGTTCCACGGCGAGCCCGCAGGTCCGTGGCAGGCCCCTCCCCAACAGCGCGGCGGGTACCCCTGGCCTCCACAACCCCAGGCGGCGTACCGCCCCACGGCGGCGATGGAAAGCGGCGGAGGTGGCACCGCGATCGCCGCGATGACGCTGGCCCTGCTGTGCGTTCCAGGACTTCTGCTCCTGCTCGTCAGGTTCAATTACGAGCTGGGCGTGCCCGACTCACCCGGCGTGGTGCTGTCCTATGTGAATCTGGCGTCGGGCTTCGCGGAGCCGGTCGCGCTCGCCGTCGGCGCGTGGCTGCTGTCCCGGCGCAGAGCGGGAGGACGCTGGACGATCGCGATAACCGCCGGGTCGGTGGCCCAGCGCATGTGCGGAAGGGGGGACGAGTACGGTTGGGGTCCCGTGGCGTTCGTCTTCATCCTGGCGACCGCCGCCCTGATCATGGCCGTACTTCCGTCCACCGGCCGCTGGTGCCTGCGACGAGACTAGCCCGTAGTCCGGCCTGCGCGAGGAGTCGGGGCGGACGAAGGAGACTCATGCTCACCCTGGCGCGAATCGCCGAGGCCCCCGCTGCGCTGACACGCCATCTGGAGTCGTGGGACGGTGCGCGTCTCCTCTTTCGTCCCTTGGCCAGAACCGACGCCGAGAGTCTGGCCGGTTTCCTCGCCGGGCTGTCTTCCGAGACCCGCAGGTTCAGCACGTTCGACGGCTACGACCTGGCCGCCGCCCGCGAATTGTGCGCGGCGATCGCGCGCTACGACAAGCTTCGCCTGGTCCTGGAGGAAGAAGCGTCCGCCAGGATCGTAGGTTTGCTGGAGTTCAGCCTTGCGCTGACACAAGGGGATGTCGAACGCTATCGCCAAGCCGGAATCCATCTGAATGAGGAGACCGACTGCCGGTTCGGCCTCACCCTGTCCGACGACCAGCAGAGCAAGGGGTTGGCGACGCTGGTCCTTCCGCTCATCTGCGATGTCGCCCTGCGGCTCGGCAAACGCAGGATCATCCTCTGGGGCGGCGTCCTGGCCGACAATCCCCGCGCCATTCGCTTCTACGAGAAGAACGGCTTCCGGCGGGTCGGTCCCTTCACCGGGCCGGACGGCCGCACGTCCCTGGACATGATCCTGGACCTCGGCCGCACCCGGTGAACGGATCCGACGGGCTGAGGGCCGGGCACCCGCGGCCCGGTGGTTGAGCGGATCACCGAACCGGTCCGTCCTCGCCGTCGCCGGACGGGGACCTGCGGGTGGCGACGAGGGACCAGGCGATGGAGGCGGCGATGGTGACGGCGATGACCGAGAGGGTGAGCGGGATGGGGAGCTTGCCGACGGGAGTCTCCGACAGGATCAGCTTGACGCCGGCGAACACGAGCAGGACGGCCAGGCCGTAGTGGAGGTAGGCGAAGCGGCGCAGGAGGCCGGACAGGCAGAAGTAGAGGCTTCTCAGGCCGAGGACGGCGAAGGCGTTGGCGGTCCACACCAGGAAGGTGTTGGTGGTGATGGCCAGCACCGCGGCGACCGAGTCGACGGCGAAGATCAGGTCGGTGGCCTCGATCGCGACCAGGGCCACCAGGAGCAGCGTCGCGGCGCGCCGGCCGTCGAGGCGGACGACGAACCGGTCACCGTGGAAGCGGGGGTCGGTGGGAACGACCTTCGTGACGGCGCGGACGACCGGGTTCCTGTCGGGGTGGACCTCGGTGTCCTTGGAGACGGCCATCTTGTAGCCGGTCCAGATGAGGAAGGCGCCGAAGACGTAGGCCGTCCAGAAGAACAGCCGCAGCAACTCGGCTCCGACGAAGATGAACACCAGCCGGGCCGCCAGCGCGCCGATCACGCCCCAGAGCAGCACCTTGTGCTGGTAGGCGTCGGGGACGGCGAAGAACGAGAAGACCAGCGCGAAGACGAACACGTTGTCGATCGACAGCGCTTTCTCGATCAGGTAGCCGACGTAGTAGGTGGAGGCGACGTCGCCGCCCTGCCACAGCGCGAGGACGCCGCCGAAGCCCAGCCCGACGGCGATCCAGGCGCCGCTCCACGCGGCGGCCTCCCGGAAGCCGATCACGTGGCTGTCGCGGTGGGCGAGGAGGTCGACGGCGAGCATGGCGACGATGCCGGCCATCACGGCGGCCCACACCCACAGCGGGACGGCGAACGACGGTTCGTTCATGAGAAGGCCGGAATCCTCGGTGACGTGGACGGAACCTGCCACCGCGCGGTCAGCGCCGGACGGGGACGGCGGTGATCACGAGGTTGTCGCGGTAGCGGCCCGTCCGGCTGTCGAAGGGGCCGCCGCAGGTGATGACGGTGAGGCGGGGACCGCCGTCGTGGGCGAACACCTCTTCCAGCGGCATCGCCTCCTTGTCGATGGCCTCGCGGGCGACCGCGCGGTAGCCGACGATCCGCCCGTCGGCGAGGCGGACGGTGAGCCGGTCGCCGGGGGAGACGCGGCGCAGCGCGGCCAGCGCGCCGAGCCCGCTCCGGCGGGAGTCGACGTGCCCGGCCAGGACCGCCGACCCGGCGGACGAGCCGGGAAGGGGCCCGTATCGGTACCAGCCGACGCGGGCGACGTCGCCGGGCAGCGCCATCGCGCCCGCCGGATCGACGCCCACCGGCACCACGGCCGCGCGCAGCCCAGCGGACGGCACCGCGAGCTCCACCGGCCGTACGGGCGAGGCGGCCCCCTGCCCGGGCGCCCTCCCCGCGTCCGTGCGCCGGTCCACCGCGTCGGCAGAGCCGAACGATGGCCGATGCCCACTGTCCGCAAGGCCGTCCCGGGTCGCCGACAGCCAGAGCCCGGCCCCGCCGGCGCCGGTCAGGAAGAGGCCGGCGGCGGCGAGGACGGGCAGCAGGCGCGATGATGCGCTCATCGGCGCGTCCTCGGCGGTCAGCGCCGGTCGCCGTGCAGGACGCCGCGCCGGCGCACGACGAGCAGCCGCGTGCCCGCGCCGATCGTGACCAGGAGGGCCAGTCCGGTGGCGCCGGCCAGCCACGCGGGCGGACCGCCGTCGATCTCGGCGGCCTGGCCGCCGGTCCCGCCGGGTACCCCGCTGGGTGCGGTCTGCAGGCCGGTGATGGTCTGCACGGCCAGCTTGAGGTTCTCGTCCTTGGCGCTGCCCCATGCGTAGACGATGGTGTTGGAGCCTTCGGCGATGGTCAGCTCGGTCGGCCCGATGACGACGGTGCCGGTGCCCGCGAGGGTGACGTCCGCCTTCACCGTCCCTGCGGGCGCCTCGGTGACGGCCTCATCGGGGTTGGAGAGGTTCTTGACGATCGCGGTTCCGTTGGCCCGCACGTCGACGGCGGGCGCGGCGGCGATGTGCCGGACGGTCAGCCGCCCCTTCCCCGCCGGGACCTTGGAGGTGTCGTTGGCGTAGGCGTTGAGTGCCGGGCTCCCGCTCTCGGTGAGGTTGGCCGTGAGCGTGACGTTCGTCCCCGCGGTCACCTCGACGGTCTTCTCGATGGCCGGGGTGCCGCCGGGCCCCTCGCCCGCCTTGAAGACCTTGATGTCGTAGCTGCCCGAGGGCAGTTGCAGCGGTGCGCTGAGCGAGCCGGGCGTGAAGTCCGAAAGGATCTTCTTGCCGTTCGCGAAGACGTCCACGGTCAGGCCGGGGACGGCGTGCAGCACGCGGACGGTCGCCGTCGCCTGCGCGGCGGCACGCTGCGTCCGGTCTCCTTGTGCGGTCGTCGCGGAAGCAGCGGGCCCCGCGGACACGGCGAGTGCGAGCGCGGCCAGGGTGGCCATCACCAGTCTGCGCATTCGTGAGACTCCCTCCGTGTAAAGGCGCAACGGCCTCTGCCAGAAGCCGCCCGATCTCATGGAGAACGTTGGAAGATCGGGCGAAAAATGTGCCACTTGACGTTATGTGCACAGATTCCCGCGGCATGTGCCGACAAGCCCGCCAAAAGCAAAGAAGCCGTAAGGGAAGGGAAGGGGAGATATGTGAATCAGATGCAACCGATCCGCTGGTAGTCAGCAGATATCCGAAGGCCATGACCGTGGCGGCGCCCAGGACCATGGACAGGAGGGCGACAGTGGACCGGTTGGGGCACGCGGCGGCAGGAGGCGGACGATCGCGATGACCACCGGAGCGCTGGCCCGGCGGTCGCCGAAGAGATGGGAACCGGATGGGGGGCGGCTCGGCAACAACGGGTGTCCCGACCCGAAGCCGAGAGGCCGTGTATGAGCACTGCGAGTGAAGAGGACGCCGATGACGCCTCCGTCATCAGGCGGTCCCGTCAGGAGCCCGAGGCGTTCGCCGCGGTGTTCCGCCGGTACGCCCCGGACATCAAGCGGTACGTGATCCGCCGGCTGGGCGCCGATGCCGCCGAGGACGTGGTGGCCGAGACGTTCCTGGCGGCGTTCCGGCAGCGCGACCGGTACGACCTGTCCCGTCCGAATGCCCGGCCCTGGTTGTACGGGATCGCCACCAACCTGATGGGCCGTCATGTGCGGGCGGAGGTGCGGCAGTTGCGCGTCCTGGAGCGGATGGGCACCGACCCGGTGATGGAGCCGTTCACCGAGCGCAGCGACGAGCGGCTCAGCGCGGGGGCGTCCAGCAGGGCGCTGGCGAGTGCGCTGGCCGCGCTGCCGAGGGGGCACCGCGACGCGCTGCTGCTCGTCGCCTGGGGCGATCTCAGTTACGCGGAGACCGCCCAGGCGCTGGACGTGCGCGTCGGGACGGTGCGGTCCCGCATCAATCGCGCCAGGCAAAAGCTTCGCAGGCAGCTCGGTGCGACCGAATCCGTGATCTACGTCAGTGAGGAGCCCGTCCATGAATGAGATGACCGAGCTTGAGCGGTTCCGCTCGGACGTTCCCGAGCTCGACCTGACCGACGTGCGGGCCGAGGAGCACCGGCTCCTGAGCGCCATGCGGGACGCGGCCCCCGAGCACGGTCGTTCCACCGGGCGGCGCGTCTCCCGCCGGGGCGTGCGGCTGCGGATCGGTCTGGCGGCGGGGCTGGGCGTCGCCGCCGCCGCGGCCGGGGTCATCGTGGTCAACGCGGGCGGCGAGCCCGGCACCCCGCCGGTCGTGCACACGATGCCGGTGGCGTCGGTGCAGCTCCTCAAGCGGGCCGCCGACCACGCGGCCCGGTCCTCGGAGCTGCACCCCCGTCCCGGCCAGTTCCTGGTCTTCGACTCGCGGACCATGGACACCGTCGAGAGCAACTCCGGCGGTCGCCAGGAACGGTACCTGGACCGGCAGGAACGGAAGATCTGGCTGCCCGTGGACGGCGACGCCACACACGGCGTCCTTCAGTCCAGGACGCTGGAGCCCAAGCCGTACCCGGGGTGGCCCGTCCCGGCCGAGGCCCGCCAGAACGTCGGACGGAGCTCGCGGTCCAAGGCCGCCGACTTCGACGACCGTGCCGAGCACCTGCGCAACGACTACGCCTACCTGAGCCGCCTGCCGGCCGATCCGGCGAAGATGTACGAGCACCTGTACATCGGCCTGGGCACCGGCCCCTCAGCCGACGCCACGGCGTGGCAGAACGTCGGCGGCATGCTCACCGAGGCCTACATGCCCCGCGCGCAGCGGGCCGCGCTGTTCCGGGCGGCGGCGTCCATCCGCGGCGTCACCACCGTCGGCCGCGCGGTGGACGCGGCAGGCAGGACCGGAATCGCCGTCACACTGAACCCGCCCGGTAGCGGTGTCCGCGAGGAGTACATCTTCGACGACGAGACCTACGAGTTCCTCGGACATCGCAGTGTCGTCACCAAAGCCCAGGAGGCGGTGGCCCCGGTCGGGAGCGTGCTGACCAACTCGGCCCAGCTGAAAGTCTCCATCGCAGACAAGCCCCCGACGGTGAACTGAGCCCAGGGCGAGGTGGGGCCGGTGATCCCGACCGGCCTCACCTCGACGAGCCGTGGCAGGAGAGTCGGAACTGCCGTTCCTCCTTGCCGGGCCAGGCCACCGCGGCTGACTGGAGTGGGGGGACTCAGGACCCCGTCAGGATGCCGTTGCGAGCGAGACGAGGGCCACTGCCATGGCTGCGGCGCACATGACGCCGGCAATCACGAAGGCGAGCCGGTAGGGATGCTGTTCGACCCATGACACGAGGCCCGGATACGTCTTGGCGAACCTTTTGGCGGTGACGGGACCGGCGGGCCCGCTGCACGGCACGCCGAGGGCGTCCACCAACCGGGCGAGGTCTTCGCGCGTGTAGAGGCTGCCCTGCACCCTGACGAGCAGGGCGCGTTGCGCGTCGAGCAGGAACAGGCTCTCGCCGACCCCTCCGCGGGGTGCGATGAGGCTCGCGCGCACCACCTCCGCGATGTTCGGGCGTGGCAGGCGCTTTCGGTAGAACAGTCCTTGGACGACGAGTTCGTGAACCGTCAGGGTGATCCGGGCGCTGACAAGGGACCCGATCCCCAGCGGGACGAGCACGGCGAACAGGCCGCCCACGATCGGGGCGAACACGGTGGGGGCGTCGCCGATCAGGATCGCGGCGACGATGCCCGCGCCGGCCACCGCCAGGACGATCAGAACGATCAGTCCCGCCCGGAAGTCCGGCCGGACCACGAGCTCATCCTGAACCTCGCCCACGCCGACATCGCCCCTTCCCCGCCCCTCAAGAGCTTGCCGCATCGGTGCCGGTGCTCTAGCCGAGCGGAACCGGTTCACGCTCGTGGGGATGCGCAGTGGCCCCTGCCTCGCGCCCTTGCGTCAGGCTCGTCAAGGCCGTCGCCCGGGTGGGGCCTGATCGTTCATCTGGTCAGGGCGTCGACACGGTCTCTGACGTCGGCGTATTCGTTCTCCGCGTCCTCGATGACCGTCTGCGGGGTTCGGCCTTCGCGTCGTTGGAGGTGGGTTTCGGCGATGCGGGCGATTTCGGGTCGTGGGCCGGTGGCCTCGTCGTCGATGTCCTCGCCGGACGTGAAGGCCATGGCGGCCTCGAAAGGGCCGACGCCGGCGGCTAGGAGGTAGAGGAGGTCGCACAGGTCCTTGGCGACCGGACCGATGTCGCCTTCGCCTCCGAACAGCACGACGGGTTGCTGCTCGATCGGGAGGCCTTCGTGGACGCGCCAGAACGCGACCCGTCCGCCACTGCCGTCCCTTCCGAACGTCCGGAACTCCCGGTCGGCGTCGTCACTGCCCGTCCAGGACGCGATCGCATCCGGCTCGAAGCGGTCGAACGTCTCGAAGTCGAGCCCGTCGAGTCCGGAGGCGTCCTGGTGGGCCTTGAGCGCCCGCAGGGCGGCGGGGACGGGTTCGTCGGGCTCGGGAGTCGGCCAGAGCGGGATCGTTCGGGCATCCGGTGTCACCACCCCCAGCAGTTCCGGGTCGTTCTCGGCGCGTTCGTTGAGGGTCAGCAGGAACCAGATGAACCGGCCGTCCTCGTGGTACCGCACCTCGAAGGTGCTCTCGTCGTCGCGGTGCAGTACGTGGACGACGTTTCCGTACTCCGCGACCATGCTGTCCAGCGCCCGTGCGCGGGCCTCAGGCTCGGGCAGCGCGACCGTGAGGCCGTCCCGCACCGGCGCCGGGTAGGACTCGGTGATGTAGACCTTGGTGACATAGCCGATCACCGGACCGCGGCCGCGCACCCGGGGTGAGGGGTAGCGGCCCGGGATCCTCACGGTGGCCTTGTAGGCCATCTCCCAGCCTTGCTCCGGGACGCCCATGCCGTCCCAGCCGTCCCTGGCGGGGAACAGCGGTGGTGGACGCAGACCGTGGGCCCGGTGCAGCTCGGCCAGCCGAGGGTCGTCCGTGCGGCTGCCGAGCAGCTCTTCCAGCAGGGCGAAAGACGGCGAGATGATCACACCTGGACGGTAGTGGCACGCGCGTCCACACGGAGGGCCGGATCTACTCCGGGCAGTCTCGGCGGACACCGGGGCGGGAGCCCGTAGCGCCCGTGGATGAAGTCGTGACCGGCGTCTTCTGTGATCTCGACCGCCCAGCCGTACGCGTCACCCCATCCCAGGAATGGCCGGCCGTGCCGCCGATTCCCGTCGATGCGGTCACGCTCTGTACTGTCTCTGCTGAGCCCGTGCAAGTAAGCGGGAAAAATCCAAAGCAGGAGAGAATCATGAAGGGTCTCACGAACCTTCTCACCATCCTCGTCGCAGCGATCATCGGCGGTGTCACCGCCAGTCAGGTCTACTTCGTACCTTTGGCCGGCGACGCCAGCGGGGAGGATGTCGTCAGGGCCGTCATGCTGGGCGGCACCACTGGCGCCATACTCGCCATCTTCGCCAGCGTGATCATCGTCATCATCGCCAGCGTGGGCACCGTCCTCCTCGGCAAGCTCGCCTCGTACACCCTGCTGGGTTGCGGCCTTGTGATGCTTGGCCTGAGCGGCTTCATGTTCGTCTTCGGCGACAAGGGGCCCCTCGCGTGTGCCGCGGGCCTGGGCCTCCTTGCGGGCGTCCTCGCCGACTACATCGCCGGCTGCACCGGCACCGTCAGCGCTGCTGGAACAGTGCCCCCGCAGGGGCGGAACCCCAAGTCCTCCGGTGGTGCTTCGCAGAAGTAAGGCCGGAGAACCGACACCCATCGGCGGCCGGGACCCTGTTCCCGGCCGCCGATCCGTTCGACGGCCACCACGCACCCAGGTACCGGCGCACCGCGCCGGGTTCATCTGGTCAGGACACGATCTCTGACAGGCGCCGCCTATGCGATCGCGTCTGCCGCCGCCTTCGCCGCCGTCCACCTGCCACCGCCGTCTCGCCGAACGAGGCGGCGTCTCAGGCGACCTTGCTGATCTTGCATTCGATGCCTGCGGGGCCGATCGGAGCTTGCGCCGCGGAGGTTCCTCCGAAGGTCTTCGTGCCTCGAACCTCGAAGGTCTGAAGGCCGATCCGCTGGCGGGAGGCCGCATCCAGGACCTCGACGGTGACCGAGTAGCTCGTCGCGTCGCCTGCGATCGTGCCGCTGATCGTCACCGTGCCCTGCGATCCGGCCGCATTCACCTGGCAATCGACGTTGGCCCTGTAGTTCTTCGGGCCAAGGGACGGGGTGTTCCCTTCCAGCGCACCGATCGAGTAGAGCACGGCGAGCAGTCCCAGGAGCCCCGGCAAACCCAAGGCGATGATCAGGAAGGTCTTCCGCCTCGGGCGGGGACGCGAGCCGTACTCGTCATTGGCCATGGTCCACTCGTGAGTAGGCATCGCTGTCCCGTCACCCGGTCGATCCCGCTGAGCAAAGTCTGTGCAGGTCAGCATATGGCTCAATATGCGCGGTTTGATCTTGTGGGTCTGGTACGGGGACCGGCCGGCGCCGGTGGCCAGGCCACTGCGGTCCACGGACGACGAAGGCGCCCAGGACGCTCCGTGCACACGCGATCCCCCCCGCACGGAGAGCACGAGCGGCGATGATCAGCCCTCCCATCGGGACGCGAGACGATCGCGATCACCGCAGGCGCGGCGGCGCGCAGCGCACGGCAGCCGCTCAGCTGGTGACTCGGGAAGGCGAGGGGGCCTGGCTGCTGCCAGTCCCCCTCGTGTGGGGGCTTCGGCTCGGCGCCGAAGTCTTGGTGACGGTGGCGGCCGTTGGCCATCCTCATACGGAATCGATCAGCTCATCGCCGCTCGTAGCCGATCAACCGTGCCGGGTCGGACGATAGGTCAGCACCTGCGTGTGGGCGTCAAAAGTACGGGCCCCGAGCAGCTCCAGGTCGAAGTCGTCCGCACCGTCGAAGATCCGGTCAACGCCGGTCGCCCCGGAGATCACTGGGAAGACCGTCACCTCGATGGTGTCGATCAGGCCGGCGTTCAGCAGCGCCCGGTTGAGTTTGAGGCTGCCGTGGGAGCGCAGCGGCACGTCGGATTCGGCCTTGAGGCGCGTGACCACCTCGACGGGATCGCCGGACTCGATGGTCGTGTCCGGCCAGTTGAGCGGCTCGGTCAGCCGGCTGGAAAGCACCGTGACCGGGGAGGCGAACATGCGCGTGATCCACCCGTCGAACAGGCTGCGATCGAA
Organism: Actinomadura sp. NPDC048955; assembly: GCF_040649435.1. Taxonomy (NCBI): domain Bacteria; kingdom Bacillati; phylum Actinomycetota; class Actinomycetes; order Streptosporangiales; family Thermomonosporaceae; genus Actinomadura; species Actinomadura sp. NPDC048955. The sequence goes on from NZ_JBEZJI010000002.1 coordinate 278,397, forward strand.
GCCTGCGTCGAGGAACGGCGCGTTCGACGTGTAGGTGTTGGCCCCGAGCACCATGCGCAGCGGGTCGCGGTAGGCGGCGGCGCGGTGCGCAAGGAATTCGGGGCCCTGCTTGCCCCAGTAGCCGCCCCAATCGCCCTCGTGGTTGGCGAAGCCGTCGAGCGTGGAGAAGATGTCGAAGGTGTACGTGGCAGTCACGGTGATCTCCCTGCGGGAAGTCGGTCGCGCCGCGCCTTGCGGCGGCCTCACCCCTGCTACGAACACCACCGCCCCAACCCGACACGCCTCCCGGATTTCTTTCGAAAAATCTTCCGGGCTCTTCCGGGCTCTTCCGGATCGAGGATGTAGCTCTCGGCGGGCCCTGCCGCCTCGACGAGCTCGGCTTGGAGATGAAGGGCCAGCGGACCGCCATGGCCAGGGTGGAGGAGACCACGAAGGTCATCGGGGTCGGGCTCTACTTGCCCGTTCAAGGCCAGGATGCGAGGTGCGGATGTGCGGTCTCGGGCGTGGGAACTCCAGGTCGGGACCGTCGGGTTCCAGCATCATCCCGATGTTCAACGCGGCATAGTGTCTCGCTTGGCCCGGCTGAGGAGGACGGCGAAGGCACGGGGGGTGAGGGTGAGGTGGCCTGCGTCGGGGGCTTTGCTGTCCCTGATGGCGATCGCGTGGGGAAAGGCGGCCAGCTCGACGCACTGGCCGCCGGTTTCGTCGCTGCGAGTGGATCTGCGCCATGAAAACAGGGTGAGTTCCACGCAGTGGCCCCCAGTCTCGTCGCTATGTGTGGATTTGCGCCAGGGAAGACGGGCGACTTCCACGCACTGCTCGGAAGTGCCCTCTGTGCTTCTACTGCTCTTGCGCCACGTGGGGCGGTGTTCCGTCACAGCGTCTCCTACCTCGTTCCGCGCCCGGAGGCGGGTCGGTCAGTGCGGGAGTCTGTCCAGTTTGGCGCGGGTGAGGAGGTCGGCGAAGGCGCGGGGGGTGAGGGTGAGGTGGCCTGCGTCGGGGGCTTTGCTGTCTCGGATGCCGACCGCATGGGGGAGCGCGGCCAGTTCGACGCAGTTGCCGTAGTCGTCTGATCGAGTGGATTTGCGCCAATGAATGTTCATGATAGTGAGTCCAGTGTCTTGGCGATGAAGGCGCGGGATGCCTCGACGGACAGCGAGGACATGCCGATCTGGTCGTAGCGTATCGCTTGCTCTTGGATATCTGCCGGATCGAGGGATATGTGAGCTGTGGTCCCATAGTTGGCGAATCCAAGGTCACCGGTGGGTGTCTGCATCACGCTGAACCCGCATCCGACGCCGCCGTAGCCGATCAACTTGTCCGAGGTCACCCGCAGGTAGACGTTCGGCCACTCTGAGACTTCGAGAAGGTGACCGAGTTGGTCTCGCATCGCGTCCACGTCTCCGAACACTCGCAGCACAGCGGCAGTGTCGAGGATTGCCATGAGTGTGCACGGATCTTGGCGGGTGAGGATCTCCTGGCGGGCCAGGCGTTCTGTCACCGCGTCGTCGGCGTCCGTCCTGCGGCTGGACGTGAAGATGGCGCGGGCGTAGGCCTCGCGTTGGAGGAGCCCCGGGATCAGCGAGGGCTCGTAGGTCTTGATGAGGTTCGCTCGGCGCTCGTATTCCTTGAATGTTTCCCACCAGTCCAGGTCTCGGGCGTTCTTGGCGTGTTTGACCAGATTCTCGAATAGGCCTTGAAGGCCCCATTCGTGGTCTAAGACCCGGGCGCGGCCTGTGGGGAGTTGTACGTCGCCCGATTCATACCGTGCGACAGTCGACCGATCGCAGTCGAGTACGACGGCCAGGGCGGCTCCGGAGATCCGCCGCATCTGGCGCTGTCTGCGCAGCTCAACGGCGATGAGATGCCAGAGCGAGAAGTCGGGGCGCAGGAAGTCGGCGCGGCTCATTCACTTTCCTCCGTCGTTGCATCTGCTTCACGAACCTTTCGAAATTAACCCGGTGCGGTCACGCTTGTCTCTGGAATGCAAAGAAAGGAGGGTGGTGGAAATGGCGGTAGACGTCGTGGATGCGGGCGAGGTGGACATTTCTTGTCTGGCTGACCGGACGGTGCCGGGGATGGTGCGGACGGTGGTCGGGTTGCGGCTTTCGGAATGGGGGCTCGGGGTGGTGGCTGACAGCGTTCTGCTGATCGTCGCGGAGCTCGTCACCAATGCCGTGCGGGTCGCGGGGGAACGGGAGATCCGGGTCAGGTGCGTGCGAGAGGTGCGGGGCGTTCTGGTGGCCGTGTGGGATCCGGCTGAGGAGAGGCCTGTGACTCAGCCGCTGATGGGGCCGGGGGACGTCGGGGCGGACGCTCGGGCGCTGGACGACGGGTACGACGACGGGACCGGCGGGTGGGGGTTGCCGCTTGTGCAGGCGCTGGCGTCCGCGTGCGGGGTGACCGGGGCCGCGCCCGGCAAGTGGGTGTGGGCGAGGGTCTCGTGCTGAGGCGGAGGCGCAGGGCCGTCCGGTATCTGGATCTGCTGGCGCTTGCGGTCGGGGCGCTCGGGTGGCGGTGCGTGAAGCTCTATGGGCGCGAGTTCCCTACGCCGCTGCTCTGGGTCTACGCGAGTGGGGTCGCGGAAGACGTGGGGGTGGTCGTGAGGGTGCGGGCCGTGGGGGGAGCGTGGGTTTACCAGGACGTCCAGCGAGGGCGCGTGCTCTTCCCCTGCGGGGACGCCAAGGCTGCGGCGGAGCGGGTCGATTCCGTTCTGAAAGGGCGGTTGTTTCCTGCTACGTGGTGAGGCGGTGGCGTAGGCGGCGGATGTTGCGTTGGATCAGGGTTTCCTGGAGGGCCACCGCTGCCAGGGCCAGGGCTGCTTCGGCGCCGGCCTGGGCTATCTCCTCGGGGGTCGGCGGGGCTGCCGTTTCCGTGGACGGGTCGTAGCGCAGGTCTTCGAGGTCGCCGACTATGTGCGCCGGGGTGTTCTGGAGGGTGGCCAGGTCTTCTTCGGCCCATTCAGCTAGGCGGGCCTGCCATTCGGGTGGGGCGGCGACCTTGTTGCCGCGCTTGGCGCGTGACTGGAAGCGGGCCGTGACGGCCTGGCGGATCAGGTCGGCGTTCTGGCCGCTCCAGGACGTCTGGCGTATGGCCGCGTTCATGGACGACAGGACCAGTGTCTCCGGGGCCGTCAGGCCCGTGTGGGCGCGGTCGGTGGGCATGGTGGGCGGCTCGGCGAAGGAGGGGAGGCCGATTGCCTCGGCGAAGCGTTGCCACAGGAGGTGCGGGGGTTTGCCGGGGGTGGTGACGACGCTGACGCGGGTGGCGCCTGCGTCCGACCAGCGTTGGGCCAGGCCGCCCAGGTGGAACGCTCGCCACAGGTGGGCGGACCGGTCGGTCTCGATGTGGTCCCGGCCCTTTTCGCGCTCGGCGGCCAGGCCGGTCAGGTAGCGCTCGAAGCTCACCGAGCGGCCGTTGCGGATGTGCTGCTGCCAGAGGGAGGGCAGGGCCCAGCCCAGGCTGCGGGCCGTGATCACGACCTCGACCTCGTCGGCGCCCAGCGCGTCGAGAAGGCGGTGGATCGCGGGGGTCCGGATGACCGAGAGTGCCTCGGCGGACAGGAGGGCCGTGCCGGGCCTCGACTTCACGTCGTCCAGCAGGGTCTGCCAGGAGGAGGTCTCTTCGGACGCGCGGTCTTGCGAGACCCAGGGGAACTCTGTTCCCAGCAGGCCGTAGCTCGCCCATTCGTGGTTGGCGACCGTTCGCTTGCCCCGGGCCCAGTCAGGGCTGACGGGGTAGCGGACGCCCGCCTTGACGAGTGCGTCGGCGTTCGCCTGGAGCACGTGTTGCAGGAATGTCGTGCCCGACTTCTGCACGCCGATGTGAAGGATGATCCTCGCCGCCACCCGGGCACTCCCTTCGCGACCTGTCGGTCACGAAGGGTAGTGGCCCGGACGGCTCAGGCGTGGGAGGTGGTGATGGGCTTGCCGAGGGCGCCGCCGCTGGTCCACTTGGAGAAGGGGAGCTGCCAGTAGCCCCAGCCGTTCGTCCACTGGAGGCTGCGCTTGGTGCCGGTGATGGTGACGAGGTCGCCCCGGTAGGACCAGTGGAAGAACCACTGCGCGTCGTTGGCGGGCGAGCGGACGCAGCCGTGGCTGCAGTTGCGGTTCCCGAGGCAGGTCGGGTCGTCCATGTTCTGGTGGATGTACTCGCCGCTGTTGGAGATGCGGGTCGCCCACGGGACCTTCTCGTCGTACCAGCCGGGGTCGCCCTTCTTCTTGCCGGGCGGGCGCATGCGCTCCAGGCGGACGTGGTCCATGGTCAGGTGGACGCCGCTGGTGGTGAGCAGGTGGTCGACGCCGTCGCCCTGGACGTCGCCGCCGCTGCCGAGGCTGACGCCCCAGGTGCGGACGGTCTGGCCGTTCTTCTTCACGACGGCGCGGTGCGTCCGGGCGTTGATGTTGACGACGTGGGAGTCGCCGATCTTGAAGGTGCGGACCGTGTCGCGGTCGCCGAAGACGTTGTCACCGATCTTCAGGCCGGCGAAGTGGACCTTGACGGTGACGGTCTGGCGCGCCTTCCACGGGTGCTTGGGACGGAAGACGACCGAGGGCAGCCCGTTGAAGGACTCGCCCGCGCTCAGCCAGCGCCAGGCGCCCTCGGTGGGCGTCGTCGAGGAGATCTCGATGGCGCGCTCGATGGCGGGCTTGGCCTTCTCCGGGACGGCCTTGTTGAACTGGACGAAGACCGGCATCCCGGTGCCGACCGTCTCGCCCTGGCTCGGCACGACGTTGTTCACGCGGGTGGCGGCGGTCGAGCGGGTGGTGCGGAAGGCGCTCGTCGCGGTGACGGACTTGCCCTTGTCGGACGTCGCCGTGGCCGACACCTGGTAGCTGCCGCCGGGTTGCAGCGTCCAGTTCGAGCGCCACTTGGTCTTGTCGGACGACAGGCTGCCGGGGACGTCGACGCCCTTGAGCTTCACCGAGACGTCGCCGAGCTTGCCGCCCGCGGCCATCACGGTGACGCCCTGGTCGGGACGTGCCTTGCCGTCGCCGTTCGCCGGGGCGATCGTCACCTGGGGGGCGCCGTCGTCGCCCTTCGTGGTCGTCCCGCCGCCACCGTCGCCACCGCCGCTGCTCCCGCCGCACGCGGTCGCCAGGCCCAGGACGAGGGCCATCACCAACGCCTTACCTCGCACCGTTCTCCCTCAACAGCCCGCCGGGTCCCGCGCGATGCGGGTCCGGCAACAAGATCGAATACGGAACGGCCTTTATTCCGCCCCGCCCGGAGGCGGGACGGCCGGTCTCGGCGTCCGACTCACCTATAGACGTCCATGGTCTCGCAGAGGTTCGCATGCGGTGACCACTTCGCATGATCTTTCTGAGGCCACGGCCGTGCGGGGGGCCGTGGGAATCGTCCCGTCGATCTTCTCTTCAAGACTGCGGCGGCCCCGGTTAAAAGCGGCGATTTGCGTTCTGACCAGGTGCGATGCTGATCCCTGGCCGCCTGCGACGGCCCCGCAAGGTGCTTGTCTGTGAAGGGGACGCGCGATGAGAGCCCAGGGGCTGAGTTTCTCCGTCGACTCCGGCGCGGTCCCTCCGGAACTCCTTTCGGCGGGCGGCCGGCGGGTCGTTCCGCGAAGGGCGCGGATTCTGGCCGGGCTGTGCCCGGCGGGCCTCGCCGTACTGGACGGCTGGACGATGGGCTTCGCCGTGTCCCTCACCGGGGGCGGCGCCCTGCCGGGCCTCGCCGCCTTAACGGTCGTGGCGCTCAACGGCGCGGGCGGGCTGTACCGGGCGCGCCGCGCCCCGTCCCTGCTCGCCGACGCGCCGCCGCTCCTTCTCCGCACGCTGCTCGTCTGCGGGATCGCGGCGCTGCTGCGGGCGGACGCCCCGGCCTGGCTGTGGACGGCGGCCCTGTGCGGGACGGTGCAGCTCGGCACGCGCGGGTTCGTGAACGCGACGGTCCGGACGTACCGGAGCCGCCGCACCCGGGCCCGCTCCGCGCTGGTCGTCGGGACGGGCGGGACCGCCGCGCACGTGCTCGACGTGCTGCGCGAGCGCGGCGATCTCGGGCTCGCGGTGGCCGGGCAGGTGTCCGCGGGAGATCCGGAGGGGCCTCCGGGCGCGGCGCCGGTACTCGGGGAGACCGCCGACCTCCCGTCGATCGTCGAGGCGCACGGGATCGAGACGCTGGTCGTCGTCGCCGAGGACGTGCCGCCCGACCGGCTGGACGCGGTGCTGCGGATGTCGTTCGGGCTGCCCTGCGAGACGCTGCTCGTCCAGCCGCCGTCGGATGTCGTCCCGGTGGCGCAGGGGCGGCGCGAGTACCTCGCGGGGCTGCCGTGCGCGCGGATCGAGTGGGGCCTGCGGGGCCCGGCGGCCCGCTGCGCCAAACGGGTGCTCGATGTCGTGGTGGCGTCCCTCGTCCTTGTGCTCGCGCTGCCGCTGCTCGCGGCGTGCGCGATCGCCGTGCGGGCCGAGGGCGGCCCCGGCGTGCTGTTCCGGCAGCGGCGGATCGGGCTCGGCGGCGAGGAGTTCGTCCTGCTGAAGTTCCGGACGCTGAAGCCCGCGGACGAGCGGGAGGCCGACACCCGCTGGACCGTCAAGGACGACGAGCGGATGGGCCGGGTCGGACGGTTCCTGCGCGCCACGTCGCTGGACGAGCTCCCGCAGCTGTGGAACGTCATCCGCGGCGACATGAGCCTCGTCGGGCCGCGCCCGGAGCGGCCCCACTTCGTGGAGCAGTTCTCGCGCACCTGCCCCGGCTACACGGCGCGGCACCGCGTCCCGGCCGGGATGACGGGCTGGGCGCAGATCCACGGGTTCCGGGGCGACACCTCCATCGAGCTGCGGGCGAGGCTCGACAACCACTACATCGACCACTGGTCGTTCACCGGCGACCTGAAGATCCTGCTGCTGACGGCGCGGGCGATGCTCTTCCGGGACCCCGCATGACGACGCACGCCGCCGCCGTCCCCTTCCTGGCCAGGCCGCTGCCGAGGCGCCCGAGCCTACTGATCGCGGTGACCGTGGCGTGCGCGGGGATCCCGCCCGGCGCGCAGGGCCTCGGGGCCGGCCCGCAGGCCACCGCGGGGGACCTCGCCAGCGCCGCGCTCGTGCTCGTCGCGGTCGGGATGCTGGTCACGGGCCGGGCGCGGATGCCGCGCCGGGCCCTTCCGGCGTTCGGGCCGCTGGTCGCGGCGCTCGCGATCAGCACCGTGCACTCGGCCGACATCGGCACCAGCCTCGCCGGGTTCGTCCGCGACCTCCAGGTCTTCGTGCTGGTGCCGCTCGCCGTCGTCGTGCTCGTCCGGGACCGGCGCGACCTCGCGACCGTCTGCTGGGCGGTGCTCGGCCTCGGCCTCGCGGAGGCGGTGTACGGGATCTGGCAGGCGGTCACCGGGAACGGCGCGTCGATGGGCGGCGAGAACATCCGCGCGGTCGGGACGTTCGGCGCGCTCGACGTGATGGCCATGTCGATCGTCGTCGGGTTCGCGTTCCTCGTGCTGACCGCGTTCGCGCTGACGGCGCCCGCGCACGGCGCCGCGGCCGTCCCCGCCGCCCTCGCCGGGATCGCCGTCCTCGGCGCCGCGCTGGCGCTGGCGCTCAGCCGCGGGACGTGGATCGCGCTCGGCGCCGCCGCCGTCCTCACCCTGGTGCTGTTCGACCGGTGGACGGCCGTCAAGGTGCTGACGTGCTGCGGCGCGCTGATGCTCGTCCTGCTCGGCGCCGCGGGCGGCGGGTCGCAGGCCGTCGTCGAGCGCGCGAAGTCGACGGTGGGCTCGGTCAGCCACCCGGACCAGTCCGTGGACGACCGGTACAACCTGTGGGCGGCCGCCGTCAGGATCTGGGAGGACCACCCGGTCACCGGCGTCGGGGTGAAGAACTTCCCGGCCTACCGCGACACCTACGCCACGATCGAGCTGTCGTCCGGCAGCGAGACCGACGACCCCGTGAACGGGTACGTCCGGCAGCCGCTCCTGTCGCCGCACAACGAGTACCTGCTGTTCCTGTCCGAGCAGGGCGTGGTGGGCCTCGCCGGGTTCGCCGCGCTGCTCGCCGCGATCGTCGCCGGGCTGTGGACGCGCCGCGACGCCCGCGACCCGTTCTGGCTCGCGAGCGTCGCGCTGCTGGCGTTCCTGCTGATCAACTTCCTGTACGCGGACCTGGGCGGGCCCACGTGCGCGCTCGTCGGCGTCATCCTCGGCCTCACGGCGGCACGCGCGTTCGGGGCGGTCGAAGCTTCCTCAGCTCCGCCCGGGAGGACGCCGTGACCGAGCGCAGCGAGCGTCTCCCCTCCGGTTCGGTGGGGCGGGCCGCGATCGTGTCGGGGGTGCTCATCGCTGCGGGCACCGGGCTGGGGTTCCTGCGCGACCTCGTGATGGCGGACCTGTTCGGCGCCAGCGGCAGCACGGACGCGTTCCTCGTCGCCTGGACGATCCCCGAGACCGTCTCGCCGCTGCTGATCGAGGACGCCATGGCCCTGCTCATGGTCCCCGTCTTCACGCGGCTCCTCGCCGGCGGGGACGGCCTGCGCCCCCTCGTCGGCACGGCCCTGCCCCGCATGGTGCTCGGCCTGTCGGCGGTCGCCGGGGCGCTCGCGGTCGCGGCGCCGGCCGTGGTGGACGCCCTCGCGCCCGGGCTCGCCGAGCAGGGCCCGGCCGTCCAGTGCGTCCGGCTCACGGCGGTCACCGTCGTGACGTTCGGCGTCGCGGGCTTCATGAGCGCGACGCTGCGCGCCCACCACCGGTTCGGGCCGCCCGCCGCCATCTACCTCGCCTACAACGTCGGCATCCTCGCGCTGATCGCGGGCCTGTCCGGCGCGGTCGGCATCACCAGCGCGGCGGTCGGTGTCGCCTGCGGAAGTTTCCTGATGGTCGCGGTGCAGCTCCCGGCGTTCCTGCGCTGCCTGCGGGACGCGCCCGGGGAACGGGGCGCGGCGCCGTCCGGGAACGTGGACGTGCGGCTCGGGCTGGCGGCCATCGCGCCCATCGTCGTCTACACGGTCACGCGCCAGTCGCAGGTGTTCGTGGAGCGGTTCCTCGGGGCCGGGCTGGCCGCCGGGTCGATCTCGCACCTGAACTACGCGCAGAAGGTCGCGCAGGTGCCGATGGTGCTGTCGCTGCTGATCGTGACGGTGACCTTCCCGAGGCTCGCCCGCGCGTCGGCGGACGGGGACACCGCGCAGGTCGCCCGCCGCATCCGGCAGGACCTCGCCGTCGCGAGCGCGATGGTGCTGGCCGCGACCGCGTTCCTGGTCGCGTGCGCGCCGGCCGTCATCCGGGTGCTGTTCGAGCACGGCGAGTTCACGTCCGCGGACACCGCCAGCACCGCGGCCATCCTGCGCGTGTACGCGCTCGGCCTGTGGGGGCAGACGACCGTCGGCCTCGCCGCCCGCGCGTTCTTCGCGCAGAAGAAGCCGACCTGGCGCCCGGCGGGCGTGCTCGCCGTGGGGCTGGCCGCCACGGCCGCGATCGGCGGCGCGTTCGCCGCGTCCGCCGGGACGCTCGCGCTGGCCGCCGCGAACGCCTCCGGGATCACCCTCGCCGCCGTCCTGATGCTGGCCGGGCTGCGGCGCGGCGTCGCGCCCGTCCCGCTGCGCCGGATCGCCGCCGACGTGTCGCGGCTCGCGCTCGCCGCCGCGGGTGCCTGCGCCGCGGGCGCCTGCGCGGTGGGGATGCTCGCCGCCGGGGCCCCGGGCGCGTCCGCGCTCGTCCAGACGGTGGTCGGCGGCCTCGCGGTCGCCGCGGTCTTCGCCGTCCTCGCCGTCCTGGCGGGCCCAGACCTTGTTGCTCCATGGATCGCTTCACGGCCGCTCGGTGGGCGCCACCGGCGCGGCCGCACCGAATCGGGGGACAGCAGTGAGCAAGCCGACAGAACCCACCCACCTGACCGAACCGGCCCAGCTGCCAGAGCCGAGACGGACGGCCGAGGGCATCCGGCACGCGCCGCCGGTACTGATGTACCACTCGGTCGACCACTTCGATGAGGACCCGCACCTGGTGACGGTGTCGCCCGCGCGGTTCGGGCGGCAGATGGCGTGGATGCGGGCGCGCGGCCTGCGCGGCGTCGGCATGCGGGAGCTGCTGGACGCGCACGCCGCCGGACGGGCCCGCGGCCTGGTCGGGCTCACCTTCGACGACGGGTACGCCGACTTCGCGACCCGGGCCGTCCCCGCGCTGGTGCGGTACGGGTTCGGCGCGACGGTGTTCGTCGTGTCCGGACGGATCGGCACCTACAACGCCTGGGACGACGGCCCGCGCAAGCCGCTCATGACGGCCGAGCAGATCCGCGCCGTCGCCGACGTCGGCATGGAGGTCGCCTCCCACGGCCGCCACCACGTCTCACTCCCCGAGACGGACGACACCGAGCTGCGCGAGGAACTGGAGGAGAGCCGCGCCGTCCTGGAGGACCTCGTCGAGGGCCCCGTCACCGGCTTCGCCTACCCCTACGGGCACGCCACCGTCCGCGAGGTCGAGGCCGTGCGCGCCGCCGGATACGACTACGCGTGCGACATCCATCCCGAGGAGCCGGGACGGCACGCCCTCCCGCGCACCTACGTCGGCGACCGGGACGGCCCGCTGCGGCTCCGCGTCAAGCTCGTCCGCCACGAGCTGCGCCGGAGGAGCCGCGTGTGACCCGGGTCCTGCACGTCATCACCGGGCTGGAGCACGGCGGCGCCGAACGCCAGCTCGCGCTGCTGCTGCGCCACCTGCCGGTCTCGTGCGAGGTCGCGACCCTCACCCGGGCCGGCGCCCTCGGCGCGGAGATCCGCAGCTCGGGCGTGCCCGTCCACGAGATCGGGATGCGCGGCAACCGGGACCTCGGGGCGCTGCCCCGGCTCGCCCAGCTGATCCGCCGGGGGCGGTACGACGTCGTCCACACCCATCTCTACCGGGCGTGCGTGTACGGCCGGATCGCCGCGCGCATGGCCGGGACGCCCCGCGTCATCGCCACCGAGCACTCGCTCGGCGAGGGCCACATCGAGGGGCGGGCCACGACGCGCGGCGTCCGGGCCCTGTACCGGGCGACCGAGCGGCTCGGGTCCGCGACCGTCGCGGTGTCGCCCGCCGTCGCCGCCCGGCTCCGCGCCTGGGGCGTGCGCCCCGGCCGGATCGTCATGATCCCGAACGGCGTCGACGCCGCCGCGTTCGCGTTCGACCCGGCCCGCAGGGCCGCGACGCGCCGCCGTCTCGGCATCGGCCTGGACGAGCCCGTCGTCGGCGGCCTCGGGCGGCTCGTCCCGACGAAACGGTTCGACCTGCTGGTCGAGGCGGTCGCGCGGCTGGACGGCGTCCGGCTGCTGCTCGTCGGCGCGGGCCCGGCGCGGGACGCGCTCGCCCGGCAGGCCCGCGAGCGCGGCGTCTCCGGCCGCGTGGTGTTCGCCGGGGCGACGTCGGACGTCGCGGGCGTCCTCGCCGCCATGGACGTGCTCGCCGCGCCGTCCGTCCAGGAGACGTTCGGGCTCGGCGTCCTGGAGGGGCTGGCCGCCGGGCTGCCCGTCCGCTACACCGCCTGCCCCGCCCTCGACTGCCTCCCGCCCGGCGACGCCCCGGACGCCCGCCGCCTGCCCTCCGACGCCGGGGCCTGGAGCGCCGAACTCGGGCGCGTCCTGCGCGAACCCCGCGACCGGACACGGGTGCCGCCCGCCGTCGCCCGCTACGCCGTCGCCGAGCGGGCCGCCGAGCTCGCCCGGCTCTACCGCCCCGGCCCATTCGCAGGCGGGGCCGAACCGATACGAGAAAGGGCTCAAGATGCAGCGACGTGACGCCAGGAGGAGGCCGCCGAGACCACCGAAATCGGTGCGGCGGGCCGGCCGGCTCGGCCCGGCCGCCCGGCGCCTGCGCGGATGGTCCATCGCGGCGGCCCGGCGCTTCGGCCTGCCCGTCGCGTTCGTGCTCGCCGGGTTCCTCGGCGGGCTCGGCTACGCCGTGTTCGCGCCCACCACCTACACGGCGACGGCGTTCGTCCTGGTCGTGGACGCCGGGGAGGGCCAGTCCGGCCCCGCGGCGGTCAGCTTCGCGCAGGCGTTCGGACGGCTCGCGCCGCTCCCGGAGACCCTCGCCTACTCCTCGCTCCCGCTGCCGGACGGGGAGAGCGGCTCCACCCGCGCGCACATCCAGGCGTCCACCTCGCCGGACACCCCGCTGATCAAGCTCGCGGGCAGCGGCCGGACGGCCCGCGAGGCCGCCGCGTTCGCCAACGCCGCCGCCGACGCGCTCGTCCGGTACGGGACGTCCCACCGCTCCGACACCGGCGTCCGCGTCGCGCTGATGACGCTCGCCGAACCGCCGGCCGAGCCGTCCTCGCCGAACCTGCCGCTCGGCGTCGCCGTCGGCACCGCGTCCGGGATCCTGCTCGCCGGGCTCGCCGCCGCCGTCATGAGCGGACGGCGCGGGCGGGCCGGCCGCCGGGAGAGGGGCCGCCTCCCCGCGGCGGCGGGAACGGCCGCCCTTCCCGGTCCCGTCCCCACCGGCCGCGTGGAGGTGGGGTCGTGACCGTGACCGCGCCCTCCCGGCTCGCCGCCCCCGGCGCCTCCGCCGAGTGGACGGCCGAGGTGCACCGGGAGGAACAGGCCCTCATCGCCCTGGCCGACGACCTGCGCGACCTCTACGACCGCAGCCCGGCCGCGACGCCCTTCCAGACCTACGAGTGGATCAAGTCGTGGTGGGGCTGGTACGGGGCGCGCGGGCGGCTGCGCCTCGCCACCGTCCGGTGCCGCGGCCGGCTCGTCGCGGCGGCGCCGCTGGCGGCGGGCGTCCGGCACGGGTTCCCCGTGCTCGTCCCGATCGCCGCGGACCAGAGCGACTTCACCGACGTCCTGCTCGACCCGGCCTACGCCGACGGCGCCGTCCGGCGCCTCGCCCGGGCCCTGCTGGACGAGCGCGGATGGTGCGCGCTCGACCTGCGGGAGGTCCGTCCCGGCTCGGCGGCGCACCTGGTGGCGGCGCGGTGGCCGCGGCGGGCGTGGCGGACGCCGTCGTCGGTGTGCCTCGAACTGCCCGCCGGGGGCTCCGGCTCCGGCACGGGCATCGACGCCGTCCTCGACCGGCTCCCGCGCCGCACCGCCGGGAAGATGCGCGCCAAGCTCCGCAAGATCGACGTGCGCGGCATCACGGCCGAGAGCGTCCCGGCGGACCGCGTCCCGGACGCCGTGCACGCGCTGCTCGACCTGCACACCCGGCAGTGGCGGGGCCGCCCGATCAACCCCGAGCACACCCGCGAGCGGTTCCGCCGCCATCTCGCCGAGGCGGCCGCCGGGATGGTCCGCGACGGGCGCGCCGCCGTCCTGCAGTACCGGTGGGACGACCGGCTCGTCGCCGGTGACCTCGTCCTGATCGGGCACCGCCACGTCGGCGCCTACCTCTACGGGGCGCTCCCTGACCTGCGGTCCCGCGTGGACGTCTCGCTGATGATGCTGCGCGAGGACCTCGCCCTCGCCCGGGACCGGCACCGGCAGAGCGTCAGCCTGCTGCGCGGGGACGAGCCGTACAAGCTGAAGTGGCGGCCGACGCCCGTCCGGAACGAGCGGATCATCCTCGGGCGGACCGCCGCGGCCACCGCCTACGCCGGGCTCGCCCGGACCCGCGCGTACCTGTCGGAGCGACGGCGCGGCGGGCCGGGGGCGCCCGCCGGACCGTCCGGAAGCGCGTCCCCGCTGCTCCATGACTGACCCGCGGGACGGCACCCCGCTGCGGATCCTGCACGTCAGCCAGCCGAACGCGGGCGGGGTCGCCGTCTACGTCGGGCAGGCGGCCGGCGACCAGCGCCGGCGCGGCTGGGAGGTGGCGGTCGCCTGCCCGCCAGGCGGCGACCTGCCCGAGCGGTGCATGGCGGCGGGGGTGCCCTGGCTCAACTGGGACGCCGGGCGCGCCCCCGGCCCCCGCACCCTGCTGGAGGCGCTCAGCCTCCGCCGCCTGGTGAAGGGCTTCGCCCCGGACGTCGTCCACCTGCACTCCTCGAAGGCGGGCCTGGCCGGGCGGCTGCTGCGCCGCCCGCTCGGCACGCCCACGATCTTCCAGCCGCACGGCTGGTCGTGGCTCGCCGCCACCGGGCGGCTGGACGCCCTCAGCCGCCGGTGGGAACGCGTCGGCGCCCGGTGGAGCGACGCCCTCGTCTGCGTCGGGATCGGCGAGCTGCGCGAGGGCATGCGCGCGGGCGTGCGGGGGCCGTACCGGCTCGTCCGCAACGGCGTCGACCGGCGCCGGTTCGCGCCCGCCGACGCCGCCGCGCGCGTCGCCGCCCGGACCCGGCTCGGCCTGGAGGCCGCCGTGCCGCTCGCGGTGTGCATCGGGCGGCTGACCCGGCAGAAGGGGCAGGACGTCCTGGTCGCGGCGTGGCCGGGCGTCACCGCGCGCTGCCCGGCCGCCCAGCTCGCCATCGTCGGGGACGGCGAGGACCTGGACCGGCTGCGCCGCGAGCGGGTAGCCGGGGTCCGGTTCGTCCCCGCCGTGGAGGACCCGCGCGACTGGCTCTCGGCGTCCAACCTCATCGTGCTGCCGTCCCGGTGGGAGGGCCTGCCGCTGACCGCGCTGGAGGCGCTGGCCACCGGGCGCCCCCTCGTCGGGACGGACATCCCGGGCATCACCGAGGTCGTCCGCCCGGGGCTGGGCGCGCTGGTGCCCATGGAGGACCCCGGCGCGCTCGCCGAGGAGATGGCCGGGCGGCTGCTGTTCCCCGGGATCGCCGAGCGGGAGGGGCGCGCGGCGGCCGCCGCGTCCGCCGCCTACGACATCGGCCGGACGGTGGCGCTCCTCGCGGCCGTCACCCGCGACGTCGCCGGGTTCGGGGAGACCCCCGCGGAGGCCCTGGTGGACGCGCGGGCGGTGGCGGGAGGCGCCGTCCACGGCGGTCTCGGCGGCGTCACCGGTTTGGCGGGCGGCTTCGAGGGCGGCTTCGGGGGCGGCTTGATCGACGGCTTGCTGGAGGGCGCCGTGGGCGGGGCCGGCGGTGTCGGCGGTGTCGGCGGAGAGGGTGCCGGCTCGGCCGAAGCCGGGGCCGCCGGAGTCGTCGGCACGGCGGGCGCGGAGGCGGCCGGCGTCGGGGTGAACGGTCCCTTGCCCGGTGGCGGCGGGGCGGTCACGCCGCCGAACAGCTCACGGTAGGCGGCGGAGGATCGCGGGTTGCCGCCGCCGCACGACCAGACCCCGTGCGGGCAGTAGTCGGTGATCGACTGGTAGACGACGTCGTGCGACATGATCCAGTCGTGCATCCCCCGGACATAGGCGGGATTGTCGGAATTGCGAAACAGGCCCCATTCGGGAAACGACAAGGGCTTGCCGTGCGCGGTCGCGAAATCCGCCTGCTCGCGCAGACCGTACGGCTCGTCAACGAAATCCTGGAATGACTTTCCCTCGGGTTGGTCATAACTGTCGGAACCCATGATGTCGACGACGTCGTCACCCGGATAGCACTCCGTCCACGGGATCGCGTCCCGCCCTCGTGACGGCGCGAAATCGAAACGGAAACGCGCGCCCCGCACGCCGCGCATGGTGCCGACGATCTTGCGCCAATACGCCTTCCACGCGGACGGATCCGGGGCGCACCGCCCGGCGTAGACCTCCCCGTTCATCTCCCAGCCGAGAACGATGACCGCGTCGCCCACGCCCAGCGAGACCAGCCGCCGGGCGAGCGTCCGGTAGTGGTGGTCGAACGTGCCGCGCGCGCCGCCGCGCAGCAGCGAGGCCAGCACCGGCACCGGGATCCCCGCCTCGTTCGGCGCCATCATCGGGACGTTGACCACCAGCATGCGGCGCTGGTCGGCGGCCTTCCAGTGCGCCCACGCGGCCAACATCCCCCGCGGACCCTCGATCGCCGGCCAGTCGTCGCCCGGCAGGTAGGTGCGCCCGACCGTCACCGTCGAGCCGAGCCAGCGCTCGAACCGGGCCACCCGGGCCACGCCCTCCGGGCCCGACCCCAGAAACGCCCCCAACGGCACATGTGCCGTCCATCGGTGAATTGCCCGGGGCTGCTGCCACGTCACCAGTGCCGACGCCATCAGCGCGAACAACACCACGGATGCGGCCAGAATAGGAGGGAGCGGACACCAGAACGGCGACCTTTTCCGCCGGGGCTCGAACGGCCGTCCTGCCGAATGGATATCCGCAGCTCGCATGCGTATCGTATGCCCTCGGGCGCCCGCCGCGAAAAAGCCGGCCGGGTGGAAATGTGAAAATTTACCGTGGGGAAGGGATGCCGTGCGCCGCGATACGAGGGAATGGGCCTGACGAATGTTCTTCGACAGCCGGCCGCGGGCCGCCCAGCCCCGCAACGCGCGCCTCGACCCGGGCCTTCCCGTCCTGCTGCTGCGCACCGACCGCAACCTGTTCCACCACGGCACGCTCGCGGCGATCCGCAGCCTCGGCCGCGCCGGGGTCCCCGTCCACGCGATCCTGGAGGGGCGCGGCAACCCCTCGTCCCGGTCCCGCTACCTGTACCGGGGGCACCCCTGGGGCCCGCCCGCCGCGAAGCCGGGCGAACTGCTGCTCCACCTGCGGGCCATCGGCGAGCGGATCGGCCGCCCCGCGCTCCTCGTCCCGATGGACGACGCGGGGGCGATCTTCGTCGCCGAGCACGCGGACGGCCTCGCCCCCCACTTCGTCTTCCCCCGCCAGGACCCCGGCGTCCCCCGCGGCGTCGCCGACAAGGCCCGGCTACTGGAGGCGTGCCACCGGTACGGCGTCCCGTGCCCGCCGAGCCTGACGCCGGAGTCGGACGCCGACATCGACGAGGCCGCCGCCGCGCTCGGCCTGCCGCTGATCGCCAAGTGGGCGCGGCCGTGGCGGCTGCGCCCCGGCATGCGCAGCACCACGCTGGTGCCCACGCTCGGCGAGCTGCACCGGCTCTTCGCCGCCACCCGTGAGCGCGACCCCGACGGCGGCGCGGGCCCGCTGATCCTGCAGCGGCGCATCCCGCCGGCGGGCGGCGACTGGTTCTTCCAGGGCTACTTCGACGAGAACGGCGACTGCCTGTTCGGCGGGACCGGCCGCAAGCACCTCGCGCACCCGCCGCAGGCCGGCCACACGGTCGCGGGCGAATGGGTCGCCAGCCCCGAGCTCGAACGCCACGCGGTCCGGATCGTCCGGCTGCTCGGCTGCCGCGGGCTCGTCGACCTCGACTTCCGGTTCGACGCGGGCGCCGGCGTCCACCACCTGCTGGACTTCAACCCCCGCATCGGGGCCCAGTTCCGGCTGTTCACCGACGGGAACGGCCTCGACCTCGCGCGCGTCCTGCACCTGCACCAGTCGGGCCGTCCCGTCCCCGACGCGCGGCCCGCCCCCGGGCGCAACCTGCTCGTCGAGAACCACTACCTCGCGCGGTCGGCCCGGCGCCCGCGCCACGAAAGGCCTCCGCGTCCCGCGCAGCCACCGCGCCCGCTGCGCGAGGCCCTGCGCCCGCTGCGGGAGACCCTCCGACCGCTGCGGGAGGCCGACGAGTTCGCCTGGTACGCGGGCGACGACCTGCCGCCCTTCCTCGCCATGGGGCGGCGCAGCGCGCTCCGCGCGGTCGAACGGCTCCGCACCAGGTAACACCACGCACACACGGGGGGAATGGAACATGAGCGACTCGGCCAGCGACGTCGTCATCGCCGGCGCCGGGCCCTACGGCCTGTCGACCGCGGCCTACCTGCAGAACCTCGGGCTCGACGTCCGGGTCATCGGCGAGCCGATGCGGTTCTGGGACGCGAACATGCCGCTCGGCATGTACCTGAAGTCGGAGCCGTTCGCCTCCGACCTCGGGGCGCCGCAGGCGGGCCTGCGGTTCACCGACCGCCACCCGGGCTGGCGGATCGGGCAGCCGATCCCGCTGGAGACGTTCGTGGAGTACGGGCGCTGGTTCGCCGCCGAGGCCGTCCCGGGCACCGAGGACGCGCAGGTCGTGAACGTCGAGCAGGGCATCGCGGGCGGCTACCTCGTCACGCTGTCGTCCGGCGAGGCGATCGCCGCGCGCGCGGTCGTCGTCGCGGTCGGCGTCGGGCCGTTCGCGCACATCCCGGAGCAGCTGGCGGGCATGCCGTCCTGGCTCGTCTCGCACAGCAGCGCCCACAGCGACCTCGGCCTGTTCACCGGCAAGGAGGTCGCGGTCGTCGGCGCCGGGCAGTCCGCGCTGGAGACGGCGGTGCTGCTGGCCGACGCGGGGGCGCGGCCGCACCTGATCGCCCGGCGCCGCGTCCTGGACTGGAACACCGTCCCCGAGGAGCGCCGGTCGCCGCGCGACCTGCTGCGTGAGGGCCCGCGGTCCGGGCTCGGCACCGGCTACCGGACGTGGCTGTGGGCGGAGCGGCCCGGGCTCGTCCGGTACCTGCCGGAGCGCACCCGGCGGCGGATCGTCCGCGAGACGCTCCCGCCGGCGGGCGCCTGGTGGCTGCGCGACCGGCTGGACGAGCGGATCCGGGTCTCGACGGGCCGCATGCTCGCCAAGGCCGTCGAGCAGGACGACGGCGTCTCCCTCACCACCACCGACCACGAGGGGCGCCGCCTCGTCACGGAGGTCGAGCACGTCATCGCCGCCACCGGGTTCGTGCCCGACGTCGAGCGGCTGACCCTGCTCGCGCCCGAGCTGCGCGACCGCATCACGACCCGGCTCGGCTCACCGGTGCTCAGCCGCGACTTCGAGGCGTCCACGCCAGGCCTCTACTTCGCCGGGCTCGCCGCCGCCTCCACCTTCGGGCCGGTCATGCGGTTCGTGCACGGCGCAGACTTCGCCGCGCGGCGGATCGCGCACCACATCGTCCGGCGGACGCCGCGCGTGCGGGTGCCGGCGAGCCGCCCGGCGGGCTTTCTGGAGCCGGGAACCTCCTCCCAGCGGTGAAGGATCCTCCTCCGGGCCGGCGGTGCGCCTCAGGGCGCCCGCCGGCCTCCGGCTTTCCGGGACCGGCCGGTCGTCACCCCCAGGGCGGCCGTGCCCGGCGGCGCGCGCGCTCGGCCCTGGCGACGGCCACGGACCACTGCAGGCGCGAGTAGAGCGTCCACGCGCCGCACCGGCCGCGCGCGGGCGCCGCGTCCTGAGCGGTGGAAACGGCGGAGAGCATGATCAGGTCGGCGTCGGCGCGGGTGACGAACCGGCGGGTCTCGCGCCTGGGGCGCTGGGAGCGCGCGGGCAGCAGGCGCGCCATCGCGGACGAGGGATCGATCATCGGAGGCTCCTCGCTGGACGGTCATGAGTGACCGCCTGTTCACTGAATGTAGCGCACCGATACCGTCCGCCATGCTTCTCCCGGACGCCAGGCATGGGGCCGCCCCCTCCCGGTCACGCAAGGGTGCCGGAACCCCGAAGAAAGCGCATCCGTCTCGGCGAAAAGAAAGAGCCTGACAAAAAGGGCGATGCGTGCCGGGAAACCGGCCGCGATAAAAGCCGGATTAATGCCAAGGTAAATGATGCGGAGACACGGCGGGAGACCGGGCAATGGCTCCTTGATCGGTCCCGTCGCGGTGCTACGTTCTTGCCGTCCAGAACGACCCGGGCCGGAGAACGGCCTCGGCGACGAGGGGAAGCGGCTGTGCACACCGAACCGATCCAGCGCGGGGCGAAGCGCCCGCAGGGTCGGCCGCGGCACGCCCTCCCGTCCGTTCTGGTGCGCCTGGTCGCCGTCGCGGGCTTCGTGCTCGCGGGATGGCTCACGCTCTCCGCGCTGACCCACTCCGCCTTCGCCGCCGAGCGGAACGCACACCCCGCCGCCGGCCCGAACGCCGCGCGCAACGACGGCGACCTGCTCGGCCAAACCCCGCGCGTCGCCAACCTGGACGCCGGAGCCGAACTCGACCACCTCACCACCACCCACAACCACCGCTCAACTTCAAAGCACCACCACAACAGCCAGGCCACCCACGAGGCCGGCCAGCCCCGCCACAACAGCCAGGCCCACCACAAGGCCGCCAAGGTTCGTCAGGGCGGTCAGGTTCGTCACGACGGTCAAGTCCGCCAGGGCGGGCAGGTTCGTCAGGGTGGGCGGTTGGAGTCGTCGGTCGGGGATGCTTTGGGGGCCGGGGCCGTTCCCGGTGCTGTTTCTGGGGTGCGGGAGATCGGCGACCAGCCTGTGCGGTACCTGCGGGCGCGGCAGCAGGATGTGCTCGACGGTAAGGACCGGGCCGTTCGGCAGGTGCGGGACGTGGCCGACGAGGCCGGTGTTCCGGGGGTGGGGGTGCCCGACCTTCTGCAGGGTCGTCCGGTCATCGGGGGGCTCGTCCACCGGGTGACCGAGCAGCCGTCCCTCCTGAACGACGGCGCGACGCCGGGGGTCCCGCAGGGGCCGACGGCGCAGCGCGGCGTCGACCGGGTGCGGGACGAGGCGGCGCCCGTCGCCAGGACGCGTGCCAGGTCCGCCGCCGTGCCGTTCACCGCGGTGGCCGTGGGCGCACCGGCGCACGAGAACGTCACCCCTTGCCCGGGCTGCGGCGATGACCGCGCTCCGTCGCCCGGTCCCGCGCTGCCGTCCGGTCAGGACGGTCCGCGCGGAGGCGGCTCGGCGGGCGGGCACCCGTTCGCGCCGATCGCCGACCTGCTGAACCGCCAGTACCCGGCGGCGCCGTCCGGCGCGGACCCGGGCACCTTCCGCCGTACGGCGCTGCGCGACGTCGCCGCGCCCGGCGGCCCCTCCGTCGTCCCCGACTAGAAGCCCCCGCCCGGCCGTGAACGGCCGGCTCACGGCGGCCGCGTGCACGACGCACGCCGCCCGCCCTCACCTCGATCTTTCCCGGAAGGCACGGCCGCGCCTGGCCGCTGCCAGTCCTGCGCCCACCCGGATGGTGCAGCGCAGCGATCACCACCGATCACCACCGATTCGCAAACACCGACAGGAGCAACACATCATGCGCATCTGGTCCAGGAACACCGGCCGCGCCGCTCTGGTGGCCGCCAGCGCCCTCGCCGTCGGCGCCGCCTTCGCCACCGCGGTCCCGGCCAACGCCGACGAGTCGTTCGGCGGAGGCCACGGCGGCCACGGCGTCGACATGACGAGCGCCGGCAACTTCGGACTGCTGAACGGCACCCAGGTGTTCGCGCCGATCAGCATCCCCGTCAACGTCTGCGGCAACGCCATCGCGGTCGCCGGGCTCTCGCGGGCCCAGTGCAAGGGCGGCGCGTCCGTCAAGAGCAACCACCGGGAGGCCGGCTCCGGCTACCGGACGGCCGGCGACTGGGGCGGCGGCGGCTGGGGCGGCGAGCACGGCGGCCGCGGCGTCGACATGACGAGCGCCGGCAACTTCGGGCTGCTGAACGGCACCCAGGTGTTCGCGCCGATCAGCATCCCCGTCGACGTCTGCGGCAACGCCGTCGGCGTGCTCGGCGCGGCCCAGGCCGCGTGCAAGGGCGGCGCGTCCGTCAAGCGGCACGGCGACCCCAAGGTGAAGATGACGAGCTCCGGCAACTTCGGCGCCGCGAACGGCACCCAGGCCTACGTCCCGATCAAGGCTCCGATCAACGCGTGCGGCAACGCCGTCTCGCTGCTCGGCCTCGCGGAGGCGCAGTGCAAGGGCGGGGCGACGGTCGAGGAGGGGCACGGCCACAAGGAGCTGCCGCCCACCCTGCGGACGCCCAAGAAGAAGAAGCCGTACAAGCCGTCCAAGCACCGTCCGGCCGCCAAGCACAAGAAGCTGCCCTCGACGATGCGCTCGGAAGGCCAGCGCATCGCGAACACCGCACCGGCGACCGCTCCGAACTACCGCCGCGCGGACGCCCTGCCCGCCGTCAAAGGGTTCGTGGACGGGCTCCGGCGCGCGGTGAAGGTGCCCGGAGTGGACGTCAAGCCCGGTCAGATCGGCCCGAAGGTGCCCGCGGGCAAGGACGCGCCCGTCACCCTCGGCTCTCCGATCCTGCGCTGAGCGCGCGTCGGCCTGGATGACGATCCGCGGCCGATGAACAGCGGAGAAGGGGCGGCAGACGTGCCGCCCCTTCCCATGTCACGAAGTCCCGAGCTATGGAGAGGGGAGCCATGCTCGACCGAAGGTCCCTGTTCGCGGCGGCTCTCGCCGCGTGCTGCGCGGTGCCCGTCCTCGGCGCCGTGACCGGGGCGCGGGCGGCGCCGGCGGCGGCCACCGCTCCGGCGGCGGTCACCGCGGCCCGGCCGCGGACCGGCGCGATGATCGCGCAGATCCGGATCAGGCGGATGGGCCTGAAGATGGGCGTCAGGCAGGGCGTCAGCGAGGCGGTGCTGCGGCGCGGCGTCGGGCACTACCCGGGGACGGCGCTCCCCGGGCGGGTGGGCAATACCGTCCTGCTCGGCCACCGGACGACCTGGCGCGCGCCGTTCTACCAGCTCGACAGGGTGCGGCGGGGCGACCGGATCGTCCTGCGGGTGGGCCGGAAGTCCTACGTGTACCGGGTGCGGACCAAGCGCGTCGTCGACCCGCGTGACCGGCGGGCGCTGGAGCCGGTGCCGTTCAAGCGGGCCAGCGCGCCCCACGGCCGGTACCTCACGCTCGTCACCTGCACGCCCAAGGGTTCGGACCGGCACCGCCTCGTCGTGGTCGGCAAGATCGACTCAAAGCGCTGACCCGTCCGGTCACGCTTCGCGGCGGGACGCTGGGACGGTGCGTGCGGCTCGCGCCGCTCAGCGTCCGCCGTAGAGGGCGAGCAGCCCGTCGTAGTCGCCCTTGCCGAGCGTGGCGGGGCCGTTGTCGCAGGACGCGAGGGACGGCGTCATCGTGAGCATGCGGTGCTCGGCGCCCTCGACGTGGGAGAGGCCGAAGACGTGGCCCGCCTCGTGCGTCGCGACCGCCTCGGCGGAGTAGCTCCCGGACGGGCACGTCCCGCCGGTCCACCACCGCTTGCCCTGCGCCTGCACCGCCATGTCCGTCTCGACCGTCGTCGGGCCGGAGAACCACGAGCAGGTCGCCGCGAGGACGGGGGTCTCCGCGCTCGGCATGGCCAGCCAGCCGAACGTGTTGGCCCGGTCCCGGGTCCCGCAGGCGGCCGCGCCCGTCACGTTCGGGGGCCTGCTGCTCTGGCCCGCGTACCGCTCGGTCACGTCCGGCGGAGGCGTGAAGCGTCCCGCGCTCGTGCAGTCGGTGCGGGCCTCGGCCACGGCGGCGACGCCTCTGGCGATGGGATCCCTCGGCAGGCCGGCGGTCCCGGCGTAGTAGCTCCACTGGACGGCGGTGCCCTTCGGCCACTTGCTGGACTGGGGACGGTACGCGCCGTCCTGGCAGGCGGCCGCCGGCGCCCGGAACTGGCGCGGCCTGCCCTGCGGCACCCGGTCTCCGTGCGTGCCGATGCTGATCTCACCCGCTCGGGAGTCCACCCCGATGCGCAGCTCGGCGGCGCCGTCGGTGCGCAGCGTGTACGCGATCAGGGAGGTCCCGTCGGACGGGACGGTCGCGGTGAGCCCGTTCGCGCCGCGCACGGTGCGGCCGCGCAGGTCGCAGTCGGCGATCTTGATCTTCTGCGGCATCGCGCGGGCGGTGAGCGTCCCGCCGGGCTTGCACCAGGTGGGCGGGCGCCGGACCGCGGCGGCCCCGGCCCCCGTGAACGCCGTGCACGCCAGGGCGGCCGACACCGCCGCCGCCAGGGGGGCGGGCCCCGCCCACGGCCGCCGGGCCGCCCGAGAAAAGTCGCGCATATCGGTTCTCCGATGCTGTGGGAACGTCCCTCGCAGTCTTCGCGCGGAGCGGGGCGGGGAAAACCGCGCCCGGATAAAATGATCACCATGTTGACCAAGGTGCCATTCGCATATGAGTTACTTGTGGGTCTATGTCGGAAAAGGAGCGGTGGAGGGGGCGGGGTGGTCGTCGTAAATGTGCGGTAAATCGTTCTCTATATTCCTGCAAACGTGTTTATGGTCACCGCGTCCGGAAAAGCAGCAGGTAATGCGGCAACTCGGGATCAACTGAACACCGCTACCGAGTGGCGGGCTCCACCTCCCCCCGGCCCCCCGCCGTCCGGGAGCGTTCACGGAAGCGGAGGTGCTCAACGTGCAGACGCAGACACAGGTGCGGGAGCTCATGGGGATGAGCGTGACCGACACCCACGGGACGAAGGTCGGCACGGTCAAGCAGGTCTACCTCAACGACGACTCCGGGTCCCCGGAGTGGGTGACCGTGCACACCGGCTGGTTCGGGATGCGTGAGAGCTTCGTCCCGCTGTCCGGGGCCCGCAAGGGCCAGGACGCCCTGCAGGTTCCGTACGACAAGGAGACCATCAAGGGCGCCCCGAACGTCGACGCCGACGAGCACCTGTCGCATGCGCAGATCGTGGACCTGTACCGGCATTACGGAGTGCGTCCCCCGGGCGGCCGCCGCACGGGCGGGGAGACGGAGACGGGCACCACCGAGACGACCGAGAGCGCGGGGACGGAGAGCACCGCCGAGGCGGGCGAGACCACCGGTGGCCAGGGTGCCGCCGAGACGAGGGCCGCCGCTGATACGTCCGGAACCACCGGAACCACCGGAACCACTGGAACCACCGGCACCGCGGGGACGGCGGGCGCCGCCGGGATGGCCGTCCACCCCGAGCGCGGCAAGCGCGGCACGGAGCGGTCCGCCGGGCGGACCATGCCGCCCCAGTCGGCGCGCGAGGGCGCCGAGGCGCCGATGACCGAGATCACCCGGTCCGAGGAGCAGATGCGCATCGGCACCGAGCGGCACGAGTCCGGCCGGGTCCGGGTGCGCAAGTGGATCGAGACCGAGACGGTCGAGCAGACGATCCCGGTCTCGCACGAGGAGATCCGGATCGACCGCGAGCCCATCGCCGGCGGCCGCCCCGACCCGAAGGTGACGATCTCCGAGGCCGACCAGGAGATCATCCTCTACGAGGAGCGCCCGGTCATCTCCAAGGAGACCGTGCCGGTCGAGCGCGTCCGGCTCCGCACCGAGCAGGTGCAGGACGAGCAGACCGTGCGCGGCGAGCTCCGCAAGGAGCGCATCGAGGTCACGCGCGACGACGGCGCCCGCGGTCCGCACGGCGAGGAGCGCGGGGAGGGCGGCGGCTCCGCGTGACCTGATCCCGAACCACTCCGGATGACGGAGCGTCCCGCCGGTCGATACTCACCCGCCGGCCGGCGGGGCACCCGTTCCGGGGTTTCCGCGGCCGCGGGCCCCGGGCGGAGGCCCGCTGGCCGGGTGTGGCCAGCGGTGCCGGAGTTGCGGCACGTTCCGGCGGGTGCGCGTCGTGGACGCACAGCGGCCGGACGGGTGGGCGCATGCCCGCCACCCGTCCGACCGGCTTTGTTCGGCCCATGATTCAACGTGTGAACTTAGTGGCCGTCAAGCCCTCTTCCATGTTTTCCACAAGGCCGCGGCCGGACCGGTGAAGATCCGTTGACAGCCGTCCGGCGGCGGGGGAGGTTCCAGGTGACGTCGCCGGCGCGGGGTCATGGCCGTCCGGGCGAGCCGTGACCCCGGCGTCCGGCCGCGCGCGGCCCGCCGGGCCGCGCGGCGTCCTTCGGAGCGACCCAGGAGGGACGAGTTGCCACACTCCCGCACACGTGCCATCGCCACCCGGATCGGGCGATCACTGGTCGCGCTCGCGACCGTCGCCGCCCTTCCGTCGGCCCTCGCGGCGCGGCCCGCCATGGCCGACGCCCCCCGCACGGCCCCGTACCTGAACCCGCGGCTGCCCGTGGCGGAGCGGGTGAAGGACCTGCTCGGCCGCATGACCGTGCAGGAGAAGGTCGGCCAGATGGCGCAGGCCGAGCGCGGCGCCATCGACGGCGACCGCGACCAGATCACGAAGCTCGCCCTCGGGTCCGTGCTCTCCGGCGGCGGATCGACCCCCGCCGACAACACTCCCGCGGGCTGGGCGGACATGGTCGACGCCTACCAGTCCAAGGCCCTGGCGACGCGCCTGAGGATCCCGCTGCTGTACGGGATCGACTCGGTGCACGGCCACAACAACCTCATCGGTGCCACCGTCTTCCCGCACAACATCGCGATGGGCGCGACCCGCGACCCCGGCCTCGTCCGCCGGGAGGAGCAGATCACGGCCGTCGAGACGAGGGCGACCGGACCCCAGTGGGTGTTCGCCCCCTGCGTCTGCGTCACCCGTGACCTGCGGTGGGGGCGCGCCTACGAGAGCTTCGGCGAGGACCCGCGCCTCGTCGTCCAGATGGAGACCGGCCTGGAGGGTTTCGAGGGGCGGCGCAAGAGCGACCTCGCCACGAACCGCCACGTCCTGGCGACGGCCAAGCACTACGCCGGTGACGGCGACACGGTGTTCGGCTCGTCCACCAGCGGGACGTACACGATCGACCAGGGCGTCACCGTCACCGACCGCGAGCACTTCGCGGCGGTCGACCTCGCCCCCTACGTCGTGGCGGTCAAGAAGTACGGCGTCGGCAGCATCATGCCGTCGTTCTCCAGCGTGGACTGGAAGGAGGACGGCGTCGGCAACCCGGTCAAGATGAGCGCGCACAAGGAGCTGCTGACCGACGTCCTCAAGCGGAAGATCGGGTTCGACGGCTTCCTCGTCAGCGACTGGGAGGCCATCCACCAGATCCCGGGCGACTACGCCACGCAGGTCCGCACGTCCGTGAACGCCGGCATGGACATGTTCATGGAGCCCTACAGCACGCCGCAGTTCGTCCAGACGCTGCTGGCGGAGGTGCAGGCGGGCCGCGTGCCGATGTCGCGGATCGACGACGCGGTCAGCCGCATCCTGAAGGCGAAGTTCGAGCTCGGCCTGTTCGAGCACCCCTACACCGACCGCGCCAACGCCAGGACGATCGGGTCGCCCGAGCACCGCGCGGTCGCCCGGGAGGCCGTCGCCAAGTCGCAGGTCCTGCTGAAGAACTCCGGGAACGCGCTGCCGCTGCGCAAGGACCAGCGCGTCTACGTGGCCGGGGCCAACGCCGACGACATCGGCAACCAGGCCGGCGGCTGGACGGTCACCTGGCAGGGCTCGTCCGGCGCCATCATCCCGGGCACGACGATCCTGGACGGCATCAAGCAGAACTCGTCCCGCGTCACCTACAGCAAGGACGCGTCGGCGCCGATGGCCGGCAGCGACGTCGGCATCGTGGTCGTCGGCGAGAAGCCGTACGCCGAGGGCGTCGGGGACGTCGGCAACGGCCACACGCTGAACCTGTCCGACGCCGACAGGGCCGCGGTCGACAAGGTCTGCTCCGCCATCAGGACCTGCGTCGTCCTCGACGTAGCGGGGCGCCCGCAGATCGTCACCGACCAGCTGGCGAAGACGGACGCGTTCGTCATGTCCTGGCTGCCGGGCAGCGAGGGCGCCGGCGTCGCCGACGTCCTGTTCGGCAAGCGCCCCTTCACCGGCAGGCTCTCGGTGAGCTGGCCGCGCAGCGAGGCACAGGAGCCGATCAACGTCGGCGACCGGGACTACAGGCCCCTGTTCCCCTACGGCCACGGCCTGAAGACCCGCGTCCACCACTGACCGGCGTCCGGCGCCGGGGGCCGGTCGCCCGCCCCACCCCCAGGGCGACCGGCCCCCTTCGCGCGAGGCCCCGCAGGTCACGGCCCCGCCCGTCTCGGGCCCGGTTTATCCCGCTTCGCATTGGTGAGGCTGCATCCAGCGCCCGGCGGGCGGAGCGCTCTGCTGATCGGCACAAGGGGAGACCGGGTGGAACGGGAGCCGCGGACGGCGTTCGTCCTCGGGGGCGGAGGCGTGCTCGGCGCGCACGAGGTGGGCATGCTCCGGGCGCTGCGGGAGTCCGGCGTCCGCCCCGACGTCGTGGTCGGGACGTCGATCGGCGCGCTCAACGGCGTGTTCGTCGCGGCCGGGCCGGACGCGGCGGTCGAGCGGCTCACCAGCCTGTGGTCGGACGAGTCCGTCCGCGACGTGTTCGGCTCGCCCGTCCTCGCCCGGCTGTGGAGGCTCGCCCGGTCCGGCACGCACCTGCATTCCAACGAGCCGCTGCGCCGCATGCTGGACGAGCTGCTCCCCGTCCCGTCGTTCGAGGACCTGGAGGTCCCGTTCCAGTGCGTCGCCGCCGGGATCGAGACGGCGATGGCGCACTGGTTCACCGAAGGACCGCTGATCCCGGCGGTGCTCGCGTCGTCGGCCGCGCCGGGGCTGCTGCCGCCCGTCCGGGTGGGGGAGCGGCACTACTACGACGGCGGCCTCGTCCACAGCATCCCGGTCAGCCGGGCCGTCATGCTCGGCGCCACCGACATCTACGTCCTGCACGTCGGCCGGATCGAGCGGGACCTCGCGCCGCCGCGCTGGCCCTGGGAGGTCGGCCTCGTCGCGTTCGAGATCGCGCGCCGGCACCGGTTCTTCGAGGAGATGGCGACGCTCCCGGACGGCCTGACCGTCCACGTCCTGCCCGCCGGGGCCAGGTCGCAGAAGGCCGGAGTCGACCTCACCCAGGTCCGCTACAGGAACGCGTCCGGAATCCAGGCTCACATCGACCGCGCCTATCAGGCATCTTTGAAGTACCTGAAAGAGCGAGCGTGAGATGCTGCCACCCCGTTTCGTGCGCCGCCTGGTGTGCACGCCACTGCTGTTCGCCCTGACCCTTCTGGTCGTGGTGCTGTTCCCGGTCGGCTACGCGGTGACGTCCCTGGCCGGACGCGAGCGCAGGCGGGCCCGGCGCCTGCTCTGGTTCACCCTCACGTGGGGGACGCGGGAGACGGCGGCCGTCCTGGAATGCGGCTGGTTGTGGCTCCGGCGCCGCACGCACGACGACCGGCACTACGACATCATCCGCCGCTACGTCGGCGCCCTCTACGCGTCCGCGCAGCGGCGCCTCGGCCTGCGCGTCAAGGTGGACGGCACCTGGGACGGCTCCGGCGGCGACCGCCCCCTGATCGTGCTCAGCCGGCACGCCGGGCCGGGCGACGCGCTGCTGATCGTCCACCATCTGCTGTCGGAGTACCGGCGCCGCCCCCGGGTGGTCATGAAGGCGCTGCTCCAGCTCGACCCCTGCATCGACATCGCCGCCAACCGGGTGCCGAACGTGTTCGTCACCCCCGGCGGCGCCGCCGGCGCCGTCGGCAGGCTCGCCGAGGGGCTCGGCCCCGGCGAGGCGCTGCTGATCTTCCCGGAGGGCGGCAACTTCTCCCCGGAGCGCCGCCGCCGCGCGATCCGCCGGCTGGCCCGGATGCGGCGCGCGGACGAGGCGACCCGCGCCGCCGCGATGCGCAACGTGATGCCGCCCCGCCCCGGCGGCGTGCTGGCCGCGCTCGACTCCGCCCCGTCCGCCGACGTGGTGTTCGTCGCGCACTGCGGGCTCGACCACATGGCCACCGCCAGGGACATCTGGCGGCGCGTCCCGCTGACCTCGCCCGTCCAGGCCCGCTGGTGGCGGGTGCCCGCCGAGGACGTCCCCCGCGACCGCGACGCCCGCGTCAGCTGGCTCTACGAGAACTGGGAGCGCGCGGACGCGTGGATCAGCGCGCAGCGGGCCCCCGCGCCGAAATGAGATTCCGGCGTGCCGTACCCGAGTGACATCATGGACGCATGGGCGATGAGGGGTCCGTGCGGGTCGATCTGTGGATCTGGTCCGTGCGGCTGCTGAAGACCCGCTCGATGGCGACGACCGCGTGCCGGGCGGGCCACGTCCGCGTGAACGACGAGCGCGCGAAGCCGTCCACCGCGGTCAAGCCGGGGGACGTCGTCCGGCTCCGCCACGACGGGCGGGAGCGGATCGTCGTCGTGCAGAAGCTCGTCCGCAAGCGGGTCGGCGCGCCCGCCGCCCAGGAGTGCCTGATCGACAAGAGCCCGCCCCCGCCGCCGCGCGAGGCGCTCATCCCGATCGGCCGCCGCGAGCGCGGCGCGGGCCGTCCGACCAAGCGCGACCGCCGCGAACTCGAACGCGTCCTGGACCGCTACCGCATCCTGAACGAGCCTCCGAAGGACGACTAGGGGGCACCGGCGTAGCGGCGTTCGGACTCCAGCGCCGACGCCACGTCCCGCGGGTAGCTGCGGCGCGCCCCGAGCAGCAGCAGGCCGTTGGCCAGCAGCGGGAGCAGCGCCAGCAGGAACACCCGGTCCAGGCCGACGCCCGCCGCGAGCCCCGCCCCGAGCACCCCCGACAGCCAGCCGAACAGTATCGGCGCCGCCGCCTCCCCGGACATGCGCACGATCGTCCGGATGGCCTCCGCGCGCCCCCACAGCCGGAAGTGGACGACGTCCAGCCGCACCGCGTCCAGCGGCGGGTTCGCGGCGGCCAGCGCGGCCGCGCCGAGCGTGAACAGCGGCAGCGCGACCAGCGCCCGGTCGGTGAGCAGGGCGGGCAGGAACAGCAGCGCCGACGCGGCGAACGCCACGGCCGGCACGCCGACCCGCGCGGTCACCGTCCCGCGGCGCAGGAGCCGGTCGGCCAGCCGCCCGCCGACCAGCACTCCGGCGAGCGCGGCCGCCCCGGCGACCGGCAGGAACGCCGACAGCCCGCCCCGCCCGACCGCGTACCGCTCCAGCACGAAGACCAGCCCGAACGTGCGCAGTCCGGCGAAGAAGAAGTAGCCGGCCGCGGACGCCAGGATGATGATCACGTTCGTGCGGATGGCGAGCACGTAGCGGGCGGCCCGCATCAGCGTCATCCGCTCGGGGTCCTCGGCCAGGACGTTGCGCGGGTCCGGCCGCACGCCCGCCCTGTCGACCTGCCGCTGCGCGAGCTCCTCCCCGCCCCGTCCGCCGGGCGAGCCCTGCGCTCCGCGCGCCGGTTCGGGCAGCATCCTCCACAGCAGCACGGCCAGCACGAGCCCCAGCGCCGCGACGAACCAGAACGAGACCCGCCAGCTCGCGAACGCGGCGATGTTGCCGCCCGCCAGCAGCCCGAACCCGACCCCGATCAGCTCCCCGGCGAGGATGCGCCCCCACGTCGCGGCCCGCTCCTCGGGCGGGAACAGGTCGCCGATCAGCGACGCCACCGTGGGCCCGGCCGTCGCCGTCACCGCGCCGAGCACCACCCGGGACGCCAGCAGCCACCCGTACGACTCCGCCAGCCCGCCGGCGACCATCGCGAGGCTCCACAGCACGACGCTCCCCGCCAGCAGCGGCACCCGCCGCACCCGGTCGGTGAGCTGCCCCACCGGCACCGTCGCGATCGCGCCGACCCCCGCCGGCACGGCCGTCAGCACTCCGACCTGCGTGTTGCCGATGTGCAGCGAGCTGCGCAGCTCGTGGACGATCGCCCCGATGACCCCGGTGTCCGCCGCGTTCAGCGCGAGGACGCAGGCCATCAGCACCACGATGCGCGCCCGGCGCCTCCCACCCAGCCGGTCCGCCAGTGCGGTGCCCACCCGCCTCCACGGCCGCGGGGCCGACGCCGGTGCCATGGCGCTCTACTGCCCGTGCGCGGCCGGGGTATGTTCGCCTCCGGCCGCGGTGACCTGGGATTTCGTGGTCCGCGTCCCGCGCCGGGGCGTCAGTCTCCGCGCGCGCCGGCCGGTGGGGCGATGAGCGCGTACATCAGCAGGATGCACAGCGCGATCGTCAGCACCGACCAGATCGGGAACGCCGCCAGGAACGCCAGATGCCCGATGGCGGCGAGGAAGGCGAACGCGACGCCGATCACCCGCGCCCACATCTTCCCGGTGAGGATCCCCACGCCGACGACGATCTGCAGGGCGCCGAGGACGAGCCAGTACCAGCCCCACGCGGTGAAGTTGAAGACCAGGATCTGGTTGGAGTTCACGACGTAGTAGCCGTCCTTGAACAGGGCCACCACCCCGTCGATGACGTTGAACGCGCCCACCACGATGGAGAGCACTCCCGCGAAGGTGAGCCATCCGGAGAGCTGGTAGTTCCGACGTGCCGAGACCGACGGGCCCCCGTGGGTCATCCTCGTCGTCATGAGACCTCCCGATCGAGCTGCAAGTTCATGTCGGGAAGTCCCCTTTTATGCGTATTGGGGAACCATGATGCCAAGGCATTTGACGTCGCCTTTAAGTAAATGTGGAGGCAGTGTGCCCCTGGGCGCCCGCCCCCGCCGCCCGAACCCGGTCACGCGGGCTCCGCCAGCTCGGCGATGATGCGCTCGATCTCCTTGAGCGCGTAGGCGGCGATGGCCCGCTGGCCGGCCTCGGCGTCCTCGCGCGTCTCCTCCAGGTCGCCCAGCACGATGATGTTCTCGTCGTTCAGCGTCGTCGCGGGCGCGGTGTAGTTGAAGCTGCCGGCGATCACCAGCCGCTCGTCCACGACCATCAGCTTGTGGTGCACCTTCCGCACCCCGGTTCCCCGCCTGTTCGCGAACAGCTCCACCCCGGCGGCCTTCAGCGGCTCGGTCGCGGCCCACGCCTGGACGCCCTGCCCGTGGTCCAGCACCCCGCGAATCCGCAGCGGGCCCGCGAGCCGGATCATGGTGTCGTCGATGCCGGACGAGCGGGCGAAGGTGAACATCGCGAAGTCCACGCTCGCGGACGCCTTGAGCATCTGCTTCATGATCTCCATCTCGGGCCCGTGCCGGGGCGCGAAGAGCGGCTTCACCCGCACCCGGCCCAGCTGGAACTCCGCCGGACGCGCCTCGACCCGCTCGTGCAGCGCCCCGAACGTCCCCGACCGCATCCGCAGGAACTCCTCCAGGTACAGGGACGCGGCGCGCCGGCCCCGCAGCACCACCACATGGTTGAGGTTGTTGCCCGCCTTGCCCGTCCCTGCCGGGTTGGTCCCGGTGTCGGTGAGCGTGAAGTTCGCCGACCCGGTCAGCACCGCCGCCGTCGACTCCCCGGCGTCCCGCACGATGAACTTCTGGTGGAAGATCGCCGGGTTCAGGTCGGTGATGAGATCCACCCCCGCGCGCAGGAGCGCCGCGTAGATGAGCCGGTTATCCTCGTTGGCCCCCGCCGCCGCCCAGGGGTCCGCGGCGGGCCGCTCCTCCCGCAGGTAGTCGCCCTCCAGAATGATCTGCACCCGCACCCCGGCCGCCCGCGCGGCGAGGACGGCGTCCGCGACCGCCCGGGAGTCGAGCTCCTGCACCGCGATCCGCAGCGTGTGCCGCGCTCCGCCGATGAACTCCCGGATCACCGCGTCCAGATCGTCGGGCCCGCCGAGCGACGTCGGACCCGCGTGCAACTCGATTCCGCCCACCCGTACCGGCATGGCGCCCCCAAATCCGCGACCGCCTCGTTGGCAGCATTCCCCGGCTCGCCCGCTCTCCACCGGCCTCGACGTGGCCACTCTCGACCACCCCATTGTGCAAGAGTCATTGCGCAATAGCTCTTGTGCATGTCACCATGGCGGCATGACCGACCCGGACGGCGTGCCCACGGTGACCGACTCCCGCGTGCTGGCCGCGATGTCGCACCCGCTCCGCCGGCGCCTCCTGGACGTCCTCAAGGTCTACGGCCCGTCCACCGCGAGCGCCCTCGCCGACCGGACCGGCCAGGCCGTGGCCAACATCAGCCACCACCTGAAGGTGCTCGCCGCCGCGGACCTGATCGTGGAGGCCCCGGAACTCGCCCGGGACCGACGCGAGCGCTGGTGGCGGCTCGCGGCACCGGAACTGCGCTGGGTCACCGGCGACTTCGACGACGACCCGTCCCGCCAGGCGGTGGCCGGTGCGGCGGTCTCCCTCGCCCTCGACCGGCAGATCGGCCTGGTCCGCGCCTGGCACGCCGTCCGGGAGCAGCGGGAGGCATGGAACGGGGCCGCCTTCTCCGTCGACAAGTGGCTCCACCTGACACCCGCCGAACTGGGCGAACTGGAGCGGGAGATCCTCGCGCTGCTCGACCGGTGGGAGCGGCGGGACGTCCCCGACGACGGGCAGGCCCGCGAGCCGGTCTTCCTGTTCGCCCACGGCGTCCCCGCCGAACCGTGACACCGTGACCGTCGTCGCCCCGGCGCGCGGCGGGCTGCGCCGGCACCGCGACTTCCGCCTGCTCTGGATCGGCCAGGCCACCGGCAGGCTGGGAAGCAGCGTCACCGGCGTGGCCCTCCCGCTGGTCGCGGTCGCCACGCTCGACGCGAGCACCCTCCAGGTGGCGCTGCTCTCGGCCGCGGCCTGGGCGCCGTGGCTGCTCGTCGGCCTTCCGGCGGGCGCCTGGGTCGACCGCCTGCCGCGCCGGCCGGTGATGCTCGCCTGCGATCTGCTGGCCCTGCTGCTCTTCCTCAGCGTCCCGGCCGCCGCCTGGCTCGACCGGCTGACCATCGCCCACCTGGCGGGCGCCGCACTCGGCGCCGGCTGCGCGAGCGTGTTCTTCCAGACGGCCTACCAGGTCTACCTGCCGTCCCTGCTGCACCCCGGCGAACTGGCCGAAGGCAACGCCAGAGTGCAGGCGACCGAGGCCGCCGCCCAGGTCGGCGGCCCCGGCCTGGCAGGACTGGTCACCCAGCTCGCGGGGGCGGTGAACGCACTCCTGCTGGACGCGGCCAGCTACCTCGTCTCGGCCGTCTGCCTGCTGGCGATCCGGACGCGCGAGCCTCGCCCCGCCCCCGCCCGGCGCGGGACGCTGCGCCAGGAGATCACCGAAGGCCTTCGCTTCGTGGCCCGCGACCCCTACCTGCGGGTGCTGACCCTGTTCTCGGCCGCCAGCAACATCTGCCTGTTCGGGTACCAGTCGATCCTGGTGGTGTTCCTCGTCCGCGAGGTCGGCGTCACCCCGGGCACGGTCGGCGCCCTCGCCGCCGCGACCAGCCTGGGCGCCGTCCTCGGCGCCGCCGCGGTCCCCGTCCCGTCCCGCCGCTTCGGCTCCGCCCGCACCCTGCTCGCCGCCGAGATCGGCGCCGCGCCGTTCGGCCTGCTGATCCCCCTCACCGGACCGGGGACGGGGCTGCTTCCGGCGTGCGCCGGAGGGTTCGTCATCGCCGCGGGCGCCGCGGCGGGCAACGTCCTCAAGGGAACCTTCCGGCAGACCTACAGCCCCCGTCCCCTGCTCGGCCGGATCACCGTGAGCATGCAACTGGTCAGCTACGGCACCATCCCTCTGGGCGCCCTGGCGGGCGGCACCCTGGGCACGGCCCTGGACGTCCGTCCCGCCATGTGGATCACCACAGGCGCGCTGGCCTTCACGGGCCTGATCCTCTTGGCAGGCCCCTTCCGCCACCACCGAGACCTCCCGGCGCACCCTGGCTGAGCGTGGGTCTCAGTCTTCCGACCCCGGTCTGCGCGCCAGCACGAGCCGCCCACGCGGACTGCCGTCCTTACGCGTGCCCAAAGCATCCAAGGGGACGGTCGTCACACGGAAACCGGCAGCTGCCAGGTCGCGCCGGAGCGCCTGCAGCGGACAGGTCCGGTAGTACATGACGAACGGGGGACGCCACACCGCGTTCCGGACCCGCATGACCAGATCGAACCCGAGCAGCGCCCAGTACAGGCGCGACGCGACGGGGGGCGGCGCTCCAACGGGAAAGGCGAAGATTCCGCCGGGCCGCAGCGCGCGATACACCCCGGCGAACACCGCGGGCCGCTCGCCGGGCAGCAGATGCCCGAGCGCCCCGAAGGTGACCGCGAGGTCGAAGGCCCCATCGAAAGGCAAGGCCCGAACATCGGCCCGCACCCACCCCGCCTCCGGGTGCGCCTGCCGCGCCTGCGCAAGCATCCCCGCGCTGAAGTCGACCCCCGTGACGCGCCCATCGCACAAAGCCCCGAGCACCCGCACGCCCGCACCCGTCCCGCAGCAGACGTCCAGCCCCTGGCCGAACGGCCCGTACGCCCGCAGCTCCTCGGCGGACGCATCGAGAACCCTGTCAGGCGTCCGAAAGGGCGTGTTATCGAACTTAGGAGCCAGCAGGTCATACCCGCGCTCAACAGAGGACAACGCCTGAACCGCCAACTCCCGAAGGGAGGGCCCCCGCTCCGAAAACACCACTCGACCCTACTCCCGGCGAGTCGCCCGGGCTCAAATCCGACGAGGGTGCAGTGCGTCTCATGCTCACAAGCGTGTCGGCGCGTAGAAGTGCCCGAACTGGCTGAGCAACTCGCTCGGATCGGGGCCTTCCTGCCCGGTTCGACGGCTGCTCTCGCGGGGGGCAGTGGGCGACACCAGCTTGCAGAGGACCAGATGACAGAGGGGAGTGCCCGCGTACAACCGTACGCTGCGCCCTCCGACCGTTGACACTTCCAGCACGAGGCGCGAGGGGCTTTCGTCGCCGAACTCGGCGTTGACGAGCTGGGAGGTGCAGTGAACCATGACGCCGAGACGAGCCACATTGGAAATGCCCGAGAGGATCCCGACCGTGTCGGCGGGCAGCCCGATACGTTCCCTGCTGCATGCGAGCACCAGCGCGTCCGGTGTCACCACCACGCTCTCCGAGCGGAAGGCCGCACCCGCACCGGCCCTGAGCGACACCGGATCCGCCGTGTCGACGATGGCGTCACCACTGATCCGACGAAACTGCGAGTGCAGGCGTAGGAGATAGCTGTTGCGTTTGACCAAACGTTCGTCGAACGGCGTGATGGTGAGAGAACCATCCGCGATGGATTTTCTGATGTCCGTGTCCGAAAGGATCAACGCGCCTCCTCATGCCGTGACGCGGTCGAAACTTTGCCCGACCCCGTGTCGACGACGACGTGCTCGTCGACCCTGAGCGCTTCATAGGCCTCGGCGTCAACGATGGCGGGAATGCCGAGCTCCCGCAGCACGATGGACAGGTGGCTGAGGTAGGAGCCGTTACGGAACACGAACGCCATCGACCGCGGGTCTCGCTGTCGCATGAACCGCTCCAGCGACAGGTAGGGAAGTCGAGCCACCACGACCACAGGGTCATCTGAACCGGTCGATTCGTCACCCGGACGGTCGTTGTGGAAATGGGCGTCCAAGGAGTCGTGCATGAGAACTTGGTCGTCCTCCACGCGTACCACTCGTCCGCGGAAGTGCCCCGGGGAGAGCACGGACAGATTGTCGGGACGAGGCTCGGCGCCTTCGGCGCTCTCCTCGACGAAGTCGATGAGGAAGAAGGTGCCCGGTTCGTCGACGCCGAACTCCACGGAGGGATTGATGTAGTGCTCGTTGGCCACTTCTACGGCCTTGGCCACACTCCTGCAGTGGGCAGCCGACAGTTCCGGTACCTGGTCGATCCGCTCCGTGCGGGCCTGACCGTCCTCGATCAGGAAGAGATGCTCCTGTACGGTCGGCTCGCACTGCAGGATCTCGCCATCGAGTGAACAGACGTACTGAGATGTGGCCACGACTCCCTTGGGCACGAAGGCGCCGAAACCCACCTCGATAAGGATCTTCTCTCCGAACCGCCGAGCCACTCCGGACAGACGCGCCTGGCGGATCTCTGTGGCGATGAGTGCGAAGCGATCATGCGCGCGGCCCACGATCTGCACCATGGCCTCCAGATCGGCGATGCGGCCGGCGGCGGCGCTGAAACGACGGACGATCGCGCCGGACAGGCGGGCCGGGTCCTGGAGCACGAAACTGATCTGAGGCACCGCCCGCAGGTCCGCGGGCGGAGGGGGATCGACCGAGTCGCCGGACGTCGAGCATCGGTCCGGGGTCGCGGCGGCGCAGATGATCCAGGCGCGTCCCACACTCAGCCCCCCGGACTCCGCGACCATCCGGAGTCGCACCTTGTCCCGCTCGGCCAGATCTCCGAGGGCCGAGCGGGTGGCCAGACCGACCTCGACGTAGCGAAGGGTGAACGAGCGCCGCGCCGTGGAGGGGAGCGAGGTGATGGCCCGCGTCTGCACCGGGATGACGAGGTCGTCGGCCGTCACGCACAGTTCGACGTCCTGGGGGGCTCCCCGATGTCGGGTGATCGCGCGCCCCATGGCTCTGAGTCTTCCCGACAGTCCCAGGACCCGGGCCTCGATCCGTGTGTCGGCCCAGTCGGGCCTGTTGACCACCTCCATGCCGTCGGCGAAGACGCGCACGGTGAACGGCTCGGTCATCCCGCCGACGAGCGAGGCCCCGGGCCCGCGGACGACCTCCAGGACGTAAGTGTCCGGATCGCCCGTCAGGGGATCAGCGGTGAACATGACGGCTGACAGGTCGGCCGCCACCAGTTCCTGAACGATCACTGAGACCCGCAGATGGTCGCCCTGCTGGCCGCCCACAGCTTCGGCATAGTAGGAGACGTTCTGGTGGTCCGCGGAACTGGCGCACCGAAGCACGGCTCCGGCCAGGCCCGTACCGGAGACCCCGAGTTCGGTCGCGAACTGCCCGGCGAAGGAGGCGTGCGCCCCGTCCTCCGCCACCGCGGAGGAGCGCACGGCGAAGGGTGGGCACAGCCCTCGCTCGGCTATCGCGGACTCGAGCAGCTTCGCCAGTCCGCTCTCGTCCTGCATGGCCAGGACGTCCGCCGGCACGACGAAGCCCCGTGGGACCGGCAGACCCAGGTCGTGCAACTCCCCGAGGCCGGCGGCCTTGCCCCCGACCCGCTGGCGGTCGTTCTCGGTGAGAGAGCTCAGCTCAGGAAATTCGGTGGTCATCTCAGACCTTTCAGAAGAGGAGGAGTGAAATCTCCTCACAATGCCAAATCTTCTAACGATGTCGCCGAGGTCCACACCGAGTGATAATGATCAACGACGAGGTTGTACAGTTTCGAACTATCCGCTTTCGTGACCCAGAACGTGGGGCGGTCCGAGGGGGCTATGGCGTGCAGGATCGGCTCCACGTGCACGAAACCCATGGTCCGGTCGGTGTCGACGAGGATGACCGAGGCGGTGGGAATGGCAGAGAAGCCGCGAATCTCGATGTTCCGGCGCTGCTTGGGTGTCAGGCTCGCGTGCCAGTGGCGTAACTGCGCGATATTCGCCCTCAGTACGTCTTCGAGGTTGGCGAAGCCGTGTACCGCGCCCAATTCGTTTACCCACGGAACCTTTTCGCCGTCAGGGTACACCGGGCTGAGCAACGCCAGCCGGAAACGGCAGTCGGCGGTGGCCTGTTCGGCGATGACCGGTAACAGGTGGTGGACGATATGACCCAGTTGCACACCGTAGATCTCGACCGTTCGATGGGAGCTCTCCAGTAGCCCGCGCAACGGCGGGAGTTGCGCCCGGTCGATGAAGACCCTGGCACGGCCAGGTGAGGCGAAATTCGTGGTGGCCAGAACCCGGCGAATCTCTGCGGTCGCCAGAGCGACGATGCCGAGAAGAAGCACCATCGTCGCCGAGACTACGACCGTGACCCAGGACTGGTCTGTCCAGAAACCCGCGACGAGCTGGAGTCCGGTCACCAGCAGGGCCAGCAGCCAGCCGATATAGGCGTCGAGACTGTTCCGTCGGCGGATGTCCGCCGCTATACGTGCGACCTTCCCCATGATCTCCGATGTCGTCTTCCGTCGAAGCCGATGTTTCTAGATGATTCCTATTATCGAAAGCGCGGCGATGGTCTTCGCGTCGACAATCTTTCCTGCGTCCACCATCGAGCGGACCCGGTTCTGTCCGACGACGACGCGTTGGATGAGTTCTCCTTCCTCCCGAGCGGGTGCCCCGAGCCGGAGATCGGTGGCAAGGTACATATGAGTCACTTCGTCGGACAGATGCGGGCTGATGCGGATCTGCCCGACCGGCTCGAGGTGCCCGGCGAGATAACCGGTTTCCTCCCGCAGTTCACGGCGCGCCGCGCTGGCCGGATCCTCGTGCTCCTCCACGCGCCCGGCCGGCACCTCGATCAGCCATGACCGGGCGGGGAAGCGGAACTGCCGGATGAGGACCAGGTCGTCGCGGTCGAGTGCGACGACGAGTGCGATGCGGGGGAAGTGCACCACGTGCGCCACCATGTGCTTTGTGGCGCTGAGGCGCACATCCTGGGTGTCGATGCGGAGCCAGTCACCGAAACCGGTGCTGTGTATGGTCTCTATTTCCGGAGGATCGCTCCCACGGGCGGTCGCGAGGATGCCGCCGTCACGAGCGTCGAACCCTCGACGGTCACGCATGCGACTCCCCATCCCTGCGCTGAGCGACCAACTGGACGAATGCGTTGTGCGGGTCCTTCCTGGTGCGCCCGCTCTGCCGCAGGAGGTGCGGAGCGAAGTGCCGATGTGTCGCGTCCGACAGCGACTCGGTGGAGAAGTAGCGTTTGCGATCCCCGGACGAGAGTTCGTAGTAATCGGCGTCCAGCCTGGTCCCTTCGCCGAACTCAGGATCGTCCACCGAGTTGACCATGGCGCACAGGAGGCCCTGCGGGCGCAGGATCCGATGGAACTCGCGGACGATCGCGAGCGTGATCTCCCTGTCGAAGTAGTGCAGGCTGAGATGGGCGTACACCACGTCGAAGGAACCGTCCTCGAAGGGGTGGGGAAACTCGGCCAAGGAGGCGGCGACGCGTTTTATCGGGTTGCTGGGTACCGGATCCTGGACATGCCCGAGAGCAAATTCCGAGAAATCCAGTGCCGTCACTTTGAAGCCTTTGGCCGCAAAGAAGGCGCTATCCTGCCCCTGCCCGCAGCCCGCATCGAGCAAATCGGCTCGCGATGGCAGCCGGTCGATCACCTCCTGAGCGAAATAGTTGGGTTGGTCTATCCAGTGGCTCTTGCGATAGGAACGGTGCTTCTCGTTCCAGAATTCTTGCGGAAGCATGATTCAGGCGCCTCCCCCGTGGCTGTCCTGTGCTGACGTAGCGGACGCACGCAACTGTTCGATGACGTGTGCTGTCCCCTTTGGCACCAGGTCGCGCCAGTCGGTGTCGAGCGACATCCTTCGGCGCACCTGGGTAGCGGTTATCCTGCTCGGGTTCCCTTCGATCGTCTCGGTCCTGAGGCCGCGAGCGGCGAAACGCGCACATTTTTCGTGGTCCCACGGCTCGTTCAAGGTCACCAGATAGATCGCGCGTCTCGGCAGGTAGTCGTTCCATGAACTCGGGTCCGAGACGTCGAATGGGACGATGCGGACCAGATGTCCGTCATATGCCGGGCATTCCGCGGCCGACTCGGCGATCATCTCGGCACGGTCGAAATAGGTGAACGGGTTCGTGTCAGCGCGGTGACGGTGCTCGGAAGTCGCCTCCCGTACCAATCCGCCCAGGATTGGATTGGTGATACCGACAACGACCCGCCGGCTTCGCTCCATGGACAGGTTCAGGTACTCCAAGTGCCCTAGGTGAAATGGTTGGAAGCGGCCGTGGATCACGACCCACTCCGCGCTCACGCCGTCCTCGCCCGAATACTGGGAGGGGTTCCGTACGCTGACATGTGATCGCATAGTGCTGCTATGCCCTCCTCGGTGCTGAACGCGTGGACGCTGATTCGCAGCCATTCGCGGTCGGCCGCGACGGCGAATCCGCGGGAAGCGAGGTCGGCCTTGATCCGGCGGTGGTCCGCCACCCGGGGCGAGGCCAGCCGGGTGATCCCCGTCAGGCCGCCCGGCGGTCGT
Source organism: Actinomadura sp. NPDC048955 (assembly GCF_040649435.1). Taxonomy (NCBI): domain Bacteria; kingdom Bacillati; phylum Actinomycetota; class Actinomycetes; order Streptosporangiales; family Thermomonosporaceae; genus Actinomadura; species Actinomadura sp. NPDC048955. Next base: position 319,437 of record NZ_JBEZJI010000002.1, read on the forward strand.
CGCAGGCTTCGATAGCCGGCCTGTCCCGCCAGCGACGCCAAAGACTCCGCTCTGGCACGGCACTCTCCCGCCATCTGGGCGGGACCTGCCTCCTGATAGGCGCGCAGCGAGGCGGACAGGCCCGACAGGGCCCGCAGGTCGGGAAGGTTCCCCTCGAAGACGGCCGCCCCGCTCCGGCACCGCAGACCGGGGCGCCAGCTGCCGTCGTGACGGACGCCGGCCAGGGCGTTCCGCCTGGAGAAGACGACGGGACGAACGGTGTGCCTCACCCGCGACCGCATGAGCACGAAACCGGTGCCCAGCGGACCCAGCAACGCCTTGCGGGCGCTGGCCAGGAACACATCGGCCCCGAGCGCGTCGAAGCGCACGGGTACGCGTCCTGCGGACTGGGCTCCATCGATGATCACGAGCGCTCCGGACCGGTGCCGGGTGAGTGCGGTGAGCTCTTCGACCGGTTGCAGGACGCCGTCGAGGTGGGTGAGGTGGCTGCAGGCCACGACCGCGGTGGTCGAATCGATCAGCCGCACGGCGTGGTCGAGGTCGAGAACGCCGGAACCGGTGCAGGCGATCGTGCGCAGATCGATATCCGGCCGTATTCCGGTCAGCCAGCACCAGGGCGCGACCAGGGCGGGATGGTCCGCGGCGCTCACGACGACGCTGCTTCCCGGAGGGAGAACCAGGGCTCGGGCGAGGACCGATGAAGCCTCGGCGACGCTTCGCACGAGGGCGACGTCCACGTCCGGTTCCGCACCGAAGACCGTTCTGATCCGATCGCGCAGAGCCGAGAGGGCGTCGGTGCTCGCCGTCAGGAAGTCGGGCGGGCAGTGATGGCTCGCAGCCGCGTCGGCGAACTCGCTCATCGCCGCAAGGCAGGCCGAGGAGTTCGGTGCGGTCGAGGCCCAATCGAAGAACCGGTCGGTGTCGATGGCAGGACGGAAGGACGGCCCGCCGGCCCGCTCACACATCCGCTCTTGTCCCCGCGGAGGTGGTCGTGTCGCCGTCCGAGGCGCGTTCGGCCGCGACTCTCTTGGCCAGGGCCACGCGCTCTTTCGCCACCACTTGGTCCCAGGAGCAGAGGAAGACGTCCTTGCCGATCGTCATGAGCTGACCACCGAGATCGGCGGGCCCGATGGTGACGCCCTTGGTGGCGGTCGGACGCAGGGAGCCGAGCATCCTCGATCCGGCGTCCCCTCCCCTGGGGGGAGAGGGCGGGATATCTGCCAGAGCGGCGTGACCGGTATGGATGGCTGTGGGGCACGCGTCCGGACACAGACGCCAGTGCTCCAGGTCTGCCCGAGCCATCAGTTGCAGCAGGACCCGCTCGACCAGTGAACGACTGCCGACCCGGACCGCCAGGCGTCGGTTGTAGAAGACGGCGCATTGCACCGCGCGTCTCAGCGCGTCCAGGAGTCCGCGGCGGGACCGGAGCGCGCCCCTGAACGCGTGGCCGGCGTTGACCGCCGCACGCCGTTGCCAGTTGCGGTCGTGTGCCCGCCACAGGGATGGGCGGCGAGGACCGCCGATGCGCCGGAGTTCGGCGGCGAACTCGGCGATGCGCTCGTTCCGGTACCGGGCGAGGAGACCCGCCAGAACTCTGGCTTGGGGGCGGAGCGCGTGCCGGTGGAGTTCTTCGGAGAGCAGGTCGAAATCGATGTCGGAGCGAGTCAGTGCGATGGAGGCCGCGTCGTTGATGTCCTTTACCGCTACGTAACCGTCAGAAAGAGCATGGGCGAACATCACGAGAAGGGAGCCTGTGGGATTCAGTGCCTGGTAACTCAAATCCGGGCCGGCCGGCTCGTAGAAATTCGTTAGCGGGGGTTTGATGTACTCACCGAAACCGGCGGAATAGGTCCCGAAGTGGATGTCGACACGGGAGTAGAGGTCGCCCAGTCGGCGTACGAGAAAGATCTGGCCGTACTCGGCCCTGCCTCGCTCGGGCTCTGCCTTGAACCATGGGCACTCGTTCTCGTCGAAGCCGTATCCCCGCTCGCGCAGGATCTCCAGAAGTGCGCAGGCCGCGTCCCAGTGGGGCACGTAGAGGTCCAGGTCGCGGCTCCAGCGTGGGGCCGGGTCAACGTAGAAGCGAGCGTTGTTGAATCCTTTGATCACGGCGAGACCGGTGCCGGCGATCTCGGGCCGACCCGCGATCCATCGCAGTTCCTCCCGCAGCAGGTCGAGATGCGTACGACACTCGGCGACCTCCTTGCCGAACCAGCGCATCGCTTCAGAAGCGATTCCGCGATGGTCTCGCGGTCCGTTCTGCGCTAGGAGGACGGTGTTGTGCTGGAACTGGGGGAACGCCTTGTGGGTGCGGAGTATCCCCCGTACTTCCTCCTGGCGATCCCCTAGGATCGACAGGCCGCGTGCCATCGATTCCATCTGCGCGCTCGCGGCGATCACGGTGCAGTGGGTCTCCAGCAACCAGGCTTCGAAGTGCCGCCGTGCCGTCGGTGTGGAGCTTCTCCTCTCGCGGCTCATACCAGCTGCTCCGGCATGCGGGCCGAGGTCGGGGCGCACTGTTGCACCACGCCGGTCGCCGAACGCAGGACCGACCGGAGGTCGCGGTCGGCGTCGACCCGGTAGAGCGCGGGGTGGCCGGCGAGTTCCTCTTCCAAACGGTCGCGCAGGCGGCCCTGGAAGCGGATGAAACCCCTCATGTCCGTCGTGCCCATGCACTCGTACGAAGTCAGGCTGTCGCGCTTGCGTAAGTAGGCGACACGAGGGTCCACCTCGAGCAGGATGACGGCGTCCGGCACCGGCAGTGCGCCGCACAGGTCCGCGAGAATGGGATGCGATGTGCCCAGAATGTGCTCCTTGGCCATCACCTTGTACCAGTAGGAGTCGAGGAGCACGTCCACGCCCAGTTCCAACTGCGGCCGGACAAGGTGCTCGTACTGCGCGACGATGTGCCCGCCTATGAACATCGCCCGTGGCAGGCTTGACATGCTGTTTTTGATCAACGTCGGCTCGTCCGGGGCCATCACCGCGGGCAGCTCGTGGTGTCGAAGATCCCGCCAGCCCGCCGTGGTGAGGGAGGCGATCGCGATCAGTGAAAGGAGACTGCTCTTGCCGCTTCCGTCGATACCGGTCAGAACCATGAAACGACCTCTGTCGCCGGGTGCCACCATGACCCCTTCTTTCCAAGCCCGCCACCGCTCGCACCGGTCGGTGGCACGCCAAGGATCGTCCATTCGGGCGGCTTTCGAGAGGGGTTGCGTGTTGCGTAGTGTGAGAGGAAACTCGCGAACGCCGCTGCTGGAGCTCACGCAGGCTGCTCGCCGGGAGGTGGCCCCCATGGTGCGCTGGCGGATGACCTCGCGCGCTCGCCCCGGCGCGGCCCGGCCGGGGAACGGGGATCGCCCCACGAGGCGGCGACGCGCATGAGCGGGCCCGACGGGGCACAGGAGTTCGGTGGCAGGCTCCGGGAGCGACGCTTAGCGGCAGGTCTGTCTCTGGCCCAACTGGCCGCCTGCATCCACTACAGCAAGGGGCATCTCAGCCGAATCGAAAGAGGGCTGGCGGTCCCCGGCCCCGGCTTCACTGATCTCTGTGACGCCGTCCTCGGCCCCGACAGCGAAGCGGTTCCTCTCCCGTCCCGCAAGAGTGGCGCCAAGCGATCGGCGACCACGGCCGACGCATTCACCGACCCCGCACTCGCCTTCGCCGTCCCTTACCGCACGCACAGCTTGCCGCCGGCGGGACGGTTCTTCGTTGGACGCCGGGACACGTTGGCGTTGATCGAGTCCGTGCTTGAAGGCGCCGAGACCCAGCCCGCCTCCAGCGACGTCGTCTGCGTGCTCAGCGGCATGGCGGGATCCGGCAAGACGGCCATTGCCGTCCAGGCCGCTCACCGAATCCGGAACGCGTATCCGGACGGATGCCTTTACCTGAGTCTGCACGGACACACGCGCAGCATGCCGCCGCTGACGGCTGACGATGCCCTTGACCGGCTCCTGCGACTGCTGGGCATGCCCGGCGAGTGCATCCCCCAACATCCCGAGGATCGGGCGGCCGCTTATCGTGCCGCGATGGCGGACAAGCGGCTTCTGCTGGTGCTGGACGATGCGATCGGCTCGTCGCAGGTTCTCCCGCTGCTTCCGGGGAATCCGCGCTGTCCAGTCCTCGTGACCAGCCGTACCGTGCTCAACGCGCTGGACGACGCCCATCGTCTGCAGATCGACCCGCTCCCTCACGAGGAGGCGGTGGCGTTGTTCGCGCAGGTGGCGGGCCTCGTGAACACGCCGGGCAAGGGGACGGCAGGGGTGCCCGCTGCGTTGCACCGGCCCCCGTTGGACGCCGCTGTGACACTGTGCGGGCACCTTCCCCTGGCCGTGCGGATCGCCGCGACACGGTGCGCCACCGGGAGTTCGCGCACCGTCTCCGATCTGGTGCGAAGGCTGGCAGACGAGCACGCACGTCTCGCGGAACTCACCGACAACGAACGCAGCGTCACGGCCTCTTTCGCTGTCTCCTTCGAAGCCCTCGACTCCGCGGAGCGGCGAATGTTCGTCGTGCTCGGTCTCCACCCTGGAAGTGACCTCGACGCAGCGGCGGCGGCGGCACTGGCCGATTGCGACGCCCGTGAGGGCGAGTCGCTCCTCGATCGGCTGGCGGACGCCAACCTCGTTCTGCGCGCCGGCCTGGGACGCTTCGACCTGCACGACCTGCTCCGAGCTTTCGCCAGAGACCTCGCCCGCCGGTTGCCGGACCCCGAACGGACGGCGGCGGTCCACCGCATGACGGACCACTACGTGATGCTCGCCGATGCGGCCAGCCGCGCTCTGGCCCCCCATCGCCACCGCCTGCCGCTCGGCCCGATCCCTGTCCCCGAAGGCGGTCTTCCCCCGACCTCCACCTACGAGCAGGCCCTCGCCTGGTTCACCGCAGAGCAGCGCACGCTGGTCGAACTCGTCCACGCATCGTTCGACGAGCGCACCGATGTCCGCTGCTGGCAATTCGCCTACCTGTTGCGCGACTTCTTCTTCGTCACCAAGCAGTGGGACTCCTGGATCGCGAGCCATCGGGAGGCCCTGCGCGCCGCGCAGCGCCTTGCGGACCCACGTGCCGAAGCGGTGACGGCCAACAACCTCGGCCTGGCGCTGATCGAGACGGGCGACCTCACCGGGGCCGACGAGCACTACGAGCAGGCCCGCCGCCTCTTCTCCGTGTTGAAGGACGTCCACGGCATCGCCAACGCGCTCGGCAACCATGCCTGGATCCACTTCTACAGGGGCGAGTTCCCGCAGGCGTTCGACCAGTTCAGCACGGCGTTCGAGCATTACCAGCAGGCCGGCGCGCAACGCAATGCGGCGATCACCCTGCGCGGTATCGGGCTCACCGAGGTCGAAATGGCCCGCTATGACGGCGCGGTGGCCCATCTCGAAGCCGCCCTGTCGGCATTCACAGAATTGGATCTCCCCCTGGACTCTGCGATGGCGTTGAACTGCCTCGGTGAAGCGCACCTGCGCAGGGGCGACATGCGTTCCGCCATCACCAGCCTGGAGCAGGCCGCCGCACTGAGCCGGCGCTGCGGCAGCCGCTTCGAGGAAGCCAGGGCTACGAAGAACCTTGCCAGAGCCACGGAGGCGGCAGGTGACCTGGCCGCCGCCCGCCGGAACCGGTCGAGGGCGCTGGAACTGTACGCCGAGCTGGGTCCCGCCGGGGAAGCGTCGCTCTGGCCACCGCTCAGGTATGCGCACTGAGGTAGCGTCTCGGCGAAGATCGGGGCGTGCTCGTCGTCACCTGCCGGTTCCCACACTGCACAATCCTGCCCACCCGAAGGGGCCCAGTTCGGGATGTTCCTCGCGCACCCGCAGTTGGGCTGCGCGCAAAGCCGACGTGGCGGGAACTCCCCGCATCACCTGAACCAGCATCAGCGCGGCGATGTGCGCCGAAGCCATGCCGTCGATGCGGCCGATCCCTGCGATCACCGTGGCCGCGCCTCCCAGCAGCCCCCCGACGGCGAGGCTGAGCGGATCCTGCCCGTACCGTGAGTCCGCGGTGCCGCTCCAGCACCCGTTCAGGACGACCAGGGGCGGAAGGCGTTGCCGCGCGAGCGTGTCCAGCGTGATGTTCGTCGGCCCGAGAGCCGAGCGTGCGCCAGGCCCATTGCCATGGCCGCTGACATACAAAAGGCCGTGTTCACGCGTGGGAGGGAAAGCGGTGAGCCCGCCCAACGTCCGATGCCCCCCGGGCCAACTTTCCAGTGCCCTGCTCTCGACGGCGTATCCCGTAAGTCGCGTGTCGAGGACGCTGACCGCGGTCCGGGCGCGCGGCGGTACATGACCGGAATCGCGGTGGCGTTCGCGTTCGCGGAGCAAGCGCAGGGTGTTCAGACTCGGGGCGAGTGTCACTTCGGCCCCCTCGGCGAGGCTCCTCCCCGCCCGGGTGAGAGCGCCGTGGGGCAGATGCCACAGGCGCGGATCGGGACAAATCATGATCGAGATCGGAGCATCCCGGTCACCGGACCAGGCATCCCGCTGGGGGAGCAGGAAGGAGCCGAGTTCCTCCCAGACCGACGCGGCGACGCCGTTCGGAGGCAGATGCGCCCCCGATGCCAGCCGGTTCAGGACGCCAGCGACCGCGTCCGCGGCCTGAGTGATCACGACCGACCACTGGCCGCCGCGCGGTCGCATGGCCGAGGACGCCCACCAGGCGGCCCCGTCGGAGCCCAGATGGGTGGTGACCACGATGTCGGCGAACCCGTCCAGTTCCCGGTGGGAGACCGCTTCGCCGGGGAGATGCACGCTGCCGGCCTGCAGATCCCGGGCCCCTTCGGCGAGGAGGCCCGCGATCTCGAAGACGGCGCCGGACGCGTCCTCATCGACCGTCTGGGGGATCAGCGGTAGATCGGTCAGGGCCTGCGATCCGGCCGGGGCCCCAGAAGCGATCAGTTGATTGAGCATGTCCGTGCGGCCGGTCTCCGCGATCTGGACGACCGCCGCGCTGTCTCCGGCGACCGCGTGCAGAAGGAGGGCGCCTGAGTAGACGTCCTCACGAAGGCCGTGCATCGACCACCGCTGTATCGGCTCGCTGAGTGAAGCGCGTTGGAGGTCCGCCGCCAGGAGTGCGGCCCGGCTCGCGGCGAGGCGCACCTCGAACGGCAGATCCGAACCATCGGGAAGACGTGCCAGGTCGTGAAGGGCCAGCATCGTGCGGGTCAGGTCGGCGCGCTCTTCGGTGCAGGCGTGCCGCAGGACGGTGCGCAGGTGGTGCGCGGCCCGCGATGGGTCGCCCCCGGTTTCGATCAGATGGCGTGCCCTATGCCGGTGCCAGCGCAGCGCCTCCAGCCCGGTGGCCTGCTCATAGTAATGAGCGGCCTCATCCAGTGTCCGCCGGACGCCTTCGTGATCGCCCATGTCCTGGTAGACCTCGGCCTGCTCCAGCAACACCTGGCCGACGCGGTATCTTTCGCCTCCTCGCCGGATTCGACGCAGGACCCGGGCGCTCGTCTCCAACGCCTCGGCGCTCCTGTGCATCCCGCGCAGGCAGGCCACCTGCCGGATGAGCGTGTAGATCTCGTTGTTCTCGCTGACGCCGCTGAAGAGGGCTTCCGCGCGCCGATAGGCCGCCAGGGCGGCCTCCGGACGGCCGATGACCACTTGGAGCCCGGCATCGCGCAACTCGATGAGTCCGCGGGTGAGCGGCCCGCACTCGGTCTCGGCGGCCAGGCGGCGTGCCTCTTCCAGGGCGTCGACCGCCAGGTCGACGGCTCCGCGCTGTCGCTGCAGCACTGCTGCCTGAAGCAGTACCTTGACGCGCTCGTTCGCCATTCCAGAGTCGTCGGTGAACCGTCCACAGATGGCCAATGCGCGGTCTGTGCTCTCCAGTCCGTAACGGTAGTCGGATCGGAATTCCGCGATGGCCGCCAACTCGCGCCACGCTGCGACGTGGGTCTTGGCCGATCTCTCGGTGAGTTGCGTGCGCAGCAGGCTGCGGTTCCATCCCTCGGCCGCCAGGAAGGAGGCCGAGAGCCGGTGCCGCTGGCCGGCGAAGTAGGTGGCCTGCCGAACCCGGTCGTCGTCTCCCAGACGCAGAGCCGCCGCCCGTTCGGCGAGTAACAGCCTGATCGAAGCGGCCTTTCGTCCTTGCTTCCACGCGAGGTCCGCCATGGTCTGGTACACGTGGGCCAGTTCGGCCCAGTTGTGCTCGGCGTGGAATGTCCGGGCCAGGGTGATGACTTCGGTGATCTTTGTGGCCAGGTCCGGCTGCCGGTCGTCTGTCGGGTTTGGGTTTGTGAAGGCTTTGCTGGGGTCGATGAGGAGATCGATGAAATGTTCCATGCAGAAACCCGCGCCAGATTCTGTGTCAGCCTGTGATGGGAGGATGGTCCATGTCATTATGATGACATGTCTGAAGAGTCTCACGTGACGGCGGTTGTCAGATTCTCTGATGAGGTGGAGGGGACGGCGCGCTCGTCCTTGATCGATTCACTGGAAGCCGCGGACCTGCCCGCGTCCACGGGATGGGATCTGGAGTACAGGAGTCCCGAGGAGACGCCTGATCGCACTCTCGCGCTCATCAGCTACATCGCCGACACGGCAAGGGCTAAACTCGCGGCCACGAGTTCGGTCCTGCGGGGATGGTTGCGTACGGTTTCCGCGCCTGGCGACCGGGTTTTCGCGGAGCTCGTTCACTCGCCCAGTGGAAAGACCGTACGAATTCGCGCGAGCGACACCGACCTGGCCTTCCACTTACTGGATGCTTACATGAAGGCTCCGGGCGGGAGTGCGCCGGCCGTCTGGACCGGTCTGGAGTGGCGGGAAGAATCACCTCGGAACGAGCCCGTATGTGCGCCATCCCCTCCAGAGGTGTTCGTCTCCTACGCTCATGATTCCGACGAGCACAAACAGAACGTGCTGCGGTTCTGTCACCTGCTCGCCGAATGTGGAGTGGTCCCGCGAATGGACCGCTGGTTCCTTGACAGTCGCCGAGACTGGCAGGATTGGGCCACCCAGGAAATCACCACAGCGGACTTCGTGGTGATCGTGGCGTCACCGCGGTGCCGGATAGTCGGCGACGGCAAGAACGACCCGGTCGATAATCGCGGCCTGCAGTCAGAGATGAGGCTCCTGCGCGAGTTGTATCATAGAGATCACCCGCTCTGGAGCCGCAAGATGCTTCCCGTTGTGCTGCCAGGGTATTCGGTCGACGATATCCCCATCTTCCTGCAGCCCTATACCGCCGATCACTTCTTGATCACGTCATATGCGCCCGAAGGGGCCGAGGACCTGCTACGGCTGATCCATGGCAGGCCTCCCTATACCAAGCCCGAGACCGGACCGCCTCCGGACCTGCACTGAACTTTCCGCCCGTTCAGGATGGTCAGGGGTGTACGGGACGGGCGGGATGTCGGCGAGGCAGGAGGTGCCTCGGATCTTCAGGTCGCGGATGAAGCCGGTCTGTAGCGCGGCCACGCAGCCGCTGGGTTCCTGTTCGGCCGCGTGACCGACGTTGGGCACCTCGACCACGGTGGCGTGACGGAACACCACGACCGGGACGTCGGAGAGCGGGTCGCCCGTTTGCGTGCCAGCACGAGCCGCCCACGCGGACTGCCGACCCCCGTGACGCGCCCATCGCACAAAGCCCCGAGTACGCGCATGCCCGCACCCGTCCCGCAGCAGACGTCCAGCCCCTCTGTCCCCGCTCGTCACGAACCGATGGAGGGAGGGCGCGGCCGGCGGCCGCGCCCTCCCTCTGGTGGTGCTCGGTGACCTACGAGGCGCGGCTGACGAAGGACCAGCCGATCTTCGCCGTGTCACTCAGGATCTTCAGGTCCCGCTCCAGGCTCGCGCAGTGCGCGTCCTGGATGTCGCACTCGGACCGCCGGAGCAGGAACTCCTCGCTCTGCGGCTCCAGACCGATGCTCACGTTCCCGAACGTGCTGTACATGCCGGGCCTGCCGATCGTCGCCGCCCAGCTCCACTCCTTGTACACAGAGGGGGGCAGGACTTCCCTCATCAGCTCCCGGTCGAACTCCAGCAGGGGACGCGGGTTGGCCATCGACATGTGGCCGCGGAACACGTGGTGCACCTCCAGGAACTGGTCGAAGGTCCCCTTGCGCAGGATCCTCCCGCGACGGGACGCCCGAGGGTCGTTGGAGCCGAGGCTCGCGTCCAGACCCTTGCCGTCCCGCATCGTCCGGACATGGACGAGCTTGAACGGCACGCCGTCCTTGCCGATCCGCCACTGCCGGAAGATCGGCGCCCGGCCGTCCTCCAGGAACATCAGCGCTGCTCCGACGGCGGCCGTGGGCACGTACACCGGTGCGAGCGCTGAGGCGATCAGTAGGTCCAGCGCCCGCTTCTCGGCACTGAGCGTCCAGGCGGGACCGGTCAACCCCGCTCCAGGGAGATCCGAGACCGCTTCCCGGATCGCTGTGAGGCCATGCTGCAGTACACGCAGCGACTCTTGTTTCTTCATCTCGTTTGTGGGCACCAGGTCTTGGGCGCCCCTCCTTCGTCCCCTACCGTCCCGGCGGGCCAGCAGGGGGCCATTCTTTTAGGTCAGTTAATTAATCGAATTATTGGACGACCGAAAATTGGGACATCGCTCGGACCGGGGTGTTTCCTGGAGTCGCGCTGCCAGTTCGGGATCCGGATCGGTCAGGGCCGTACGGGGACGGGCGGGATGTCGGCCAGGCAGGAGGCGCCTCGGACCTTCAGGCCGCGGATGAAGCCGGTCTGTAGCGCGGCCACGCAGCCGCTGGGTTCCTGTTCGGCCACGTGACCGACGTTCGGCACCTCGACGACCGTGGCGCGGCGGAACTGGCGCGCGGCCTGGCGGCCCATGCTGGTCGGGGTGTTGGCGTCCAGGTCGCCGGAGACCACCAGGACCGGGACGTCCGGGAGCGGGACGTCGGTCGGCTGCACTGGGCCGTGGCGGTCGGGCCAGCGGATGCAGGCGTTGCCCTGGTCGTAGCTCATGCTGGTCCAGGCCGTCTTGCCGAAGGGCCAGTAGGTCCGCTCGGACAGTGCCGCGCGCCCGGCCGAGAACTGCCGGAGCCTGGTGGCGACCGGCGCTCGGCGGTTCCACAGGGTCGGGTAGTCGTTGCACATCACGGCCGCGGCCAGTTCGGGATTGAAGGGTTGCTCCTCGTCGCGGCGGAGCGCTGAACCGCTCAGCGGGGACGTCTGCCGGGCGGCGTCGACCAGCGCCGTGTCATCGGCGTGCAGGGCCTTGCGGACCATGGCGGGCAGGTCGCCGATCCCGGCGGGGGCCGACTTGGCCGAGTCGTAGATGATCGCGGCCAGTGCGGTGTCGTCCAGCAGCCGCCGCTGGCCGTCCAGCGTGTAGGGGATCGGCCGTGCGCGCAGCCGCTGGGAGAGCCGCGCGGTGTCGCGCAGGACCTGGTCGCCGTCGCAGGCGCCCGCGCTGCGCCGGCACATCAGCCGCAGCGCTCGGCGGGCGGCGCTCGCGTTGGGACGCGCCCACATGTCGAAGCCGAGCGGGTAGGCGCTGGAGAGCACCACCGAGCGCACCCGGCCGGGATGACGCTGGGCGTAGACGGTCATGAGGTAGGTGCCGTAGGACTCCCCGAACAGGTCCAGCCGCCCGATCCGCAGCCTGGCGCGGACGGCGTCGATGTCGTCGGCGGTCTCGGCCGAGGTGTAGCCGCGCGCGCGGGCGCCCAGCGTCCGGCCGCATTCGCCGACCGCCCGGACGAACCCGTCGCGGGTCGCGGGCAGCGAGCCGAGGGCCCCGCAGGTGACCGGATCGGAGCGGTTCACCCCGCGCGGATCGACCAGCAGCAGGTCGTGGCCCTCCAGCAGGCCGCGGAACACCTGCGCGTACTGGGCGGCGAACGCGATCGGGGAGTCGCCGGGGCCCCCGGGGTTGATCGTCACCGTTCCCTCGGCGGGGCGGGACGTGTCGCGATGCCCGATCAGCGTGTAGGCCACGGTGGTGCTGCCGAGGCCGGGACGCGCCCGCACCAGCGGCACCCGCACCGTCCCGCACACCGCGCGGGCCACCGGCACGCAGTTGACCGATTCGCTCCGCGGCGCCTGCTGAGGCGTCCCGGCTCCTGCCGGCGCGGCGGCCATGCCGCCGGCCGCGACCACGGCGAGCGCGGCCGCCGGCAGTCCCACCACCCTGGAGATCAGTTGCATGGACGGAGCATGAACGCCGGCCCGCCGACCGCGCATCGCTCCGCAAGGGGAACCCCCCACCCCTACCCGAGAGTGATCGAACCGGGCCATGACGCGCCGCGCGGTGGTCGTGGGCGACACGTCCGGGCTGGTCGGTCCGGGACGCTGCTTCCCGCGCGTCAGGTGGGTTGTTCTTCGCGCAGGGCTCTGCGGAGGATCTTCCCGGAGACGCTCTTGGGCAGTTCTTCCTCGATCCGTACTCGTGCCGGCGCCTTGTAGACGGCCAGCCGCTCGCGGCAGAAGGCGCGCAGTTCCTCGGCGGTGACGGTGGCGCCGGGCCGCAGGCTGACATGGGCGTGGACGGTCTCGCCGCGGTAGGGGTCGGGGACGCCGATGACGGCCGCCTCCCGCACGTCCGGGTGCTCGTACAGGACGTCCTCCACCTCGCGCGGCCAGATCTTGTAGCCGGCGGCCACGATCATGTCCTTCTTGCGGTCGACCAGGTAGACCCAGCCCGCGGTGTCCATGAAGCCGACGTCGCCGGTGAGCAGCACCCCGTCCGGGAAGGAGGCGCGGGTCTGCCCGGGGTTGCGCCAGTACCCGGCGGCGACCTGCGGGCCGGTGATCGCCAGCTCGCCGATCTCGCCCGGCGGGAGGGGCTCTCCCCGCTCGTCGCGGATCTCCACGTGGACGCTCGGCAGGGGGACGCCGATCGCGAGGGCGCCGGACGCCTCGTCGACCGGCGCCGTCCTGCCGAGCGGGACGGCGACGGCGGCCGATGTCGTCTCCGTCAGCCCGTACGCGTTGTGGACGTAGGTGCCGAACGCGTCGGCGAACGCGCGCACCGTTGCCGCGGGGACGGGGGCCCCGCCGCTGAGGACCTTCGTCAGCGAGCTCAGGTCGCGGTCGCGGGCGGCGGGCTCGTTGAGCAGCGCGATGAACGCGGTGATCGACCCGATGGTGAAGGTCGGCCGGTGGTGCTCGGCGAGGGCGGCGGTCGTGGCGGCGTCGAAGCGGTGGGTGAGGACGAGCGGCAGCCCCGCGCCGAGGCCGAGGGCCAGGTGCATCGCGAGGCCGGTGATGTGGAACAGCGGGGCGATGGTGAGGACGGAGTCGCGCTCGTCCAGGCCGATCCAGGCGCGGCAGGCCGCGACCTGGTACGCGAGGTTGCGGTGGGTGTTGATCGCGCCCTTGGCGGGGCCGGTCGTCCCGGACGTGTAGCTGAGCAGCGCGGCGTCGCCGGGACGGGGGGAGACCGGGGCCCGGGGGACGCCGCCCTCATCGAGGATCGCGAGGACGTCGTCCGGCTCCTGCGGCCACGGGCCGCCCAGGTCGCCGGCGAACGCGCCGTCGCGGGAGTACAGGACGTGCTCCGGGGCGCCGCCCGCCGGAAGGGCCGCGACCTCCGCCCGCGCGGCGGGGTGGGCCACCAGGACCCGGGCGCCCGAGTCGGCGAGCAGGTGGGCGAGTTCCCGCGCCTTGTACATCGGGTTGACCGGCACGACCGTGCCGCCGAGTTTCCACACGGCGAGCACGGCCAGCACGCAGGCGGGGGTGTTCTGCAACGCCACCGCGACCCGGTCCCCGGCGCCGACGCCGCGGCGTTCGAGTCCCGCCGCGAACGCGTCGCTCAGCCTGTCGGTCCCGGCGCGGTCGAGGGTCGCACCGAAGTAGTGGAGCTGCGGTGCGTCCGGGCGGGCGGCGGCGTGGCGGCGGAACATCTCCACGACGTTCTCCGGCCCGGGGTCGATCTCCCCGGGGACGCCTTCGCCGTACAGGGACTGCCAGCGGGGGCTCACGCGGTGACTCCCTTCGACGTCCGGTCCGGGCGCGGCTCCTCGTCGATGCCCAGGTGCCGTGCGATGGTCGCCGGGTCCCGCTCCAGCTCCTCCGGGGTGCCCTCGGCGACGATCGCCCCCCGCTGGACGAGGCAGGCGTGGTCGGCCAGCGGGAAGGCGAGCGCGGCGTTCTGCTCGACCAGGAGCATCGTCATGCCCGAGGCCCGGATCGCGGTGATCGCGGAGAAGACGGTGTCCACCATGGCGGGGGACAGGCCCATCGAGGGCTCGTCCAGCAGCAGGACGGACGGGGCGGTCATCAGGGCGCGGCCGATCGCCAGCATCTGCTGTTCGCCGCCGGACATGAGCGCGGCGGTCTGCGCGCGGCGTTCGGCCAGCCGGGGGAACAGGTCGTACACCTCGTCGACCAGGGCGGTGCGGCGCCGGCCGCGGGCGTAGGCGGACAGGTCCAGGTTCTCCTGGACGGTGAGGCACCCGACGACCATCCGGCCCTCGGGGACGAGCGCCAGCCCCCGGCGGGCCACCCGGTGGGCGGGCATGCCGGTGATGTCCGCCCCGTCGAACAGGACGCGTCCGCCGGACGGCCGGAGCAGTCCGCCGATCGCGCTCATCGTGCTCGACTTCCCCGCGCCGTTGGCGCCGAGCAGGGCGGTGACGCCGCCCTTGCCGATGGCGATGTCGAGGCCCGCGACGGCGCGGATGGAACCGTAGGTCACCTCGAGCGACTCGACGGTCAGCATGGTGTGGTCCCTTCCTCTCATTTGCCGAAGTACGCCTTGCGCACCTCGGGCCGGCGCAGGCAGACGTCGGGGTCGTCGCAGGCGATGACCTCGCCCGACGCCAGGACGGCGACCTGGTCGCAGATGGTCTGGATCAGTCGCATGTTGTGCTCCACCACGACGATGGTGGTGCCGTCGTCGCGCAGTCTCGTGATCAGATCCCCGATCCCGCCCCAGTCGGCGGCGTTCATGCCGGCCGTGGGCTCGTCCAGCAGGAGCAGCCGGGGGCGCGACGCCAGCGCCCGCGCGATCTCCAGCCGCCGCTGGTCGCCGTAGGGGAGGGTCTCGGCGAGCCGGCCGGCGGCGTCGCGCAGGCCGACGGCGTCGAGGGCTTCGAGCGCCCGCTCCCGCAGTTCGCGGAGTTCGGCGCGGGCGCGCGGCGTCCCGGCGAGCCCGCGCACGCTGCCGACGCGCCGGTGCCGGTACGCGCCCGCCAGCACCTGTTCCAGGACGGTGAGGCCGCGCAGGAGCCGGATGTTCTGGAACGTCCGGGCCACGCCCTTCCTCGCGAGGGCGGCCGCCCGCAGGTCGTGGCAGGCGTCGCCGAACAGGGCGATGGAACCGGCGTCGGCGGGCATCAGGCCGCTGACGATGTTCAGCAGCGTCGTCTTGCCCGCCCCGTTCGGGCCGGCGATGCCGAAGACGGTGTCGCGCGGGACGGTGATGCCGACGGACGTCAGCACGTTCAGCCCGCCGAACCGCTTGGCCAGCCCGTCGATGACGAGGGCGTCCCCGGTCATGACCGCACCTCCACGGGTGCGGCCGCGGCGCCGGCCGCCGGGGCGGCGGGGGCCCGCCGCTCCCGCAGCCTGCGCCAGCGCAGCGGGTCCACCAGCCCGCCCGGCACCCAGATCATGATGACCAGCAGCAGGGCGCCGTTGATGATGGACTGGCCCTGGCCGACGAACTGGTTGACGTACACCGGCAGCCCGGTGAAGACGACCGCGCCGATGACCGACCCGAACCAGTGGTACGCGCCGCCGAGGACGACGCAGGCGATGACCGTGACGGCCAGGTCGATGTAGAAGGTGTCCGGGTCGATGTAGCGCAGCAGCCCGGCCTGCAGGACGCCGGCGACGCCGCCGAGGACGCCGCTGATGACGAACGCGGCCACCTGGACGCGGCGCACACGCACGCCCATGGTGGCGGCGGCCGTCGGGTCCTCGCGCGTCGCGACCGCCGCGGTCCCGAACCGGGACCGGGCGAGGCGGGCCAGCAGCAGGCACGCCACCGCCACGACGAGCACGAGCTCCCACAGGTGGACCTCCGCCGGTACGACCTCGCCCGCGGAGCCGCCGGTGAGGTCGCCGAGGTTGACCACGATCACCCGCGTCACGAGGATCAGGGCGACCGTGGCGAGCGCCATCCAGTGGTCCGCCAGCCGGATGAGCAGCACGCCGGCCACGCCGGCCAGCACGCCGCCGCCGACTCCGCCGGCGGCCAGCGAGGGCCACAGCCCGAGCCCCGCCGACGACATCAGGTGCGTCGCGGTGAACGCCCCGACGGCGGCGAAGCTCACGGTGGCGAAGCTGAGCAGCCCCGCCCACAGCGTCACGTACGTGCTGAGCGCGAGCAGCGCACCGGCGAGCGCGAACTCGACGGCGCTGGTCAGCAGCGTGAGTTGGGTTCCCATCGCTAGGCCCTCCCCAGTTCGACGGTCCGGAACAGGCCGCGCGGCCGGGCGACCAGGACGACGAGCAGCAGCCCGAACGTGATCGCGTCCTGGAAGGAGTTGGAGATGTACTGGGCCGACAGCACCTGGACGATGCCGATCATGAACCCGCCGAACGCGGCGCCGCGCGCGTCCCCCATGCCTCCGATGACGACCGCGGCGAAGCCCTGGAGCAGCAGCCCGTCCCCCAGGGCGAAGGTGAAGGTCTGGTTGTCGGCGTAGAGCACCCCGGCCAGCCCGGTCGCGGCCCCGGCCAGCGCCGCCGCGGTGAGGATGGCCGTGCGCGGGTTGACGCCGCCGAGCATCGCGGCGCCGCGGTCGTGTCCGACGGCCCGGATGGCCGCGCCCAGCCTGGTGTGCCGGAACAGGAGGTGGATCAGGGTGGTCACCGCCACCGCGCAGACCACGGCGATGATCTGGGTGGTCAGCACCCGGACCCCGCCGATGTGCAGGAGGCCGCCCGGCACCGTGCCGGGCGGGAAGCCGAGGGGGGCGGCGCCGGTGGCCAGGCTGGCCACCTCCCGCAGGGCGATCCACAGCGCCACGCTGGTGATGATCGTGCCGAGCAGCTGCTCGCCGCCGCGCGAGCGCAGCGGCTGGAAGGCGACCTGGTCGACCATGACCGCCGTCAGCGCTCCCCCCGCCATGCCGGCCACGCAGGCGACGGCGAACGGCAGCCCGAGCTCCGCGACCGCCCAGTAGGCGACGAGCGCGCCCCAGGTCGCGTAGACGCCCTGCGCGAGGTTCAGGATCCGCATTGTCGAGAACACCACGCCGAAGCCGACCGCGAACAACGCGTAGACGGCGCCGAGCGCGATGCCGTTGATGAGTTGCTGGACGAACAGCATGCTCAGTTCACCGGGCCTTTCAGGAAGCACTCCGGCCGGACGGCGTCCATTCGGTCTGGCGCCCGTCCTTGGTCCAGGTGATGTGCACGATGCTGTCGGGGGCGTGGAGCTGGCCGTTCTCGAACCGCACCGACCCGTAGATGGTGCCGTCGAGGCTCTTGATGTTCGACAGCGCCTTGGTGACGCTTTCGCGCGTGACGTCCTTGCCCGCGTTCTTCGCGGCCGTGGCCATCATGTACGCGGCCATGTAGCCCTGGGCCGCGTAGTCGTCGGGGTCCGTCCCGTACTTGGCCTTGTAGCTCTGGGCGAACTTCTGGCCCTGGGCGCTGGCCTTGCCGGCGAAGAAGTAGACGGGGAAGGGAACGTCCGCGAGCGTCTGCCCGGCGGCCTTGAACGCCCCGGGGCTGCCGATCGTCTCGGCCGTCACGATCAGCCCCTGGTAGCCGCGGCTGCGCAGTGCCTTGATCAGCGAGATGGACGACTGCTGGAGGGCGGCGATGACGACGGCCTCCGGGTTCTTGGCCATGAGCTGGCCCGCCGCGCCGCTGAAGTCGGTCTGCGCGGCGAGGGTGTTGACCGTCCCGAGGTCCCGGACGCCGGTTCCGGCGAAGCCCTCCTGGAAGCTCTTGAGCTGGGAGACCCAGCCGGAGTTGTCCTGGGTGACCGCGTAGGCGACCGAGGCGGGCTTGGCCTGCGCGACCACCTTCCGCGCCAGGCTCCGGTTCGCGTCCTGGGGCAGGGTCGTGGTGCGGACCACGTACGGCGGGTCCTCCAGGCCGAGGTCGGTGGCGCCGTAGATGTCCAGCGGCAGCTTGGCGGCCGACGTGATGGGCTTCACCGCCCCGGCCACCGGCGACAGGATGCAGCAGATCGCGCCCACGACGCCCTGGTCCCCGGCGAGCTGCTTGGCCTGTTCGACGGCGCGCGCCGGGTTCTCGGCGCCCTCCTTCTTCACCAGCTTGATCTTGCGTCCGCCGCCCAGGTAGTCCTCCTGGTTGAGCTGGTCGATGGCCAGCTGGGTGCCGTTGCCGAAGGTCTGCCCGGCGAAGGCGACGGGCCCGGTGGTCGCGGTGATGAAACCGATCTTGATCTCGCCGCTCTGCGTTCCGCTGTCGCACGCCGCGGCCAGCAGGAGGGAGGCGGCCGTGGCGACGGCGAGCGCTGCGCGCCGCCTGCGGCGGACGGTGGGTCGTGCCATGGGGTGGTCTCCTCGGAGAAGGCGCCGTCAGGCGGCGGCGAGATAGTCCCGGTAGCGCCGGACGGTCTCGGCGACCGCGGCGGGATCCTGGTCGGGGTACCAGCAGGTCGCGGGCGTGGCGGCGAGGGTGACGCCGTCCGGTGCCGCGGAGCGCAGGGCCGGGAGGTTGTCGGCCAGCATGTCGTCGGGCCCGGCGCAGATGAGCGCCGGCACCGTGAGCTTCGGCAGCCGGTCCCGGGTCGGGTACCGGAAGGCCGCCGCGTAACTGAGGTGGTAGGTCGGGCCGCTCTGGAGAAGGCCCACGGTCCAGTCGTGCAGTTCGCGGGCGCGCGGGACCCGCAGCGGGCGGTCGGCGGCGGTCCGGTCCCGGTACCACGGCCAGAACAGGAACATGTCGTGCCGCATGCCCCACGCCCGCACCAGGTGGGAGCCGAAACGGTCCGCCCGCAGGGGCGGCAGGTAGTGCTCCAGGATGTCGGCGGTGAAGTCGGGCGGCAGCAGGGGCGGCGCCTCCAGGACGGCGCGCCGCACCAGGTCGGCGCGGCGCACGCACATCTCCAGCGCGATCAGTGCTCCGGTGTGCGTGCCCCAGAGGAACGCCGGGCCGCCCGCGTGCCGCTCGGCGACCTCGGCCATCACGTCGGCGAGCCGGCCGATGTCGATCTCGTCGCGCCACGGCTTGTCGGATTCGCCGTTGCCCGGGTAGTCCGGGGCGATCACGTGGAAGTCCTCCGCCAGGCCGCGCATCAGCGGTTCGAGGAGCCCCGCCGACCCGGGCGCCGAATGCAGCGCGAGCAGGGGCGGCGCCGCCGGGTCTCCCGCGAGGCGCACGTGGATCTGCCCCACCGAGGTGTCGGTGAACGCGCGCCGGATCGCCGTCTCCCGGATGACGACCGGGCTGGACGGCGTCCCGCACGGCGGGCCTCCGACCAGGGGCAGCGTTCGCCGCGCGCGGTCACGCGCCGCCTCCGGCCTGTCCGGCGACGTCCCGTCCGGCGTCTCGGGCGCGGGGTGCCCGTGGGCCTTCGACAGCCTGCCGAGCCACTCGTGGACGGGTGTCGGGCCGGTGCCCTCCGGGTTGACCTGGGCGGTGACCGGACGGCCGCCGGCGAGCGGGTCTTCGCCCGCGCGGCACCAGGTCTGCCACAGTGCGATGAAGGCCTCGGGCCGCTCCGCGAACGCGACGACGGTGCGGTCCAGCGCGGCCGGGCTGGGCAGTTCGGCCCGTCCCGGCACCGTCGCGCGCTCCGAGCCCGGCGCGAACAGATGGGCGTTCCGCACCGTCTGCCACAGCCGAGACAGGTGGGTGCCGTCGCCGTGCGGCGTGACGTCGGGTGGCGCGGCCTCCCGCGCGGCCGTGAGATGACCGCGGTCCACCTGGACGAGTTCGCGGCAGCCCGGGACGCGTCCCGCGACGGCCGCGGCCAGGTCGCAGCTCATGTCCAGCCCGACGACGGTGTGGACGCCCAGGGCGCCCGCCACCCGGGCGAGCGCGTCCGCGGCCGGACCGACGCCGGCGGCCGCCCCGGGCGCGGACCCGCCCACCCCCGGCAGATCGGCCACCGCCACCGGATGCCCGGGCGCGCACAGCGCGATCTCCTCCGCGAGCGGCCGGCCCGACCAGCGGATGCCCGGCAGCACCAGCACGCCCGGACGGTCGTCGGTGAGCCAGACGCGGATCTGGCCGTGGCCGGTGTCGAAATGGCGTCCCCGCATGTCAGCCCTCCGCCGGCTTCCGGCGGGCGTGCTCGCGCAGCAGCAGGTTCAGGCTGCCGCCGGCCTCGATCACTTTGACGACGCGGTCGCTGGGCGGGGACCCCGCCAGCTCGGTGCCGTCCGCCAGCCGCACCCGGGCCCTGCGCCAGTCGACCTCGACGGCGTCGAACCGCCGCACGGCCGAGGCGATGCCCGGCACGGTCACCAGCGGCATCCCGTTGTAGGTCTCCCCGCGCCAGAAGCCGGGGGAGAACGACTCGGCGAGGACGGCGCTGATGCCCGCGTTCCGCAGCGCGACCAGCGGCGGGTAGTGCGGGTGCCCGTAACCGAAGTTGCGTCCGCCCACCACCACGTCCCCGGGCTCGACGCTGTCCACGAAACCGGGGTCGAAGGCCCGCATGCAGACGGCGCGCAGCTTGTCGGCGTCGTAGTACTTGATGTTCTCCACGCCGACGATCAGGTCGACGTCGAAGTCGTCGCCGAACACCCAGGCGACGCGTCCGCGCAGGACGCCGGGGACGACGGGCGCCGTCACGCCATCACCTCCCGCGGGTCGGTGATCCGGCCGGCCACGGCGCTGGCCGCGACGGTGTAGGCCGATCCCATGTAGATGTCGGCGCCGGGGCTGCCCATGCGCCCCGAGATGTTCAGCACCCCGGTGGAGATGCAGCTCTCGCCCTCCTGGAGCGGCCTGGCGTAGCCGAAGCAGAAGTCGCAGCTGGAGACGGCCACGTCCGCCCCGGCCTTGCGCAGCACGTCCAGCAGCCCCTCCTCCTCGGCCTGCCGGTGGATGACCTGCGAGGTCGGGACGACGTTGAGCTGCACGCCGGAGGCGACGCGGCGGCCGCGCAGGATCTCGGCCGCGGCCCTGATGTCCTCGATCCGGCCGCTGGCGCAGGAGCCGATGAACGCGCGGGTGATGGGCGTCCCGGCGGCCTCGTCCACGCCGAGCGTGTTGGCGGCACGGGCCGATCCGGGGAGCACGACCCTGGGGCGCAGGGTGTCGAGGTCGATCCGGTGGGTCGCGGCGTAGGAGGCGCCCGGGTCGCTGGACAGCGGCTCGAACTCCGTGCGGGCGACGCGCCGGGCGTACTCCAGGGACAGCTCGTCGGGGTTGAAGACGGCCGAGACGGCGCCGGTGAACATGGCCATCCCGCACAGGCCCTGGCGGCGGCCGATGCTCATCGCCTCCGCGCCGGGGCCGGTGAACTCCATGACCTGGTGCGCGCAGCCGTCCGCGCCGACCCGGGAGATGATCTCGTGGATGAGGTCGCGGTTGTCGACGCCGGGCGCGAACGCGCCGGTGAGGTCGAAGCGCGTGGAGGCGGGCACGTCCAGGAAGATCCGGCCGCTGACCCAGGCCTCCAGCAGGTCGCGGCGCACGCCCCAGCCGAGGGCGCCGAACGCGCCGAGCCCGCTGATGTGCCCGTCGAAGTGGATGAGGAACGTTCCAGGCAGCGCGTACCCCATCTCGGCCGCCACCTGGTGGCCGATGCCGCGGCCCTCGTGCACGGTGATGCCGTAGAACTCGCCCCAGCGCCGGGTGACGTCGTGCACCTGCCGCTCGCGGCCGTCGCCCTTGGACAGCATGTGGTCGATGAAGATCAGGTAGCGCTCGGGGTCGTCGACCTCGGTGATCCCGAAGTCGTCGTGCATCTGCTTGAACATCAGGTCGGTGTAGCCGGGGAAGTCGTAGGCCACCATGTAGTCCGGCCTGAAGGCGTGGTTCTGCCCGGCGCGCACGCCGTCGAGCCCGGCCGCGCGGGCGAGGATCTTCTCGGTGATGGTCCGCGCCGTCCCGGCCGGGGGGGCGGGGTCCTGGTCCGTGCTGGTCATCCGCACTCCCTTCTCAGGCTCCGGTCGCGGGCAGGTACTTCTCCTGCGCCTTCTCGATGTCGGCGAAGCCGATCAGGTCGACGAAGTCGTGGTGGGGGAGCGCGTCCGCGCTGACCTCGGCGGGCGGCTCCCCGGACCGCAGCCGGCGGAGCGTCGCGCGCATCGCCCCGGTAGCGGACAGGAGGATCTGCGTGGGCAGGAGCGCCAGCCGCACGCCGATCTCGCGCAGCACCTCCGGTGTGAAGTCGCGCTCGACCCAGGTGGACGCGGTGAGCGTGGCCATCAGCGGGACGCCGGCGCGCTCGGCGCAGGCGGCCCACTCGTCGACGCCGGTGAAGGTCCTGGTGACCGGCATGATCATCTCGGCGCCCGCGGCGGCGTAGGCCTCCGCCCGCTCCAGCGCCTCCTCGCCCGCCGTGTCGGTCCGGGCGATCACCACCAGCCGGTCGCCGGCCGCGTCGCGGACGGCCCGGATCTTCCCGGCGGCCTCCTCCAGGGAGATCACCGGGACGGGGTCGCCGACGCAGATCGGGCAGCGCTTGGGCGCCTCCTGGTCTTCCATGAAGACCGCGGCGGCCCCCGCGTCGGCGAACCGGCGGGCCGTCCGGGCGGCGTTCAGGGCGTTGCCGTAGCCGGTGTCGATGTCGGCGATGACCGGCAGGTCGCTCGCCTCGACGATCCGGCGGACGGCGTCGAGGTTCTCCGACATCGTGTACAGCTCCGCGTCGGGCAGGCCGAGTGCCGCGGAGATCGCGAAGCCCGAGGCGCAGAGGGCCGGGAAGCCGGCCTGCTCGGCCAGGCGGGCGGTCAGCCCGTCCCATACGCCGGGGGCGAAGACCACGTCGTCTGCCATCAGTTCACGGAGGCGCGTCGCTGTCATGGCCAGCCTTTCCGGATAGCGGAACAGAGTTCGGGGATGACACTAGATACCGGTTTCGTGGCTGTCAATGAGTTCGATCCGGCGAGATCCGATGAGAAGAGGGCTGGTCAAAGGGATTCGGCGGGAGTGTTGACGGCGCCGAAGCTCTCGTGTGATAGTCCGTCATCCGGAACATCTTCCGATCGATGCGCGGCTGGGGGAGCACATGGACACGTTCTGGCCGGGGCTCGGCGCGAACTGGGGCCGCTGGGGGGACGAGGACGAGCGCGGCGCGCTCAACCTCGCCGGACCCGAGCGCGTCCGCGCCGCCGCGGGCGGCGTCCGCACCGGCCGCGCGATCTCGCTGGCCAGACCGCTCAGGAACGGACTGCCGGCCTACTACCCGCGCGCCGGCGACACCGCCTTCGAGCACCAGATGATCACGTGGTGGGGCTCCAACGCGGGCGGCGACGTCCAGGCCGCGAGCGACCGGCTGACCTCCGAGTGCCACGGCCTGGAGATCACGCACATGGACGCGCTGAGCCACATCGGGCATCGCGGCCGCGGGTACGGAGGCCGCGACTTCGCGTCGATGACCGGCCCGGACGGCGCGGCCCGATGCGACATCACGGCCGCCGTCCCCGTGGTGACCCGCGCCGTCCTGGCCGACATCCCGCGGCTGCGCGGGGTGGAGCACCTTCCCGCCGGCACGGCCGTCGGCCACGACGAACTCGCCGCCGCCGCGCCCGGCCTCGGCCCGGGCGACGCGCTGATCGTCCGCACCGGCCGGTGGAGCGCGCCCGCGCCCGACCCCGGCCCCGACGACGACGGCGACCGGTACGGGCACCTGTCCGGCCTGCACCCCGACGCGCTGCGCTTCGTCGCCGACCGGGACGCCGCCGTGGTCGGGACGGACGGCCCCGGCGACGCCTTCCCCGTCGCGGTCGACGACTGCCGGCTCCCGGTGCACGTGCTCGCGCTCGTCTACCTGGGCGTCCACCTCGTGCACAGCATGGCCCTCGACGAACTGGCGGACGCACTCGCCGCCGAGGGCCGCGACGACTTCATGCTCGTCATCGGCCCGCTGGCCGTCCCCGGAGGCACCGGCTCGCCGGTCACCCCCGTCGCGGTGCTCTGAGGGCGAACGGTGCTCCACCCGAAACGCAGCCCGTCGAGGAGGCACATGCCCCCCGCCACCACGGCCGAGAGGTGAACATGGAACGCACCGTCGACTTCCTGTGCGTCGGAGGCGGCCTCGGCGGCCTGGCCGGCGCCGTCCGCGCCCACGACCTCGGGGCGGACGTCCTGGTCGTGGAACGGTCCGACATGGTGGGCGGCGTGGCCGCCTACAGCGGCGGCTTCGTCTGGGTCGGCGCCAGCGGCCTGGCCGGCGGCGACGACTCGCTCGCCGCGACCGAGGCGTACATGGACCACGTCCAGGGGGAGGGCCGTCCGGTCGACCGCCGCGCCCGGCGCGCCTACCTGGAACTGGCGGTCGAGGCCACCCGGTGGTACCGCGCGGCCGGCGTGCCGTTCGAGGTGATCCGCAACTGCCCCGACCTCTACCACCCGGCACCGGGATCGACCGCCGAAGGGCGCCTGCTGGAGTGCGTCCTCCCCGGCGCGGCCCTAGGCGCCTGGCGGGACAAGCTGAGGCCGAGCCCCTACTACGAGATCGGCGTGCCGCGGAGCGACATCTATTCCGCGCGTGCCCTCGACCCCGCAGACGGCCTGCGCGGCGCCGCCGAGAAGGACCTGCTCACGCACGGCTCCGGCCTGTCGGCGGCGTTCGTCCGCGCTGCGCTCGTCGAGCGCGGCGTCGACTGCCTCCTGCGGCACCGCGCGACCGAGCTGCTCACGGACGGCAACGCGGTCACGGGCGCGGTCCTCGAGGGGCCGGACGGACGCGTGACGGTCCGGGCCAGGCACGGCGTGCTGATCGCCTCCGGCGGGTACGGCTACGCCCCCGACGCCGGCGAGCTGGAGGACGTCCCCGCTCTCGTCGAATCCGCACCGCCCGTCGTGGAGGGCGACGCCCTGCTGCTGGCCCAGCGGGCGGGCGCGGCGACCGTCCGGGGTGCCGACCCCTTCTTCAGCGTGGGCTTCCACTTCCCCGGGGAGACCCACCCCGGCAGCGACGTGCCGCTGTGCCGGCCGCTGCTGGAGCATCTCGGACTGCCGCACTCGATGATCGTCAACCGGGACGGACGCCGCTTCGGCGACGAGAGCTACTACGGCGCGCTGATCGGGGCGCTGCGCCGCTTCGACGGCAGGAACAAGCGGTGGGCCAACCACCCCTGCTGGTTCCTGGCCGACGAGGAGTTCCGCCGCCGCTACCGGCTGGGACCCTACGGACCGGGGGACCCCTGGCCGGACTCGATCGTCCGCGCGGACTCGCCGGAGGAGCTCGCGTGCGCCGCGGGCATCGACCCCGACGGGCTGGCCGCGACTTTCGCGACCTACAACGGGAACGCGGAACGCGGTGAGGACCCGGAGTTCCACCGCGGCTCCCTCCCCTTCATCCGCCGCGCCTACGGCGATCCGCACCACACGCCCAACCCGAACCTCGGCCCGCTCGCCACACCGCCCTACTACGCCCTCCCCCTGTCGATCGTCGGCTTCGGGATGGGGACGCTCGGGCTGTGGATCGACGGCCACGCCCGCGTCAGACGGCGGGACGGCTCGACGGTGACCGGCCTCTACGCCACCGGCAACGCCGCCGCCACCAAGGAGCTCAAGGGCTATGTCACCGGCCTCGCGAACGCGCGCAACCACACCTACGCCTACGCCGCGGCCACGCACGCCCTGAGCTCGCCGCCCCCCAGGGATCGATAGAATCGGAATATGGACCGGATTACGGAACGCTCAGGGAGGTCAGATGGCCTCCGATGACCAGGAGGGCCCGGGCGTCGACCCCAAGAACGTCGTGGTGTCGGTGCTCAAGGCCTGCCAGCTCATGGAGAGCTTCACCCGGGAGAGACCCAACCTCACCCTCGCGGACCTCACCGCGGCCACCGGCATGAACAAGACCACGGTCCACCGGCTCGCCGCGACACTGATCCAGGCCGGCTGGCTGACCCGGGGCGAGGGCGCCACCTACCGGCTCACCATGCGCCCCTTCCGCGTCGGCGCCGTCGCGCTCGCCGAACTGAGCCTGCGCAGCGAGGCGGTCCCGTTCCTGCGGGGCCTGGCCGACCGGTTCGGCGACACCGCCTACCTCATGATCCCCGGCCCCGACGGCGCCGTCTGCGTCGACATCTTCCAGGGCAACAACCCCGTACGGGTCAACACGGTCGGCGTCGGGACGGTCCTGCCGTACCACACCGCCGCCGGCCCGGTGGTCATGCTCGCCTTCTCCGCCGAGCTGCGCGAACGCTGGCTCGCCCGCACCCTCGACCAGTACACCTCGCACACGCTGGTCGACGCGGCGACCCTCGAGGAACGGCTCGAAAAGATCGCCCGCGACGGCTACGCGATCAGTGAGGAGGACTACCTCTACGGCGTCGGCGCCGTAGCCGCCCCCGTCTTCGACGCGCAGGGCGAGCTCGCCGCCACCCTCAGCCTGGGCGGAGTCAACGACGGCTTCCGCGGCAGCCGCCTCCTGGAGATCATCGAGGGCGTCACGTCCTCCGCGCGCCAACTCTCCAGCCGCCTGGGCCACTGACGCGCCGCGCCGGCGCGCCCCCTCCAAGCCCCCCGTCCCGGCGGCTCCACACACCATGCCCGCCCGCCGGCTCCACACAGCATGCCCGCCCCCGGGCGAAACCCGAGAGGAACCCCATGGAAACCCCCCGCTACACCGCCGTCGCCACCGCCAACGGCCGGGACGGCCGGGCCGTCACCTCGGACGGCCGCCTGGACGTGACCCTCGCTCCACCGCGCGAGATGGGCGGCACCGGCGACGGCACCAACCCCGAGCAGCTGTTCGCGGCCGGTTACGCGGCCTGCTTCGCCAGCGCTCTCGGCGCGGTCGCCCGCTCCGCCCGCCAGGACGTCCGGGACGTCTCGGTGACCGCCGAGGTCGGGCTCAACGGCGACACCGAGAAGGGCTTCAGCCTGAGCGTCGTCCTCCGCGTCGAACTTCCGGACGATCTCACCGGCGGACGGGAACTCGTCGAGCGTGCCCACCAGGTCTGCCCGTACTCCAACGCGACCCGGGGCAACATTCCTGTGGAACTCGTCCTCGAATAACCCACCAGAGGCCGGCGCCGCGACCCCTCAGAGGGCGGGGCGGGTGGCCTGCACGAAGGCGACCCGGCCGAACCTCAACTCGGCGTGCCCGACCTCCCTGGCGTCGTCGAACCCGGCCTCGGCCAGCAGTGCGACAACGCCGTCGCCATGGTCGCCGGACATGACCGGGCTGTGCGCCGCCTGGGAACGCTTGAGCCAGGGCAAGTGCCGGAGAACGTGCGCGAATCCTCCGCCGTGGCCATGCGCGTGGTGGCCGCCGTCCGTGGGATGGTCGCCGTGCGTGACCTCGGGCGAGGGGCCGCCGAAGTCGGCGATGGTGACCATTCCTCCAGGTCGAAGGGCGCGCAGCGCGTCATGCGCGAACGCGCTCCGGCCCTCGTCATCGAGGTGATGCAGGGCCAACGACGAGACCACATGGTCGAGCGAGCCGTCCTCCGCGGGAATGCGGTCGGCGTATCCCTGAGCGAGAGTGAGATCGACGCGGCGGCGCCGCGCCTTGCGCGCGGCCCTGCGAAGGGCGTCCGCGTCGGGATCGAGCCCGGTCACCCGCGCGGCGGGCTGGGCCGCGAGCACGGCGAGCGACAGGTTGCCCGTGCCGCAGCCGACGTCGACCACCGCCTGGCCGGGCTCGATGCCGGCGAGTCCGGCCGCACGCTCGTGCAGTGCGCGGACACCGGCCACCCTGGAGAAGACGTCATAGAACGGGAGAAGCCAGGTCTTGCCCGCGCCGGGCAGGAACGGGCGGTCCCGCTCCTCCGGGGTTCGCTGGTCGAGGATGCGTACGTTCACGGCTGCCCCTTGTCGTCCTGTGGCCGGTCCGTCCCGCGACGAGCCCGGCGCAGACCCTGGTGTGCTCACCTCCGAGTCTTGGACATTCCGCGGCCGGCGAGCAGGACATACGTTGGCAGTCATGGGACATTCTTCGGTCGCCCCCTCGCCGGGGTCCTCGCCGGGGTCCCCGTCGAGGCTGCGGACGGTACGGCTCGACGGGACGCCCGTGTACCGCTACCAGCAGCGCCCCGGCCTGCCTCCCGTCTCGGTGGTCCGCTTCGACGCCGGAGCCGCCCACGCCGACCTGCCGCCGGACCACCGGCACGCCCACGACTTCCTCGTCCTCGTCTACGTCGAGGAGGGCGCGGGCTCGGTCGCCATCGGCGGCGCCGAACGGCCGCTGCGCGCCGGCGAGGTCCACGCGGTGTCGCCCGGGCAGGTCATCGGCGTCGCGGACGTCGCCGAACTCGGCCGCAGCCGCGCGTGGTCGGTGGCGTTCACGCCGGACGCCGTCCCCGCCCTCGCCTCGGTCTCCCCGCTCACCTGGACGCACCACCCCCTCCTCGCCCTGTTCGCCTCCGGCGCGGAGCCCGGCCGGGTCGCCGAACCCGACCGGGCGACCTGGTCGGCGCTGCTGGCGGACCTGGCCGGGGAACTCGCCGACCCGGGCCGTCTCGGAGCGCGCGAGGCCATCGCCGCCACGCTCACCCGGCTCCTGGTCGCGGCCGCGCGCCTGGCGCCCTCCGCCCCCGGCGCGCCGGACCCGCTCGTCGAGCAGGTCTTCGCCGAGATCGAGGCGACGTTCCGCGAACCGGTCTCCGCCGCGGACGTCGCCCGCGCGCTCGGCTACACCCCCGGCCACCTCACGACCGTGCTCCGGAGGCGTACCGGCCGCCCCCTCCTCGAATGGATCACCGAACGGCGCATGATCGAAGTCCGGCGCATGCTGCGCGAGACCGACCTGCCGCTCGACGCCGTGGCCGCCCGGACCGGCCTGCGCGACGCCACCTACCTCGTCCGCCGCTTCCGCAACCGCTACGGCGTCACCCCCCAGCGATGGCGCCGCGCCGAGCGGGCCTGGCCGGTCTAGGGCGCACACCGTTCCCGGCGGAGGCCGTGCGGATGGGGGACCTTCGTCCACTGCTCACCAGCGCGGCTCATGTGCTCGGCTGGAAGGAGATGGGGCCGCAGGGCGACCGGCTCCGCGGCCGGGCACGACGATTCGGGGGAGGCATTCATGGAAACCGGAATTCTGATCAGGTGGGGCGCCCCGCGGCCGGGACGCGAGAAGGACTCCCTCGACCTCTTCCAGAAGTCGGTCGACTACTACCGCGGCCTCGTCGCGGACGGGAAGCTCGGCTACTTCGAGCCCTTCATGCTCGGCAGCGGCGACTCCGAGATCGAGACCGGCTTCTTCATCATCAAGGGAGAGGTGACCCAGGTCTTCGAACTGCTCGACGATCAGCAGCACCGCGATCTGATGGCGCAGGGCAGCGTGCTGGTCGAGCACTACCGCTTCGACATGCTGGCCGTCGGCGAGAGCATCAAGCGGTCGGTCGGCGACTACAAGCGAGGTCTCTCGGCCGCCGGGGTCTAGGGCCTGTCTCGAAGTGGCTCCGGTCAAGCGCGCGAACGCGTGAACTGGCCGGTGGAGCGAGGCCGGAGGCGAGCGGAACCGGGCAGATCGCGAAGCGATGCCGCGTTCGCCCAGGCACGGTCACGTAGCGAGCCGTCAGGCGAGCGAAGTGGGCCGGGACTTTGAAACACAGCCTAGCCCGACGGCGTCAGGGGCGTCCGCCGGCCGGGGGAGCCGCGCACCTCAGCCTTGCCGGGCCGGTCGAATGGTCAGGTCCCCGATCTCGACGTCGTCGGGCTGGTCGACGGCGAAAGCGATCGCCCGAGCCACCGCCACGGGATCGATCCCGAGTTCGGCCATGTTCCGCCTGGCCTGCTCGCGCACGGCCGGATCGTCGACGGCGTTGTCGATGAGCTCGGTGCGGACGTAGCCGGGGGAGATCGACGTCGTCCGCAGGACCCCGTCGGTGCTCTCCTGCCGGAGGCCCTCCAGGAGGGTGCGCACCGCGTTCTTCGTCCCGGCGTACACCGCCTGGGTGGGGACGATCTTCAGGCCCGAGGTCGAGACGACGGTGACGAGGTGGCCGCCGCCCTGACGGCGGAACACCGGCAGGGCCGCGGCGATCCCGTGCAGGATCCCCTTGACGTTCACGTCGACCATCGCCGACCAGCCCTCGACGTCCAGATCGGCGACGGGACCGATCTTGCTGATCCCGGCGTTGCCGACGAGGACGTCCAGGCGGCCGAAGCGTTCGACGGCGAGGGTGACGAGCGACTGGAGGTCGCCGGGACGGGTGACGTCCACGCGCGTGGCGGCCGCCTCGCCGCCGGCGGCCTCGATCTCGGCGACCAGCCGGTCCAGCCGCTCTGTGCGGCGGGCGCCGAGGACGACGGCGGCGCCGAGCGAGGCGAGGTGGCGAGCCGCCGCCTCACCGATCCCGCTGCTGGCGCCGGTGATGGCGATGACCTTGCCCTGGACGGTCATGAGGAACCTCCGCACTAGAATGGGACACATGTCCGGTTATACCAACGACCTTAGCGGACACGTGTCCGCTTCCGCTCCGAGCGGTGGAACGCGGCGTGCGGACGCCCAGCGCAACCGGGAGCGCATCCTCCAAGCGGCACGCGATCTCGTGCACGAGCCGGGGGAGCTGAGACTCAACGCGGTCGCGAAGGCCTGCGGTATCGGGCAGGGCACGCTGTACCGGCACTTCCCGACACGCGAGGACCTCCTGGTCGAGGTGTACCGCCATGAAGTGGAGGAGCTCGTCGCCGCCGCTCCACGTCTGCTGGAGACCCACCGCCCGCTGGACGCGCTGGCGGCATGGTTCGACCGGGTGGCCGCCTACGCCCGCGTCAAGCGCGACGTGTTCGCGGCCGTCGAAGCGGCGACATGGCGCGACCTCGCCGCCCACAGCCTCGGCCCGATCGGTGAGGCGGTGGAACTGCTGCTGGCCGCCGGCCGCTCGGCCGGAAGCGTGCGCACCGACGCCGAGGCCCGCGACGTCATCGTGCTCATCAGCTGGCTGTCGCGGCTGGACGACGCCGAACTCGACGCGCGAGGCCCGCGGTTGCTGTCCATCCTCGTCGACGGCCTCCGCGCCCACCGTCCCTGAGACGAACGGCCCGCGACGAACACTCGCCCGAGACCTTCCAGGTGACTCTCGCCCGCCTCGTTGATCAGGGTTTCCGCTGGTAGGGTGCCCGGCAATCCGAGGGGGCGATCATGAGTACTGCCGGGCAGCAGGGCACCAGGCCGAGCGCCAACCGTCCGGCGAAGGTGAGCCTGTTCTTCGCCGGCTCCGGTATCGCGACATTGGCGAACTTCGCGACGGGCATCGCCTGGATCAACCCGGCCGTCTTCGTCGGACTCGCCGTTCTGTGCGCGCTGGCGGCCATCATCGCCGGCCATGTCGGCCGCTTCCGGGGCCGCCGTCTTGACGGGGACGGCCGCGGAATGGCGCTGCTGGGAATCGTCCTCGGCTGGCTGCTGATCCTCATCTGCCTGCTGGCGGTCATCGCGGTCCTGGGCCTCATCGCCGGCCTGGCCGTCCTGGTGGACGGTGCCGACTCCACCTGACTCCACGCGACCCCGCCCCTGTTCACGTTCTGGCCACGCACACGGTGATCGCCGCCGTACCGCGCGAAGAACCGGCACCACAGAGGAACGGGGGCCCGGCTGGTGCCGGGCCCCCGTTACTGATGCGGACAGGCTTGGGCCTCTCCGCGACGGACGTCTCAGGCGGAGTCGGAGTCGCCTGGAGCGTCCCGATCCGCAACGCTGTTGGTTGCGACCGCTTCCATCCACTACGAGTCCTACGGTGCCCATATCGCCGAGTTCGGAGTTCCGGCTGTGCTTTTCGACGTCACCCGCGGCGAACTCGCCGACATCTTCGGCGAGGACCGGCTCGTGACCCTGCCCGCCACCGCCTTCCCGCCCTCCGCCGCGGACACCGAAGGCGCCCGCCTCCTGCAAACCGCCGGCGTCCCCACCGGGACGTTCTGGCTGCGCGAGCCCGACGAGAACTCCGGTCGGCTGCCCGTCCTCCAAGACGTCGTCGACGCTTCGGTGGACGCGGCCGAATGGCCCGTCATCGGCTGGCTCCTCAACGCCCACCTCGCCCTGGACCCCAGCACTGGCAAGGTGCACGCATTCGACCCCGACGATGAGACCGCGGAGGAACTCCACACGGACGTCTCGTCCCTCATAGGTGTCACCTTCCGCTTCCAGCGCTTGCTGGAGGAATTCACCTTCACCGGCGACGAAGAAGCCGAATTCGAGCGCCTGGAGGACGAGGTCACACGCATCCGCCAGGAAACGTCCAGCATCGACCCGCTCCCCTTCCGGCACGAGGAGACCGCCTGGTCGATCGTCGGCGACGAGATCGCCATGGGCCAGCGCTTCACGGGCAACAGTCCTGGAGCCCGCTCGCGTTGACCGAAATGTCCGTTCCCGCAGACCTGGCCCACCTGGTGGCCGGGAGCTGGATCCTGGACGGCGCCGCGGTGCCTCGGGCACTACCGCAACCCGCCGTCGACCTGGTGGTGATGCCGGACGGGCGATGCCGGCTGGCCGGGCCGGAGACCCATCGGCGGCAGGGGCCGCTGCCGCCGGGCGGGGCGCTGGTCGGAGTGAGGCTGCGGCCGGGCACCGCGCCCGGGTTGTTCGGCGTGGCGGCCGACGAGGTGCCGCTCGCCGGTGCCCCGATCGAGGTCGGGCGTCTGCCGGGAACGCCCCAGGCGCGGCTCGCGGCCGCGCTCGCGCTGGTACGGGCACGGGCGGGGCAGTGCCGCGTCGACGAAAAGGTGCGCAGGACGTTGGCGTTCATGCACGCGGCACCGGGCGCTCCCGTGGCCCGGCACGCCACTGAAGTGGGACTGTCCGAACGGCAACTGCGGCGCCGATTCGTGGTCGCCGTCGGGCTCCGGCCAAAGGCCTACATCCGAGTCGTCCGCCTGCACGGCGCACTGGACGCCGCCCGGACCGCACTCTCCCGGGGCGTACCTCCGCAGTGGGCCGAAATCGCGGGAGAGTGCGGCTTCTACGACCAATCGCACCTGCTCGCCGAATTCCGAGAAGCTGTCGGTGTGCCCCCCAACACGTTGCTGCGTGATGTCCGTTTTCTCCAATCGTCGCGAATCCCGGGATGACACGCTCGCGGCATGGGCAACGAAATGGTCGAGAGCATCCTCGACTGGCATAGGGAGACCGCGCGGCAAGGTCTTGTCGGCGACGGCGTCCGGTATCTGGAAGGTCCGGACGCCTGGGCGGTACACGGCCATGCCGCGGCCAAGCAGGTACTGACCGACCATCAGGTGTTCTCGTCCGACGAACTGCGTTACAGCGCGCGACCCGTACCGCACCGCGACAACCCGATCCTGGGCAGCCTCGCCGCGATCGACCCGCCGCGGCACCACCTGCTGCGCAAGCTCGTCAGCCGGGCGTTCACCCCCCGCGCGGTGCAGACCCTGCTGCCCCAGATCGCCGACACGGTGCGGGCCCGGCTGGCCGAGGTCGACGGCGAGCTGGACGTGATCGACCGCCTCGGCCACCCGCTTCCGGTGCACACCATCGCCACGCTGCTCGGCGTCGAACCCGCCCGGCAGCCGGACTTCGTCCGCTGGACCGAGGCGATCACCTCCTTCGCCGGCGCGTTCACCCAGGACCCGGCACGGCGGGCGGCGTTCGATACCGCCCGGACCGAGCTCACCGACTACTTCCAGGAAGCATTCGCGGACCGGCGCGCTCGCCCCCGGGACGACATCATCAGCGTCCTGCTGGCCGCCGAACCGGACGGCACCCGCCTCACCGAGGACGAACTCCTCAACTTCTGCACCCTGCTGCTCATCAACGGCCACGAGACCACCAGGACGCTGCTGGTCAACACCGTGCTGTGCCTGTCGGCCCACCCGGACGCGCCGGCCGCACTGCGCGCGGACCCCGCTCTGCTGCCCGGCGCCATCGAGGAGGTCCTGCGGTTCCTCCCGCCGACCGGTGGCACCGATCGGTTCACCACCGTCCCGGCGAACATCGCCGGACACGCGATCGAGGCCGGCAGTCGAGTGATCATCATGATCCTCTCCGCCAACCGGGACCCCCGGATGTTCACCGAGCCGAACCGGTTCCGGCCGGACCGCGCACCCGGCCCTCACCTGTCCTTCGGCCACGGCGTCCACTTCTGCCTCGGCGCCCACCTGGCCCGGCACCAGGTCGCGATCGCGACAGGCGAGCTACTGCACCGACTGCCCGGCCCGTGGTCGGTAAGCCGGATCGAAACGGCCCGCACCCCCGTCGGCATAGACGTACTCGACCTCGCCCTGGCCGCCCCGAAGGCCACGTGACGTCCGCCGCCGCGACAGACGAACTCCAGCAAGGATCGATCGTCGCCGCCTGCAGAAGCGCGGACCAGCCAGGAGACGAGCAGATCCATGACCACCCCGGAAGTCCCCCAGGGGAGGGAGCCTGTTCGCCCCTTCGGGTGGTCTCCCGAGCCTGGGGATTCGTGATTGTTGAGAGCGCGCGACACCCGCTACGGCACGGAGAACTTGATGACCCTGACACGATCGATGCCGGCCACGGAGAACGTCACAGCGTCCGAAACCCTCTCGGGCGTTCCCCGCTGGGCAGTCTGGTGCGCCTGGACGACCGTCCTGTGCACGGTGCCGTCCGGCGTGTGGCGAATGGCGCTCGGCTTCGGCGCCGATGTCGGCTTCACCGGCAAGCTTGGCGAGATGTATACCGGCGTCGACATCATGGTGTACGTCCTGACCCTGACGGTCGTGTCACAGGCTGCGGCGTTCCTCACCCTGGGACTGATCCGGCCGTGGGGGCAGACCGTGCCTCGGCGGATCCCGTTCCTCGGCGGCCGGCGGATCCCGCCGCTTGCGGGGATCATCCCGGCCGCGCTCGGCGGCGCCGCGGTGACCGTACTTTGCCTCGCCCTGGTCCTGCCCTCGGGCGGGCCCCTCGCCAACCCTGAGTTCCCGCAGGGCACGGCAGGTCTGATCATGGACGTCTGCTACGCCCCGCTCCTGCTGTGGGGACCGTTGGTCCTCGTCCTCACCGCGCACTACGCTCGCCGCAGGTCGGCTGCACCTGACCCACGTCACGCCGCGTGACAGCAGCCCGGCGCCTGCGGGGCGCTCAGGTCCACATCGGCGGCCGAGACCTCACCGATGTGGACCCGTTCGAGGCCCGGGCCCACCTGGCCGCCCGCCCCGGAGCCCTAGGTCACCACTTGCTGGACCAGTAGATGGCGTCCATGGCCACGCGGGTGGGCGGGGCGCCGTTCCGGATGTGCTTCCAACCGCCGTCGTTCAGGCTGTAGTTCAGCCGGTAGTGCCCGGAGGTCCTGGTGCGCAGGTCGCTGTGCCGGAGACCGGCGACCGGGGCGTAGCGCACCCGGTGCTGGGCCCCGATGAGCTCGGCCGCCGAGCTGGAGGAGTTGACCGCCTCGTCCCTGTCGGTGGCGATCAGCGTCCAGTCGGTGCCGCCCTCGGCCTGGGGCAACTGCGGGCCGAGCCAGTTCAGGAACGAATTCGTCCCGCTCATCTCCCGGCACTGCCTGTTGGACGCGCAGTACGTCGGCAGGATGGCGCCCTTGTGTGGCGTGCCCAGCGTCACCACGTCCTGGATCAGCAGCTTGGGCGGCCACCCCGGCTCGTGGCGCGCGTAGCCGGCGATCGCGGCGCGGGCGACCAGACCGCCCATGGAGTGCGCGACGATGTCGACGGTCTGGCCCTTGGACGAGTAGTTCTTGTAGATGTTCTGGGCCAGGTTCCTGCCGAGATCCTTGATGGAGGTGTCGTTCGACCCCTTGGCGATCCGCACACAGCCCTTCGGATTGTCGGTCGAGTAGTAGCCGACCCGGTGGAACTTGCCCGTCCACCCCCAGCCGCGCATCGCGTCCACCGCGCCGCTCCACTTGCTGGCGCATCCGGTGTCGGTCACCTTCTGCCGGTACCCCTTGATGAGGTAGACCGGCGTGTTCGCCGAGTCCCCGCTGACGCGGGTGCCACCGGCCGCGATCTGCGCGGCGCTGAGACTGCCGGCCGCCTGGGTGCTCTTGGTGCCCCCGGCGCTCAGCTTCGTCTCCCGAGCGGACGTCGCGTCGCACGCCACCAGTCCCAGGCCGGTCGTCACCACGAGGCCCGCGGCGGCGAAGGCGGCCTTTCTCTGGATGCTGATCGCCATGATTCATCTCCCTTTTCGGTAACTTGTGGAGAAATTACTCGGGGTGAATCGTGGGCGGGGAGGGCTTAAAGGCCCCAATACGCCAGCGGAATCTTGGGGCCCTAGGGCTCTAGTGGGATAGGGCCCCCACCCAGCGGGCCCGGGAGTTCTGGTTCGTGCGACCAGCCTCAAGGTAGCAGATCTGTGCAGGTCAGAGCTGTGTAGAGTCGTCCCGTAGAACCGTCCGTCGGCTCCCAAGCGCTACCCGCGGGCCCCAGCCTGAGTGAGTGCACCGACAATCGAAACGCCGTAATAGATGAACCGGCCACGGCCTGAGCGTCAGATTCGCATAGAACCAAAGACGGCCAGAGAAACACCCCCGGAGAAGTCCTCCAAGCATCCGCGGGAGCTGCTCATCGGGTCCCCGACAGCCATCAGCGCTAGGCGGTTCAAGGCCATCGCCATAGCCGCCACCAAGATCGCCCGTTTCAAGCCGTTCGTCCGCGCCCAACGTCAAGTCGCTCCGAGAGGCCGCCTGCCCAGCGACCGCTGGGGCCGCCCGTGAAGACTTGGCGAACGTACCCATCCCGCACGATCGGCATCCAGCTGACCTGTGGATTTGCCGTATCAGGCTGGCTGACGAGTGCCTGAGGGTTATCCGGTGGCCCCCGGCGCTGGCTGCTCATACCCTCAGCAACGTGGGCCGGGATGTGATGCGGATGATGTGGATCGATCAGGTGGCACGTGGCTAGGCGGCGCTACGTGGCTCGTGGCGTCCCCGGTGGCTACCGCATCTGGGACAACCGCCGACGCAAGTGGTGGGGAGACGTCTATGAACTGTGTCCGGACGACCTTCTCACCGAACTCAACGGCGATGCCGACTACCAGAAGGTGACGGCCCTGCTCCGCCGCTACCGGGCGTTGAAGCGCTAGAGCTCGTGATGCGTCGTTGATCGGTGCCCCGGCAGGCATCAGGCAGGGGAGGTCACGGGACGAGTTTGGCCAGGCCGCCGCCGGGGGCTCAACTCGATGAGGCCGCACGAAATGCAACACATCTGCGTCTCCCTGCTTCCAAACTTCGGCGGATAGCGCACGTCGTCGGATAGATCATCGAGTGCGGCGACATTGAGGCGACCATGCCGGTCCCAGACCTGAGTCTGGGCTCGTTTATGCATTTGAGGGACGTACAGGGAGCGCTCTACCGTTGGCTGATGCGCTACCTGCCGATGTCCTTGGCGCTGGGGGCTCTGAATCGCGGACGCCCGATAGAGCAACTCCTCGGTGGTTTCGAAGAAGCCGGACGCCGAGGAGTGAGATACGTAGTAATCACCCCGGCACCCGACGGTGTCTACTACATCTCGTGCACGGCAGTCGAGGACACGATGGAGCTAGACAGGCACGACGGCCTGCTCTATCCGAGCGATGATGCGTTCTACCCAGAGGACGCGGACAGCGAGGGAGCCCGCACAGTGGGCACCGCCTCGACACCGGAGGCGGCCATTGAGCTGGCGGAGCGGGAACTGAACGCTGATCCGCACTGGTGGGTCAACCTCGGGATGCTGGGCTACGAGTACAGGGACTTTGTCGCAAGAGGCCGTCCGCTCGGCCCGTGGCAGCCCTCATAAGAGGCCCCGGTTGTTCACCGAGGTCAGACGGTGCCTGACGTACGCCCGTGGCGCCGGTCGGATGCGGTCAGTGCCGTCAAGGTCTCCGCCACCGATCGCTCCGCGAACGTCGTTCTCTCAACCGCCGAACGTGCCGCTCGTGCTGTCCGGCCCGGCGCCGCTGGGCGCGGTCGATGAGCAATGTTCGCGAGTCGGCCGCCAACTCGTACAGTTCGACTTCGAACGGGTCTGCGTCGTACTCGACGAGCCAAAGTGTCTCGATCTTGCTCGGCGGTGATTCGCCGGCGCACATGTTCCCGCCAGAGGTGCTCGCTCGCCTCGGCCTCGTCCATGTCCCGACGATAACTGCTGATCGCACCATGAACACCCGGATACAGCCACCCGCACACAGCCTTGCCCCGACCGGCCGCATCTCCCTCGCCCCGACGACTAGGGCGCACGGCATGGGGCCGTCATTCGAACAGATGACGGTTCGAATCGCTCCAGACGAGTCGGCGGTCGAGTTCTTCCAGCAGACCCTCGCGGACCCACGTGGCTTGCGGCTCATGCCCTTGAGAGGCCAGCCGGCGCACCAGGTCGATGTTCTGCCGCTGTCTGTCGATCACTGCATCCACGATCCCCAGGGGCGCGGCAAGACCGTAGGCGGTGCAGAACAGCTCCAGGCGGTGGCGCCGATCGGGCACCTGTGTGAAATGCAGCCATCGCAGGCACTCGGCGTCATCGCGGAACGGGGCGAGGTATTGCAGCGCGTAGGCCACATCGCTTAGGCGTGGCGCCGGGTGGACGAAGTCCCAGTCGATGATCCCCACTGGTTGATCGCCGCGCCACACCACGTTCCACGGGCCGAAGTCGCCGTGGCAGACAACCTGACCTTCAACGAGCGCGCTCGCGCCGCAAGACCAGACGGACTGTTCCGGCGGTGAGAAACCCACGGTCGCGTCGTGGTAGTCGCGCAGCAGCCGAGCGAAGGCGGACAAGCCCCGGTCATCCACTACCTTGGCCCAGCCCTGGGGCCCGGATTCGCCATCAATGAAGGTGAGAACCTCCCGGCCCTGCTCATCGATCCCCAGGGGACGGGGCGCATAGGGAAAGCCCACCGCTTCCAGATGTCCGAGCAAGGCGTGCACCGTCGCCGTCCAGGGCTGCATAGGCCGACGAACGGTGTCCCCGACCCGCACCACCCGCCGATGGGGCCCGTCCTGCAACACGTCCTCACCCACCATCCACGCGACGCTACCGCCTCCCCACACCCCTGGCTCCTCATTATTGAGACCACCAATTCCCAGCCAGAGAGCCACCCGGCAAATGGTCGCCAGTCGGGAACCCGAACCGGCCGCTAACACGCAAGGGGAAGCACCCAGCAGGCGCCCGGACGACCGGCCCCTGCCGATTACGTCCCATCCATCGAAGGAACGTCTTAACCACCAGAGACAAACTCAGATCAAAAACTTGGCAATAATGCCGACGGGATGCACTTGTACTTCACCACCCCGCCCGGTGCCCGGCTGCGCAACCCCGCCGCCTGGTTGGGACGGCCGGTCGACACCCATAGTCAGGGGCCACGTGGTGGCCGCAGGCAGCAGTCTCACCACCGACGGCCTCCAGGTGACGGTGAACGACATCACGCCAGCGCCGCTGCCAAGATGGCTGGCCGACCTGCTAACCAGGACCGACCACCCTGCCGCGCTGGTGCCGAAAAGCTCCCGAGGCGACACCGGTGCAGCAACCAGATGTAGCCCCACATCGGTTCGGACGGCCGATGAGACGGTGACGGTCGGACAAGGCCGAACGGATAAGAGAAGACCTGTGCAGCTTGGTGAAGTAACTGCGTTGGATGCCATCGAAGTGAAGTGTTAGTCTGGCCCTACATGCGTAGTACTATTCCTACATGTCAGGCAAGCATACGCGGGCGGCCATCAGGGAGTTAGAGGAAGCCGGGTGGAAGATCACCTACACCAGCGGACGGGCTCACGCCTATGCGAGGGCATCCTGCCCTGGCGGTCCCGGCTGCTGTGCCCCTCCCTTCTCGATCAACGGAACTCCCGACGTTGACGAACACGAGGCGCAGAAGATCCGGAGGCGGATGCGACAGCATGACGCCAAGGAGGCCGAACGGCATGAAGGGGAGGATTGATGAGCACCTACTGGTTCGAGCTTGAGGTCGGCCCGGTCAGTGACCTCGAGGAGGCCGCAGAGCGGCTGTACTCGCGTTGCGGTGACGGTCAACTCTCTGGCGACGAGCAGGGTGGCACGGTCCTGTTCTCGCGCGAGGCCCCCAACGCAATCGGGGCGATCCTGTCTGCCATCGACGACAGCGAGCGCAGTGGGCTGGCGGTGACCGGTGTCATGGAGGACCTGGTGACCATCGACGACATCGCTGAGAAGACCGGCAGGTCGGCCCCAGCGGTCGGACACTGGACGACCGGTGAACGCGGCCCTGGAAGTTTCCCCGCTCCGGTCATTCATCGCGGTAGTCGCGTCAAGCTGTACTCCTGGGCTCAGGTGTCTCGCTGGCTTGCTGATGCTGGACTAGGGAAGATCGACTCGGTTGCCGCGGAGGTCGCCGCCGCAACCGCTGATGTGGACGCACTTCTGCGTGCTCGGCAGGTTCTACGCGACGCTCCCTCGGGGAAGCGGGAAGCTCTTGTGAAGCTGGTAGAGGGGCGTAAGCGTCCTTGAGCAGCGTAGGTTCGTCCGGGTCCATGGCTGCGGCCCAAGTTCCGCTGTGCCTGTGCCGGATCTGTCGCCTGCGCTCCACTGGGAGTGCAGCCCGCCGAGCCACGAGCAAACAACGCGTCCTGATCCGAGAAGACTGACGCTTGGCGCAGCGAGCGCCCGCCCGGACGGGCCGGACGGGCGCTCAAGTGGGGACTACGCCGCAGGTCAGCGAGACCCGACCAAAGTTCTCCATGGTTACCGGAGTCTCGGGAGGGGGCGCTGCCCTACTGCGGACTGGATCAGTCAGATCCGGACTTGTTCCGGCTCTGATACTTCGCGGCCCCGTAGGAAGCCACGAGGACCACGCAGATCGCCGCCGCCCCCAGGGGGCCGGGAGCCGTCTGCGCTAGGAGCATCCCCAGGAGAATGCCGGCCAGGGTGTTCAGAGGCGACAGCATCGCCTTCGCCGATACACGAAGGTTCTGCTCATACGCCTTCACTATCACCACGCCGCTGAGCAGCGTGCCGACCGCTCCCGCGCCCGCACAGATCAGCAGGTACGGCCCGGCCGCTGGTCACGCTCGTGTTCAGTGCAGGCGGGCCTTGCGCAGCAGGCCGACGAGGCCGTGCGTCTCGTCGTTCGGGCCGGACGAGAACCAGACGGCGTCGGTGCCTCCGGTCGTCGGCGTCCCGCGCAGGAGCGACCACAGGCCGTCGATCTCGATCGGGCGGCCGTCTGGCCGGCGCAACGCGCCCCGCCAACGGCCATGCCGGGTGAAGGCGTTGATCCGGCCGTCGCCGAAGTTGCCGACGAGGACGTCTCCGGCGAAGTCGCCGAATGATCGGGGCGCGATCACCAGCCCCCACGGCGCGTTCAGCGGACCACGGGAGGCGAAGCGGTGATGGGACCGACCGAACCGCCGGTACTCCACGACGAAGCCGAGCCCGGGGCCGGGGACGTCGTCCTCGGCGTCCGCATCCTGCTTGGCGTAGGTGACGAACACGGAGCGGCCGAGGACGGCGACGTTGAACGGCGCGAAGCCTCGTGGGATCGACGGGTCGTTGAAGCGCCCGCCGGGCAGCCTGAGCCGCCGGAACCTACCGTCGAAGACGTCGATGCGTCCGTTGTGGAAGTCAGTCGCCAGCAGGAACGCCCCATGGCGGGTGTGCAGCAGCGCCAGTCCCTTGTAGATGGCGCCTCGCGCGCCCGCCACGCGGACCGCGGTGGTCCCCGTGTTGCGGTTCCATGCGGTGATCGCGCCGCTCTCGCTGCTGAAGATGAAGGAGGCCGGCGCGCCCTTCACCGCGAAGTCGGCGGTGTTGTTGAACACCTCTCCGGTGGGCGCGCCGCCCTCGACGGCGACTTCCAGTGCCTGCTTCGTCACGCCTTTCGCGCCGCCCGCGTACACGGTGGCGACGCCGGTGCCGTTGTTGGCGGCCCACAGCGGCCCGGTCGGGCTAAGCGCCAGGCCCCATGGGTTGACGAGCTTGGGGTCCTGAAGAGGCGCCCGGCCCGGGATGTCGGAGATCAGGTCGGTCTCGGTGAACCGGGTGTGCCAGCCCAATCCGTCGGCGCGGTTCGGGGTTTCGGCGGACGCGGGACGGGTCGGGGCCATTCCTGCCAGCAGGGCTAGGGCGGCCATGAGCATACCTAGAGTTCTTCGCATTCAGATCTCCCTGAATCGATCAGCGGGTCCGGTCGGACCGCGGCGATAATTACCCCGGGCAGGTTCGGCGAATCCGGCCGCCGCACCAGTCGACGGAATCCTGACCAACAACGACGGCCGCTTTACGTTCTGAGGCGATCAGTGCACCGCCCCAGTAAAAAACCGAGCCCGAGGAACCAACCTCATGAGCCGGAAACAACCAGCTCGGCCCGCCCGGACACCCAACTCGCGGGCTGAGTTGCAGGAAGGCAGGGCAAGGGGCCCGTCCATGGTCAGAGCACCAGAAGCCCTGCGGCAGCGATCGTCCCGCTTTCGCGCGCCCGGCCACGCACGGCGATCGTCTCGGACCTCAGTTATGGGATCGGCGCGCGAGCCAGGAGATTGATGCGCTATCACCGAGCCTCGGTGGCGGCGTCAGATGCCTACACCTTTGCAGTAATCACTCTTACTGGATTGGTCGGCCACTGGACACCGTGATCTGCTCCGCTATAAATCTCGCGAGAGAAATTATGCGGGCTAGATCAACATCATGTATTCAAGGGGTCTGGCCTCGTTCGGTGTGGCGTCAGGGTGTCCATGTCCAGGAAGGTCAGCCCGAAATGTCGCCGAGAAGGCGCGCGAACCCGGCCTCGCCCGGTCCGGCGCCGCCGACCAGGACAAGTGTGGTCGTCGCGGTGCTGCCGCTCGTAGCTCGCGCCTGTTGGCGGGGGACCGTCAGACCTCTTGCCTACGCCGGTCGCTGCCAAAAAAAGATGCCCCGGGCCGTGTGGCTCCGGGGCGTTGTTGCTGGTCTTGGTGGTGGGCAGGGGCGGGGTCGAACCGCCGACCTTCCGCTTTTCAGGCGGACGCTCGTACCGACTGAGCTACCTGCCCAGGACGCGTGGTGGTGCGTCTGGCGGTCCTGACGGGATTTGAACCCGCGGCCTCCACCTTGACAGGGTGGCGAGCACTCCTAACTGCTCCACAGGACCTTGCGTCTCCGAGCCTATCGGCTCTGGAGGGGTGTCTTGGCCGGTGTTCCCGGCGCTTGGCGACGTCCGAGAGCATACGCGATGGCCGAGTGGGTCGCCAACTCGATTACCCCGGGCGGGTGAGGGGACGATCCGGGCGGGGAGAAACAGGACGGACAAGAGTGTTTCGTGTTTGTGCTTGGGGCTCCTACTCTGTCCGAGTTGCGCAACCGTGCGTGATCGGAGGGTGGCGCCGGATCCCCCTGCGGGGACGGCTGTAGAGAGGAGGCCGCGTGGTCGCGAAGCTCCCAGACCAGAGCGCGGAGGACTACCAACGCGGGCTTGGTACCCGCCAGATCCAGATGCTGGCCATCGGCGGGACGATCGGCACCGGGCTGTTCCTGGGCGCCGGGGAGAACATCGCCAAGGCCGGGCCCAGCCTGATCCTGACGTACGCCGTGGCGGGGCTGGCGCTGTTCTTCGTCATGCGGGCGCTCGGCGAGCTGCTCACCTACCGGCGGGCCGAGGGCGGGTTCGCCGGGTACGCCCGGGAGTTCCTGGGGCCGTTCTGGGGGTACGCCACGACCTGGACGTACTGGATCATCTGGGTGACGACCGGGATGGCGGAGCTGACCGCGGCCGGCAAGTACATCCAGAAGTGGTGGCCGGGCGTCGAGCAGTGGCAGACGGCGCTGGTGGCGCTGGTGGTCCTGTTCGTGGTGAACCTGATCTCGGTGAAGCTCTTCGGCGAGCTGGAGTTCTGGTTCGCGATGATCAAGGTCGCGGCGATCGTGATGATGATCCTGGTCGGGATCGGGGTGCTGGTCTTCGGGTTCAGCGACGCGGGGGACACCGCGCGGGTCGGGAACCTGTGGGACCACGGGGGCGTGTTCCCCGAGGGGGCCGGGGCCACGATCATGACGCTGCAGATGGTGATGTTCGCCTACCTGGGCGTCGAGCTGGTGGGCGTGACGGCGAGCGAGGCCAAGGACCCGGAGAAGAACATCCCGCGGGCGATCAACGCGCTTCCGGTGCGGTTCGCGCTGTTCTACCTGGGGTCGCTGCTGGTGATCCTCGCGGTGGTGCCGTGGACGGCGTTCAAGGGCGGGGCGAGCCCGTTCGTGCTGGCGTTCGACCGGATCGGCATCCCGGGCGGTGCGGACATCGTCAACTTCGTGGTGCTGACGGCGGCGCTGTCGTCGTGCAACGCGGGCGGGCTGTACTCGACGTCGCGGATGCTGCGGACGGCCGGCGTCAACGGTGACGGTCCGAAGGTGCTCGGACGGCTCAACGGGCGCGGCGTGCCCGT
This sequence comes from Actinomadura sp. NPDC048955, assembly GCF_040649435.1. Lineage (NCBI taxonomy): Bacteria > Bacillati > Actinomycetota > Actinomycetes > Streptosporangiales > Thermomonosporaceae > Actinomadura > Actinomadura sp. NPDC048955. The sequence goes on from NZ_JBEZJI010000002.1 coordinate 363,652, forward strand.
CCTGACCGTCGTCATCTCCGCGCTGGTCATGGGCATCGGCGTGGTCGTCAACGCGGTGGTGCCGGACAAGGCGTTCGAGTACATCACGTCGGTGTCGACGGGTGGCGCGCTGCTGGTGTGGACGGTGATCCTGCTCGCGCACATGGCGTACCGGCGGCGGTCGGCGGCCGGGGAGCTGCCGAAGGCGCCGTACCGGATGCCGTGGGCGCCGTACACGAACTGGGCCGTGCTGGCGTTCTTCGCGTTCGTCACCGTGACGATCGCATGGGAGGCCGACACGCGGATCGCGCTGTACGTGATGGCGGCCTGGGCGGCGCTGGTCGTGGTCGGCTGGACGTTCGTCCGGCGCAGCTCGCAGGAGGCGCGGGTGCCGCTGCCGCTGGCCGAGGAGAGCACGAGCGCCTGAGTGAGGGCATCCCACGGCGGGACGGCGCCCGCCGTGGGATGATCCCTCTCGGAGGTTCCTTCCCCTCCGGAGGCGCACGTGACCAGCAGGCTTGAGATCCGGGTGCGATGGGTCCTGCTGTTCGTGGTGGGCGTCGCGAACATCATCGGCTCGCTGGTGGTGCTGCTGTTCGCGACGTTCGTGGTCCCCGACCCGCCGCTGGACGACCGCGACTATGTGCATCTGGTGAACGCGGTGGCGTTCTTCAGCTATCCGGTGGTCGCGGCTCCGGCGGCGCTGCTGTGCGGGCTGTGGCTGTGGCGTCCGGTGGTCACGTTCGTCCGGGACGGGGGAGAGCCCGACCGGCGGCAGCGCCGGGCCGTACTGCTCGGGCCGTTGCGGCTGACGCTGCTGGTCGGGGCGCTGTGGGCGGTCGGCGCGCTCGGCTGGGCGGCGCTCGACCTGGTCCTGTTCACCGGGCGGCTGGCGGTGAAGACGGGGCTGACGTGCCTGCTCGGCGCGGGCACGACCTGCACGATCGTCTACCTGCTGTCGGAGCGGCTGCTGCGGCCGGCGGCGGCGCTGGTGCTGGGCGCGGAGCGTCCGAAGAGGCTCCGGCTGCCCGGGGTGACGACGCGGGTGATGCTCGCCTGGGCGCTCGGGACGGCGATCCCGGTGTTCGGGCTGATCTGCGTGGCGATCGCGGCGCTGGCCTCGCCGGACATCAACGTCACCCAGCTCGCGATCACGATCCTCGGGCTCGGCGGTGCCGCGCTGCTGGCGGGGGTCTGCGTGATCTACATGGCGACGCGGGCGATCGCCGACCCGATCAAGGCGGTGCGCAGCGGGATGGCGCAGGTCGAGCGGGGCGACCTCGGCGCCGAGGTGGACGTGTACGACGCGAGCGAGGTCGGGCAGCTGCAGGCCGGGTTCAACCACATGGTCGCGGGGCTGCGCGAGATCGAGTGGCTGCGCGACCTGTTCGGGCGGCATGTCGGCGAGGAGGTCGCCGACCTGGCGCTGGAGCGCGGCGTCGTCACGCTGGGCGGCGAGACGCGGGAGGTGGCCGTCCTGTTCGTGGACCTGACCGGGTCCACCAGGCTGGCCGACACGCGCGGCCCCGACGAGGTGGTGGGGCTGCTCAACCGGTTCTTCGGCGTCGTGGTGTCGGCGGTGGCCAGGCACGGCGGCTGGATCAACAAGTTCGAGGGCGACGCGGCGCTGGCGATCTTCGGGGCGCCGACGCAGGTGGAGGACTCGGCGGGCGGGGCGCTCGGCGCGGCCCGCGAGCTGGCGGTGCGGCTGCGCGCCGAGGTGCCGATGCTGGACGCGGGGATCGGCGTGTCCGCGGGCCCGGTCGTCGCCGGGTACATCGGCGCGGAGGAGCGGTTCGAGTACACGGTGATCGGCGATCCGGTGAACGAGGCGGCCCGGCTCAGCGACCTCGCCAAGGACGAGGAGGGACGGGTGCTCGCCTCGGCGGCCGTCCTGGAGCTGGCGCACCTCGCCGAGTCCGACGAATGGGATCTCGGACGCTCGGTGACGCTGCGCGGGCGGAGCCGTCCGACACGGCTGGGCACGCCGCGCCGCCACGCGCTTCCCGTGATCCCCGCTCCGCGGCGCGAGCCGGAGCCGGGGCGGACGAGGCGCCCGCTCCGGCGCGGCAGGAGGCTGCTGTTCGGCGCGCTGGTGCTGGCGAAGGCGGCCAAGAGCGCGCGGGCCGCCGGGCCGGACGGCGGCGAGGAGCCCGGAGGTCGTTCGGGCGGCCCGGCCGTGTCTGACTCGTCCTGACGGGACCCGATGCGTATCGTCACCTTCGGTACACAGTCTGCTACCGATCCGTAACTCCGGTGTCACCGGACGGGCCGAGGGTTGGGGCGGACAGCCCCGGCTCCCGAGAGGTGACTGATGCACCGGCGGAATCGTCTCGCGCTCATCGCCGTCCTGGCCACCGCGGCCGTCGCCGTCCCGGCGGCGCCCGCCGACGCCCGTCCAGGCCCCGACCCGCTCCTGTCCCTGCTGCCGGGCGCCCCGGAACCGCGCCCGCGCACCGCCCCCGCCCGGGCCCCGGATCCGGACGCCGGCGTCGTGAACGTCGCGCACCGCGGCGCGTCCGCGTACGCGCCGGAGAACACGCTGGCGGCGTTCCGGCTCGCCCAGGCCAGGCGGGCGGACATGTTCGAGCTGGACGTCCAGGAGACCAAGGACCACCAGCTCGTGATCATGCACGACACCACCCTGGCCCGGACGACGGACGCGGAGGAGGTCTACCCCGGCCGCGGTCCCTGGAAGGTCGCCGACTTCACCCTCGCCGAGATCGGGAGGCTCGACGCCGGCGGCTGGTTCGCGCGGAAGTACGCGGGCGAGCGCGTCCCGACGCTCGGCCAGGTGCTGGCCGCGATGCGCGACCGGGGCCTCGGGCTGCTGCTGGAGATCAAGAGCCCCGAGCTGTACCCGGGCATCGAGGGGCGTATTGCGGCGGAGCTGCGGAGGTCCCCGTCCTGGCTCCGGTACGACCCGCGGGAGCGGCGCCTCGTCGTCCAGTCGTTCGACTGGGAGTCGGTGCGGCGGTTCCACGCCGTCCTGCCGAAGGTGCCGACCGGACTGCTCGGTACCCCGAAGGCCGCGGACCTGCCGAAGCTCGCGAAGTACGCGGACCAGGTCAATCCGCCCTTCGCGGGCCTGGCCGAGGACTACGTCGACGAGGTGCACGACGCCGGGATGGACCTGCTCACCTGGACGGTCAACGATCCCGGTGACATGGAGCGGGCGATCGACCTCGACGTGGACGGGATCATCACCAACAGGCCGGACGTCCTGCACGGCGTCGTGGACGGCTCCGCCGAGCGGGCGGCCTGATCAGGAGGGCCACCGGCGCGCGCGGGCGATCAGCGCCCGCGCCGCCGGGCCGCGCGGCCCCTCGGCGCGCCAGGCCAGGGCGATCCGCCCGGTCAGCCGCGGCCGGACGACCGGGAGCGCGCGCAGGTCGTCCGGGCGGTCGCGGGCGGCGGACTCGGGCAGCACGGCGACGCCGAGGCCGTGCGCGGCGATCTCCGCGAGGACGGGCGGCTCGCCCGCCTCGAACGCGACGCGCGGGCGCAGCCCGGCGTCCGCGAAGGCCCCGTCCAGGACGGACCGCAGCCCGGTGCCCCTGGGCAGGCAGATCAGGTTCTCCTCGGCGAGCGCCCGCAGGGTGATCGTGGGCCTGCGCGCCAGCGGGTGGGCGCTGGCGACCGCGGCGACGAGGTCCTGCTCGATGACGACCCGCGTCGCGAGGCCCTCGGGCGGGCCGGCGCCGAGGCTGAGGAACGCCAGGTCGATCCGCCCGGTGCGGAGCCCCTCGGTCAGGGTGGCGGAGTCCTCCTGGACGACGGTGATCTCGACGTCCGGGTGGTCGCGGTGGAAACCGGCCAGCATGCCGGGAAGGTCCAGCGACCGGATCCAGTCGATCGTGCCGATCGTGACGTGCCCGCGGAGCAGGCCCGTCAGCTCGTCCACGGCCAGCCGGGCGCCCTCGACCGCCGCCAGCGCGGCCCGCGCGTAGGGCAGGACGGCGGCGCCGACCTCGGTCAGCCGGACGGTCCGGCCGGAGCGGTCGAGCAGCGGCTGGCCCAGTTCCCGCTCCAGTTGCCGGATCTGGGCGCTCACGCCGGGCTGGGCGACGTGCAGCCGGGCCGCGGCCTTGGTGAAGCCGGCCTCTTCCGTTACCGCCACGAAGTACTCAAGCTGGCGCAGCTCCATAACCGAGCATGCTAGCCGGGCTGCTTTCCAGTGCCCGGGCTTCTGCCTGCCCGGTCGGTCCGGCAACCATTTCTTTTGCCTGTCTTGGCCGCATCTCTGCTGTTCGGAGGACTGATCCCGGCGTGTGCGGTGATTACCTCACCTGCGGGAGGTCGGGTGGACGGACGGCGCACATGGTCCATACGGGTGCGGATGACCGTTATTGCCGGGACGGTCACCGCGGTGATCTGCGTGATCGTGACGACGCTGGTCCTCGTGGAGGCGCGCGGTTCGGAGACCGACTCCTCCCGCGGCGAGGCGACCGCGGCCGCGCTCCGGTTGTCGTACACGCTGCGGCGCGGGTCGGTGCCCGGCCGGATCGACGGGATTCCGGGCGTCATGCTGCAGGTCATGGACGAGCGGCGGCGGGTGATCGCGGGGACGCCGGGACGGGTGCAGGCCCGGCGGCCGCTCGCCGGCTTCGTCCCGTCGGAGACGCGCGTGTACACCACCCGGAAGGTGTGCTCGCCGGTGCGGCGCCACCGGTGCCTGTGGGTGATCGGCTTCCGCGTCTTCAAGCCGGGCGGCGACTGGCTGATCTACGCCGCCGTCCCCATCGTCCCCTGGTACGTGAGCCCCGGCCTGCTCATGTTCCTGGCCAGCGTCTCGCTGCTGGTGATCCTGCTGGGCTGCCTGCGCGCCTGGGCGACGGTGGACCAGACCCTCGCCCCGGTGGACGCGATCCGGGCCGAACTGGCGGAGATCACCGCGCACCGGTCGGGCCGCCGGGTGACGGTGCCGGAGAGCCGGGACGAGATCAGGCGGCTCGCGGAGGCCGCGAACGCGACCCTGGACCGGCTGGACGGCGCCCTCGAACGGCAGCGCAGCTTCACCTCCGACGCGTCCCATGACCTGCGCAGCCCCATCGCGGCCGCGCGCGCCCAGATCGAGGAGGCGCTGCTGTTCCCCGACGACGTCGACTGGCCGCGGACGGCGCGGAGCGTCCTGCAGAGCCTGGAGCGGCTCCAGGCGATCGTGACGGACCTGCTGCAGCTCGCCCGGCTGGACGCCGCCGCCTGGCAGGAGGTCGAGACGATCGACCTCGCCGCGCTGGTCACCATCGAGGTGGCGAGGTCGGACCGGACGAAGCGGATCGTCCCGCACCTCCAGGAGGGGGTGACGGTGCGGGGGGACCGGCTGAGGCTCGTCCGCCTGCTGACGAACCTGCTGGACAACGCCGAGCGGCACGCCGAGTCGCGCGTCGACATCACGGTGTCGCGGGAGGGCGACACCGCCGTGCTGGAGGTCGTCGACGACGGCGCGGGGGTCCCCGAGCGGGACCGGGACCTCGTGTTCCAGCGCTTCGCCCGGCTGGAGGACAGCAGGGCCCGCGACCCGGGCGGCACCGGCCTCGGCCTGCCGATCGCCCGGGAGATCGCCGAGCTGCACGGCGGCAGGCTCACCATCGAGGACAGCGAGCGAGGCGCCCGGTTCGTCCTGCGGATACCGCGCAACCACGACGGCCGTCCGGTCGACTAGCTGTGATGTCCAGGGAGGTTGTACCGCTCGGCATCGGTGAGTCTGTCTGACAGATGAAGGCCTCCGGTTGTGAAGTGGAGCTGTCTAGTTCACCGC